>CACKMC010000006.1 GCA_902601155.1 Coxiellaceae bacterium | reverse complement strand
CTTCCTTTTGAATCGGGGTGAGTTGTTCAAAGCCAAGCGAGGCAATGGTTTTTTGTAAGGGCGTGCTAAGTTGCTGTAAAACGGGACAGGACATCATGGAAACTCCAAAGTAAAGATAACGAAAGACATTGTTTTGCTAGTTGATCTTGTGCTATCTTAACACAGAAAAAGGTGCCCGTCACATATGAGATGTTTCACGTGAAACATGCGGAAGAAAAAAACTTGTTTAGGTGCGATTAGGAGGAGGACATGCATTATATTATTTTGATGCCTTTATCGTCTTTTTGTAGAAGACGACGCGCCAGTCCTCATCATCGTCGATTTAATTATCATGATATTCAGCGGTTATTTGCAAAAGTGTCTTGGTGTGGTTATTTCTGTATGGGATGGTCAGTGCCTTTTTCTCGTCACGTGTGGCATCAAGTCCGACAGTATTTCTTGGCACAAGGTTGTAGCCACTCTCGCATCAAAGTGATTTATTATACCATGGTTTATTGGCGTTGTTACCGTTATTTTCTTAAGCATCGTCAGGTGGTGGCGGTAAGTTGGAATGGTGTCAAAGGGACCCGTGCCATGTTTATGTTGGCTGCAAAGCATGCCAATGTGAAGCGTTTATTCCTTGAACACGCTGCATTACCTGGTTATTTTGTGGCCGACTCTGAGGGCATCAATGCGGGCTGTGCCTTGTCCCGATCATCTGATTATTATTTATCGCGTCCAAGTCAGGGAGATCCTAAGCGATATTTGGCTTGGCAATCTTCGATTACAGCACGTCCTTCGGCATCACCCTTTGTTCAACAAGGCAATGCATCACAAGGCATGCTCCAGAAGCGGTATATTTTTTGTCCGCTACAGGTGTCAGGTGACTCACAACTTACCTTATACGGTCGTTGGGTTTACAGTATGGATGAATGGCTTGCGATACTACACCGACTGTCGTATGCCTTGCCATCTGATTGGGCTTTGTATGTCAAAGCGCATCCTTCATCTAAACAATCATATGAGGATCTTTTGTCTCAATATGCACATGACGCTTTTGTGATTGTCAATAAAGTCGATAGCGTTGAATTGATGAAGTCATGTCAGGCGCTTCTCACAGTCAACTCATCGATGGGTTTTCAGGCCTTCTTTTTTGACAAACCTGTCATGACGGCAGGAGAGGCATTTTATAATTTTGGTGACATGACTTACGACATAAAAGATGAAGTGGCATTGAAAAAAGTGCTGGCTTATCCTGAGAAGTGGGGTTTTAATCAACCATTGCGTGAAGCCTTTCTGAATGAATTATATGACCAGCAGTACTTTAAGTCGCGTAGTAAAGCGGGCCTTTTTTTGCATCATCCCACGGACTCTGTGGCGCTCGATTAAACAGCCTTCTGCCTCTTTTTCATCACAACATACCCCTTGTTTCACGTGGAACAAGGGGGGCAATGATATGATGCGTTGAGCACTTGGTAAGCTAGGTTCCACGTGAAACCTTCTTTGGGATATCCTGTCATCGACGTGTTAGCACCACTATGGATACAAATAGCGCGGAGAAGTGAATAGTGGTATTGTGACGATGGTATATCGCAGCATAGCATGAAGATGCTTGCTTATATCTTGTTTTACTAGATCGAGGTTGGGGCGAATACGCTTAGGTGTGTGTTTCACGTGAAACACTTGAAAAAAAGGTGATCAGTCCTTAGTCATCCGATGTATGTCTTAGAAGCATGCTATTTTTACGACAAGGCAGTCCATTGATTTGAGTGAGCAAGCATGGCATGGGTATCAGATGATTCCCTGTCTTTGGTTTCACGTGAAATGAATCCAGTTTGTATGACGCACAATCTTTTTGATTATGACAGGGGGGGGATGTGAAAACGTCAACTTGTCATCTATTAAGACAGGTCACTAGGCGTTCAGACATGTTCTCAGGGTGGTGTGTTTCACGTGAAACATATTGGGTGAGTAACATAAGCTAGGTGTTTAGTGAGCCGGTTCCACGTGAAACACATCATGAGAACATAAGCGAAACGATTGTGGGTGTCATGTCGAGTAAGTGGGCTTGTTTTATTGATCATTATCAGCATTACATTGTAATCAAGCAAACGGTGTATGGCTTAGGTGGTGGTATCTGTCAACGGTTTCACGTGGAACATGGGAGCGTGAAATGTGTCACCACGGGAATATGGTCAGAGGGTCTCTCCTTGCGTCTTTCTTCTTTGTCCATGTTGCTTGATTCAATGGTTAATGTTTCACTACACATCACAAAATCAATGCGTAGGCCTAGGTTTCGACGAAAGCCCGCTGCACGGTAATCCCACCATGAAAACTCATCCGATTCAGGGTGGCAATAGCGATAACTGTCACGAAACCCCATGGCTAGTAGCGCTTTAAACCATGCTCGTTCGGGGGGAGAAACAAGGATACGGTCTTGCCAGACCACAGGATCATGGACATCTTGATCAGTTGGCGCGATGTTAAAATCACCGACAATGATCACAGGGCGATCATCTTGTTGTTGAAGCGCTTGTAAGTAATCATAGCACGCGTCGAGCCAGTTTAATTTGTAGGTATACTTATCACTGTCGAGCGATGAACCATTGGGAATATAGAGGTTGATCACATGAAAGTCAGGGAAGGTGCAATGGAGAAAACGTTTTTGTACCGTATGATCTGGATGCATGTTTATCTGATGTGTTAATGCAGGTTCACGGCAGAATATGGCGACACCATTGTAACTCTTTTGTCCTGAGCGATACAGGTGGTAGGAAAGCTTCGTGAGTGACTCAGGGAAATGTTCATCGGGTGTTTTGGTTTCTTGTAAAGCTAAAATATCCACCGGATTTTCAGCTAACCAAGCCAAGACATGATCTTCTCGTGCGCGAATAGAATTGACATTCCATGTGGCAATGCTTAGTGACATGATTGAGGTTTCCTCTCAAGTTGGTTCCACGTGGAACATAAATGTTCATGTTGGTGTAGGACAGAAAAAATACGTTCTAAGCCCATGGCCATACCGACACAAGGTGGAAGGTTTGCCAGTGCAGCTAAGAACTGCTTGGGTAAATCAGTTTCTGGTGTTGTGTTGGCAAAGCGCGCTGATTGTTCTTTTGGGTCTGTCAGTTCATCAAAGCCGTTACCACACTCAATACCATGAAGATAACATTCAACCCGTAGCGCACGACCGCTTTGTGGATCGATACGTGATAAACTGGCTTCACACGCAGGAAAGTGCGTAATCAGTAATGCAGGGATATCACGTAAGTGTGGCTCAATACAGTGACTGAGGACATAGTGACGGATTGCTTGTTCGTCATCTAAAGAAGGCGTGTTGGGGAGATGCCTGAAATAATCTTTGGCTTCTTGATAGGCAATACCTAGCACCGTTTGAAAAAGATGGTCATAGGTCCAGCGGGTACAGGTCTTTGGTCCACCTATGGCCACAATAAAGGCTTCGATATCTGTTAATAATGACGAGAAAGAAACATGGGTACGGTACCATTCAAGCATCAAAAAATTACTGTGATGCCAGCGTCCCACTTCCTCGGCGCGACAGGCTTGGGCTAACTGAAAAATATCCCCAGATCCTTTCGCCAGAAGTTGCTTCATTGCCCATTCAGGCGAAGGGGCCAGGGTATACGAAGGATCTCCCTGGGTCACGATGGGTTGAATATGCGCTTCTGGAATGGCTTCAGGCAGTAATATCGGTGTAAAAACTTCACGGTATTGACGCGCCAAAAAAAAAGCCCGAACATCTTGTGCGAAGGCTGAAAATTGCGCAATAAACTCAGTCGTTTCCATCTTTGACACGGCCTACATATTCACCATTACGCGTATCGATGCGAATGCGTTCACCTTGTTCAATAAATAAGGGTACTTTCACTTCTACGCCCGTTTCTAGCACGGCACGTTTGTTGGCACCACTGACGGTATTACCCTTCACCCCAGGCTCACAGGTGGTAATCAAAAGCTCTACAAAGGTAGGGGGTTCGACTAATAAGGCTTGTTCATTCCAAAAAGTGACTGTGCACACAATCCCTTCTTGTAACCATCCTTTGACGGATTCAACCTGTTCAGCCGATAAGGTATATTGTTCATAGCTTTCATCATCCATGAATACCCACTCATCACCATTTTGATAAGAAAAGGATAAATCAGTTTCCATGACGTCCGCAGCTTCAACACTTTCACCTGACTTGAAAGTCTTTTCTAAGACTCGGCCTGTTTTTAAGTTTCGGTAGGTGACTCGGTTAAAAGCCTGGCCCTTACCTGGTTTAACAAATTCATTGTTAATAATAGAGCAGGGGGCTTGATCCAATAAAATCTTGAGACCTGGTTTAAATTGATTGGTACTATACTGAGCCATCATCTTCCCTTATGCTAATCATTCAATCAAGGAGCAAGCGATGACAACCTGGACAAGCGTGATGCAACAAGCTGTAACAGATCCACAAGTCTTACTTGAACACCTTGGCTTGACTGTAGCACAGTTTAACCTGGCCGTGAATCCTTCCTTTCGTATGAAAGTGCCGTGGACCTATATTTCACGGATGAAAAAAAAGACGCCCAATGATCCATTATTACTCGAATGTCTCACCCAACAAGTGCCCACATCACCTGCATTCAGTCAGGATCCGCTAGCAGAACAAGCGGCCAGTCCCGTACCAGGATTGATTCACAAGTACGCTCATCGTGCCCTTGTGACCGTCACCAGTGTTTGCCCAATACACTGTCAATATTGCTTTCGACAACACTTTCCTTATGCCAAAGGGGTGCACAGTATCCGTCAACAAGCCATCGCATACTTGAAACAAAACCCATCCATTTCTGAGGTGATTCTTAGTGGTGGTGACCCTTTGATGCTTTCTGATTCACATTTGTTACATTGGCTGAATGATATCGATTCATTGGCGCATATCCATACCATTCGCTTTCATACCCGTATGCCTGTGATTGTACCCTCACGTATGACAACCACTTTACTGAACGCACTGGCTAAGCATCGTTGTCATATTGTCATGGTTATGCATGTCAATCATGCCAATGCACTGGATGATCAAACTGCCAAGACTTTTCATGCCTGTCGTGCGGCACACATTCATCTACTGAACCAGAGTGTGCTTTTACAGGGTATCAATGATGATGAGGCATCCTTAGTGGCGCTGAGTCATCGATTATTCTCTCAAGGCGTTTTACCTTATTATCTTCATCAGTTAGATACTGTGCAAGGTGCTGAAAATTTTGCATGCCCGTTGAGCAAAGGACAAGCGTTGATGGCGGCTATTCAGAAGAAACTGCCTGGTTATCTTGTACCTCATTTTGTCGTCGAAGAAGCTGGAAAGCCTCACAAGACTCGGATTGGCTAAGGGCTGCTATCGTACGTTGTGTGACAGGTTGCTTTTGCATCACTGCATGATGAGCAGACTGGCCTCGACGCTTGCGCTCTTGTGGTTGTGACAGTAAGTTTGTCAGTGTTTTCGCCAATTGGTCGGGGGTGCGACATACTTCATGTCCTCCCGCTTTTTTTAAACCACGATATACCGCTGTGGCATGTGATAAATAAGGTCCAGTGATAATCGGTTTACCTAAGCAGGCTGGTTCAATGGGATTATGACCGCCAATGGGCACAAAAGAACCACAGACTAATGCGATGTCACAAGCTTCGTAGAAGTACCATAGCTCACCAATGGTATCCACAATGATACAATCTGGTGCAGTAGGCCATGTGGGGTCTGTATGGTAATAAGAAGCAGGATAAATAGGCGCATACATCGCCATCACAGATGGGCAGCGATGGGGATGTCTTGGGGCAATAATGAGAAGGGTATTGGCAGGCTTTTCTGTTTTTTGCCAAGCCTCAAGAAGCCAAGCTTCTTCGCCTTCATGCGTGCTGGCTGCTAACACCACCAGTCTATCTTTCCCCCAGCGAGACTGTCTTTTAAGACAGCCTTCTTTAAGGTCAAGTGGCGGTTTTTGCTCATACTTCAAATTACCAAAATAAGATAGACGCGATTTGGGTACGCCTAAACGATGGTAACGGGCTTTATCCTGAAGGCTTTGGGCATAGATATGATCAATGCGATCAAGCGTATATCGGGTCAAGGGATAAAGCAAAGGGTGTGCACTTCGACGAAAGCTTTGATCTGAAATCCGACCGTTAATAATAGAAACAGGGCAAGCATGTCTTGCGCAGGTATGAATAAGGTTTGGCCATATTTCTGATTCAATCAAGACCAGTTGAACCACACCACTGCGGCGAAGAAAGCGGCGAAAAAATATGGGGCAATCTAGCGGGATATAACTATGTAGCCCGTGATGTTGTAATAGATGAGCGCGTCCTTGGGCTGTGTGTGTTGTGACCAAAACATGTGGCCATGCTTTAAGGTGAGGTAATAATGCGATCGCTATATTGACTTCCCCTACAGAGCACGCGTGTAACCAAAGACCTCCCCGGTTAAGTTTAGGGGCAAAACCAAGTCGTTGTGCCATGCACTGTCCATAGCCAGTATGTTCCTTTCTTTTTAACCAAAATCGATACAGTAAAAAAGGTATGGCGATATATGTGATGACACTATAGAGGATTCGCATGGTATGCTTGACTAGACGTGACATAGACTCAATGCCTTATCCATGGTGTCAAGCGTCTTGGTGATCTCTTGGCTGGTATGTGCTTGGCTGATAAAACCGGCTTCATAAGGTGAGGGGGGCCAATAAATACCTTCCTGCCATAAGGTTTGCCAAAATCCCTGAAAACGTTTGTGATCACATTGGGTGGCATCTTGGTAGTGATGCACAGGCTTATCTGAAAAAAAGACGCTGAACATGCCACCGACTTGTGTCGTGTAAATAGGCATACCATGCCTTTTGGCCGAGGCTTGGATGCCTTCAAGTAATTGTTGGGTCTTATACGACAGCTGTGTATAAAATAAAGGCGTTTTTAATAAGGAAAGTGTCGCGAGGCCAGCAGCCATGGTTAAAGGACCACCGGATAAAGTACCCGCTTGATAAACAGGCCCTAATGGGGCCAAATAGGACATGATATCCTCTCGTCCACCCAGCGCACCCACAGGTAACCCACCACCCATGATTTTACCCAAAGTAGTGAGGTCCGCAGTGACCCCATACACTTCTCTCGCACCACCATGGGCAATACGAAAGCCAGTCATGACTTCATCAAAAATGAGCACACTTTGATAGGCATCACATTGTTGACGAAGTGCGGCAAGATAGTTTTTTAATGGTGGAATACATCCCATATTGCCAGCGACTGGTTCGACAATCACGGCCGCAATACGATCGCCATAGGTTTCAAAACAAGCAGTCAGTGCTTCGGTATCATTGTAGGGAATCAACAAAGTATCATCGATCGTTTTTTGAGGTATACCCGGAGAGCTTGGTTGTCCTAATGTCAAAGCACCAGAGCCTGCTTGAATCAAAAATGGATCGGCATGACCGTGATAGCCACCAACACATTTCACAATATGGGTACGTCCTGTGAACCCTCTAGCCAGTCGAATGGCGGTCATGCAGGCCTCTGTGCCTGAATTAATGAAGCGTATCCGTGATAAATGAGGCATGGCCTCCTGTATGGCTTGTGCCAAGTGCACTTCACCGGGATGACTCCCGCCAAAGCACAAGCCCTTGGCCATGGTCGTATGAAGTGCTGCGATGACATCAGGATGGGCATGGCCCAGAATCGCAGGGCCAAAGCCACCAACATAGTCAATATAACGTTTGCCTTCTGTGTCGGTGAGATACGCGCCGTTTGCACTGTCAAAAAAAGCGGGCAGTGCAGCACGTACCGGTGAATTAACACCACCAGGTATGAGGTTTTTTGCGGTTTCGATCCAGTTCATTGTCTTGCCTATTTTGTTATAAGCATTATAATACCCTAAATTACTTTCATTTTCTAGTGAGATAAGGAAGGCATCATGGCCAAATATATGTGTATTTTATGTGGTTTTATGTACGATGAGGCAGAAGGGCACGAAGATATTCCTGCAGGGACTAAGTGGGAAGATGTGCCAGAAGATTGGGTCTGTCCTGATTGTGGTGCCATGAAGAGTGAATTTGAAATGATGGAAGTTGCTTGAATACGCAGTCCCATGAGCAAACTTGCTTCTTACCTGGTCCAAGTGGCCAAATAGAAGCATTATGGGGAGACGTTGATCAAGCCAAAGCTTGTGTCTTACTCTGTCATCCTCACCCCCTCCATCAAGGCACGATGACCCATAAAATTCTAACCACGGCTGTCAAAGTTGCCCGTGAGATGTCCTATGCTACCTTACGTTTTAACTATCGAGGGGTGGGTCAAAGTGAAGGGGAGTACGGCGATATCGTCGGTGAATGTGACGATGCCAGTGCGGCATATGCATGGCTTCGTCAACATTATCCTGACAAACCATGCTATCTATTTGGTTTTTCTTTTGGGGCTTATATTGCCTTGAAGCAAGCCTCACTTCAATCATCTATCCACAGCACTTGTTTGGTAGCACCATCCATTGCCCATGGTTTTTATGATACCATCACACCTTTGCCGCCTAAAGTATGGGTTTTTCAAGGTGATGCCGACGAAGTGATTTCAGTGCCTGACGTTCGTTTGTGGATCAAGCAGCATCCAGAGATTCGTTATCAGGAACATTCTGGTATCGGTCATTTTTATCATGGCACACAACATGTATTAGCCGCCGGTATTCGTCAATGGTTGGTTGAGACGGCAGCATGAGTCGCGTGATACGCATCGCAACACGGCAAAGCCCTTTGGCACTGGCACAAGCTGCTTGGCTTGAAACCAGGCTTCAAGCTTGTGGTTATCAAACGGTACTTTGCCCGATGACCAGTCTTGGTGACCAACGTTGTGAGGCACCTTTGTCTTCTTTGGGAGAAAACAAGGGCAGTTTTTGTGCCAAGCTTGATCAAGCTGTGTTGCAAGGTGAAGCGGATGTGGCGGTACACTCCCTCAAAGATTGGCCAACAATCATCCCTGAAGGGCTCATGCTCGCCACGGTGAGTGCACGGCAAGATCCCAGGGATGCCTACATTGGTCCGTCTTTTCAAGCGAATCACCAAATTGGTACCAGCAGTGCAAGACGACAAAGTTTATGCCAGGCATTGTACCGTGATGCAAAGATCGTGCCGATTCGTGGGAATGTACAAACACGACTGAGTCAAATAGGTGAACAAGTCGATGCCGTGATCTTAGCCATGGCTGGTTTACAACGATTAGGACTGGACGTTCAGGCCACGCCTTTAGACCCTAAAATATTTGTGCCAGCTGCGGCGCAAGGGGTGATAGGTGTCGTATGCCAAACGACCTTCAAGCATCAGCAGATATTAGCTGCTTTATCACATCCTCATGTCATGCTTTGTGTGCAGGTAGAGCGAGCCATTGTGCGTGCATTAGGGGCACAGTGCCAGAGTGCGGTGGGCGTGCATATGACGATAGATAAAGGGGAAGCCGCTTTGTCTGCTTATGTAGGCTCCACCACGTCAACCGCTGTATGCCGTGTAGAAAAGCTTGGACCCTATGCGCAGCATACCACATGGGTGTCTGAGGTGGTTGATGCTTTATATGAGCAAGGTGCACAACGTTTATTGGATACACCTTAAATGCTGAGGTGTATACGTGGATTCATACTCGCCTGTGTATTGATCATATTGACGGCGGTATTGGGCATTGCGTTATTGGTATTATATGGTTTGTATCGTCCTTGGGTTAAGTCATGTTACGACCTGTGGATTCGTTATGTACGCTGGATGATGCATACGCAATGTGTGATGCAAGTAGCACCGATCGTAGATCAGCCGAATCAGGGGCATATCCTCATGGCTAATCACCAATCTTGGTTGGATATTTTGGTGTTATTGGCTGTTTTTGAAACCCATATACCACCGCTTCGTTTTGTGATGAAAGATTCGCTACAATGGGTGCCTGTGGTGGGTTTAATTTGTCGTGTTTTGGGCTATCCACTGATTGACCGTACGAAACCTAAAAAAGCCTATCAACAGCTAAAACACAGTGTGCATACATCCACAGAGGTCAGTACATGGGTCATTTTTCCAGAAGGCACACGTTTTCATCCCTCTAAAACAACATCCCCTCATGCAAAAGTATTGATACCTAAACCAGCAGGTTTATTTACACTCATTCAGTTATTGAAAGACCATCACCCAACTATCCTAGATGTCACCATACAATACCAAGGTGCATCCAGCTTTTTGGCATTCTTCCAGGGCAATATACCCCACATGACAGTCCATCATCATACAGTGATACCACCGGAAGACAAAAAAGCATTCAGCCATTGGCTCAAATCACTTTGGCATCAGAAGTTTGTAGATTAGCGTCTCTGCCATACGGACACTGTATGGATCAAGTGACTTAGGCGCCCAGTGCGAGATGTAATTTTAAGTATGTATGATTGCCTTATCCAAAAATGGGGGGTAATAACGTCTGATCAGAAGATTTGATATGCTCTTCGCTGATACCGATGCGATGAGATGGTTCTACAGGCTTCGATAAGCGCCTATACTCACGTAGGATACCAATGGTGAGTGTTGAAGACAGTGTGACTACTTGGCTAACTAGTCCCAAAATAGCTATGGTGACACCACCCAATAGTGCAAGATGGATACTGAGCGCACAAGCACATACTGTCATGATGCATGATGTCGCCAGTATGATACGATGCGTTATTTTGTCTCGTGTGGATAATGACATGAAAAAGAGTGTGATGAATACAAGACTATTGAGTGAGCTAGGAAGTCTAGCAGGTAGGCCCTTTAAAAAACCTGCGATAGATAGTGTGGATAATGTGATTGCAGATAGGCTCATACCACCCATCCACATGGTGCTTAATATAGAGAGAGGGGGCGTTGATACATGGGATGTGGATTGTTTGGTGCGCTTTTTATCTCGACTATTGAGATTATTTTCTGTGCTGGATGTTTGCTTATGACACTTTGTTTTATGATCTTGTGCAAGTGCACCTGATGGGGCTTTTTGAGTTGTGATATCAGGTTGTTTGATCTTCTTGTTTGCGATTGATTTTATGGGTTTTTTGATATACCGATCTAGTTCGTTGGTTTGATGAATATCCTGGTTAAAAGATTGACGATTTTCTTCCTGCAAGCTAGCTAATAACGCTTGTTTGTCCTTAAGTGAAGTTTGTAATGACGATGTTTGTTGTGTCAATGTCTCTGTTGAGGCCTTGATTTTTTCTAGTGCTTCATCTACTTCACTATTTTTATTTTGAAGCGCTTTAACCCTTTTCTGAGACTGAACATATGTTTGTTTTAGCGTCACTAGTGCATGCTCTTTAGCAGCGATTATTTTTTGCAGATATTGTTCAGTTTCTTCTGATGACTTGATCAGAGGCCGAAATCTACGTTTTGCTTCCTCAAGCTTGGACTCTATTCGATTTCTTGTTACGCACAGTACTGCTGCTCTTTCCCATTGCTTTTCCTCTGCTTTTTTTTGTGTTGCCGTTGCTTTTTTTTCTCTTTCCTTCTTAATCATTTCCGCTACCATCTTACTTGTTTGTCTTAAACGAGTTTTATCTTGTTTTGATAATACTGACAGAGTTTTTTGATGACGAGAGTTAGTGTGAATTGAAGAAGATCTACCACGATTGTTTCTACTTGACTTATGAGTTGTGCTTGTTTTCCTTTTTGAAGTTTTTTGTTGTTCTGCCTTTTTCCTAAAAGTATTGGAACCATTAGTCTTTATTGCATTTTGACGAGGACGATTAGGACAGACGTTTTCCCCTTTAGGTGAAAGTTTTTTCGATCTGGCAGCTTTATGAGTGCTCCTACCGCGGTGCATTGTTTTATACCTATGAATAGCAGTATCTTTATTTTGCTATACACTTTTTTATATGACTAGCTATTTTTTAATATTTTGACTCATGATGAATTAAAAATAAAAAAAAGCATTATTTTAGTTAAAATTAATATCAAAGAAATATAATAAAAAAATTATAATCATGTTAAAAAATTATAAAAAATTATTTTATTTTTTTTATGCTATTGTGAGTTTGTTATCAGTGATGGTACTAATACCATAAATAATAGCGATGAGATGCTTACTTTTATTGCAAAGCGATAATCAATCAAGTATCACAAAAAATGATGCTTACTTGAACATGAGCCATATAAGGGGTCGGGTAAAATTTAAGGAGAGGTATGCTATCGTTATATAGGACAGTGCTTCTATTGTATGGACATGCTTCCAGGGCGGTACCACCACATGATAGTAGTGATACCGCTGGAATAGGTAAAAGGGTTTAGCAACTGGGCTCAGTAGTTCAAGAACTAGCTGTTAGTTCTATTTGGTTAGTAGATCTAGTACGTTTTGTCGGACTACTATGTGTAGTGTCATTAGACCTAACTATTTTACGTTTAACCGGCGAATCAACTGTATTTGCCATCTCTTCGGATAAAACAGGGGACCAAGTGAATTGAGGCAAGCCGATTACGGGATGTTCCTTGTACCCAGTTATGGTCTTATGAAAGTCTTTAGTAGACCATAGCCAATGGCGTAGAGTCAGAGATAATTGTGATGAGGGATTTAATTCTAAACGCATGTTGAGCTTTTGCAGTGCGTCAAATGTTAGTTGGCGTCTTGTTCTTACGTGTGTTAAACATGTGTCAACCAGATGAGCAGCAAAATTTTTAGTTGAATGACTTATCTCTATTGTACCCTTTTTCCAGGCAGTGCTTATTGATTTAAGCTTGCTAGACATATATCGTTTGTTTTTATGCTGAACTGGTTCGATATGAAATAATTTGACTGCAAGATCGGTGATAATCGTTATGTTTGTGCGAAAGGAGAATATGCGGCCTAAGTGTCCAATAGGTTCTGTAATACCTGTGGATATTTCTCTCTTTTCCCACTGACATATTCCCTGTGGTGTGGTACAAAGTAAGAGATGATGGCTTGGTTTTAGCCCTAATCTTTTATTGAATTTTTGTATGTATGGTTCAGGAATTAATTCATGAGTCACTAAAAGAGGAAATATTGCTGATTCTTGTGATTTGTCTATATTTAGAGTCAGTAGTTCTTTTAAACAAGACAGTAAATAGGTCTCATGGTATCTTCCCCTAATATAAGCGTTTAGATTATTAACCATCTGTTTGCTTTTATCCATTTCACTCATGGATGCAGGATATCTTGTTGCACTAAACAATTTAAACATGGCTTCTGCACTTTCAGGACTTTTGAGTTGTTCTGTCATATGAATCAGTATTTTATCTGGAAGATTTTCTAATGTAAATGTTTCATGTTTAACCTTAATGCTTGTATCTTCACATTCACTGATATCTTTTTGTTGTTTTTTAAAATAGGGTAAAATAAGAAGTAGGCCAAGTGTGATATGGTTTGGGTTAATAACAAATGTATCTATTTCAGTATCACGTAAAGAGAGTTGTTTGTAATAAGCTATGATTGATCTGTCTTCAAAAGAAGGCTCTTCTTCTGTACCTGCAATTGATAATAGTTCAAGCTTATCGTCATAGTATAGAGTATGGTATGGTGCAGACGGTGTTGGTAGTGTAACCTGGGTCGTTGTATGCGACTGCAAACGACTCTGATTAACGCTATGTAGCACAGACATGGACATGCGACTCATATTCATAGACATGTGACTATTCATTGACATATTACCCATAAAACTTGCAGAAACTAAAGATGTATTCGCAAACGACGCATTCATACGTGATGTATTCAAATCTTCTTTTCTAGTACTTCTTTTTTGTAGCCCTTTAACACGTTGCTGTAACTTTCTAACTTGATTTTTTAGATCGTCATTTTCTTGCTTCAAATGAGTAGGTGCTTGTGATCTCGTTGATGAAGCAACTACTCTTTTAGATTTCGATGATTTTTGTAGACTTTGGGGTTTTTTAAAAGCACCAGTTTTTTTAGATCTCGTTGATAGACTAGCAGGCCTTTGTAGTCCATTGTGACTTGTTTTTTTATGATGCTTAGAAGTTCTTTTCATATGAATACCTTATATATTAAATTATTTATTGTACAAAATCCTTGTAGTGATGCTTCCTTATCCAAACATGGAGGGTAGTAACGGTTTAGAAGAGGGCTCTATACTTTGTTGTTTGTCAAGCATGCTATGTGATGGTTGCACAGTTTTAGAAGCGCTCATATATTCGCGTACGCCACCAATGGTGAGTGTTGAAGTCAGTGTGAGCACTTGACTACCTAGTCCCAATATTGCCATCGCTGCACCACTAAATAGTGCAAGATGGATACTCATCGTAGCAGCAGAGATTGCCAGTACTAATGATGTGGCTAGTATAACGCGATGCTCTGTTTTATCTCGTGTAGATAATGACATCAACAACAGTGTTATTAATGCCAGATTATTGAGTGAGCTAGGAAGTCTAGCAGGTAGGCCCTTCAAGAAACCCGTGGTAGATAGCGTAGATAATGTGATAGCAGACATACTCATACCACTCATCAACATCGTTCTTAACATAGAGAGTGGCGTAGTTGAGGCATGGGTAGCATTTTGTCTATTAAGATATTTTTTATGCAACGCTACCTTTCTACGCTGTTGAGCAGTTTGTAATTGTCCCTTAAGTGCCTCAATTTTCTCTTCATTTTGGGAGACTGCTGCATCATCTTCAGTTTCTTGAGTCTTGAGGGCTTGAAGTTTAGATGACAGTTCGTTCACCTGCGTTTGCTGACTACTTAATTGAGTTTTCTTAGCTTCAAGATCGGCATTGGCCTTTTTATGTTCCTGCTGTAGATCAGCCAGTGCTGTCGCAACTTGTTGCTGTGCTTCTTCAAGTCCACGAATCTCTGCTTTTTTAGCTTTGATCTCAGCAACTACACCATCTTTTTGTAGTGTAATTTCTTCGGTTGTCTTTGGCAATGATTGAGCTTCTTCCGTGAGTGCTTTAAGTTCACCTTGCTTAGTTTTAAGGTCGGCATTGGCTTCGTCATGTTTTCTCTGTAGATCAGTCAGTGCTGTTTCAGCCTGTTGCTTCGTAGCTTTAATTTTATCAATCTCTTCATTTTTTCTTTCGATCTGCTCAAATAAAGCACGTGCTTGCTCTTCAGTATGTTTTATGTTCTGTCTTATGCTTTTCACAGTCTCTTGTGATAAGACACCAGCAAAATATTGGTTGAAATTTTTGATGAGATTCGCAATAGCTTTTTTTTGTAAACTGGCTTGCTGACCAACAAATTTGGTTTGTGAAGTTTCTGTTTTAAAAGCATCGTGCCATTTATGTAAATTAGTAAATAATTGTATATGCCGTTGTGAATCTTTTTCACTTTCTTGCTGTACTATACTATAAAGACTTTGTACATATTGAATTTTTTCTTTCAGTGCTTGTTTAAGCTCAGCATCCTCCCCGTCGTGTAGGCCTGGTGTAGTAAATGCTGCAGTGCTATCAAATTTTCCCTGTAGTAACGATTGTTCATGCTTTATTAATTTTGCCATCGCAAACTCTAACTCGTTTGTCTGTGCATGTTGACAGGCGGTAAAGAGTTTTTGACTTTCTGGTGTTTCTTCAGCAGGAGTGCGCCCACGCTGTGTTTTAGTTTGAGCAAGCTTCTTCGGTGTAACACTTTGTATAAAATTACCTACAGCTTCTTTTATGACAAGTGAGATCGCGACCTCCTCATTGCCACCAGCCCTTTGATTTTCTTTAGACCCTGGACTTGTTTGCGCGGTGAAAAGTGAAGAGAAACTGGCCTCGTCCAGAACGTTATGTACAGATTTATCCTGTGTAACAGGGCTTAGATCTGACGTTATATATACACTGCCTGCATCTTTGCCATGCATGGCCACGCTATCAGCTATCTTACATGGCTTAAAAGAAACAAGATTCGCATCATGCTTGACTAAGTCTACTAGAGCCTGTCTTACATATCGGGTGCTTTCGTCTAGTGTGGTACCATATATAAACGGTTTTGATTCCGGTAACTGTGTACGAAAACTATTTATAAGACAACCTCGAATCTCTCCTTCTTCTTTTCTATGTTCAAAGCCTGTACTGGTTAATATATCACCATCAAGCTTGCTTACGAAAATATTTTTTTGCAGCAAAGTATGCTTTTGTAGATTTGTTATACAGGTGTGATCAAGGGTTTCGCTCTCTGGGTTTGTTAAGATAAATATTCGATAAGTCGTGGGCATCTGTTTTATTTTAGACAATGATTCTAAAAAGAGTTTTTCAGCTGAGGCGTCAGATGGGTTGCCAACAAGTACAACCAATGCGTTTGGGCTATAAATAGGTGAGTCGTCATCCTCGACGATCATTGCTTTACCTTGTAATTGGACTAACAATTTTGAAAGCGTGTCTTTTGTTTTGAAGTCGCTAAGTCTGTTTTCTTCGAAAAGCACTTTATAGATGGTCGGTTTAACACTTGATACCTCAGATAAAAAGGATAGATCACAATCATCTTCTTGCTGAATATCAATCTTCTTTTTTCGAAGTTCTGTATAAGCCCCACTTAATATAACAATATGTCCGTCGATACCTTCCATCACGTTACGCCTATATTGAGTCGTGTCTTCACTTTGCTGTAATCTTTTCTGAAATGCCAGCAGTTTTTTATATTTTTTTCTATGCAGCACAAAAAAAAGCAGGTATAAATCATTTTTTGTGCTAATAAGTATCTATCTATTCTTTTTTATTGCAATATAAGGGTGTAAAACAATGGCTTATTCGTGCTTATTCTTGTGTTTTTTGGTTTTTCTCACCATTAGCTTGCCTGAGTTATGGTGTCGATACAATCCAGGGAGAACCATTAGATGGCCCCCTGTGCAGCAAATAAATGATTCACGAGGTACATGACGATATGATCACTTATTTGAATGTAGTATTGACTTAAAGGGCTGAGCCAAAACACCAAAATCATCACAAGACTTGCCCCTAATAACCATGATGGGGGTTCAACAGCCTGTTGTGAGACGACTTCAGGCAGTGCGAGGATTTCAGCGAGTAAACGTTTATGCAGTAGGTCATTGACTTCACCTGGCAGGCCTTGTGAATGCTGAGTGATTTGTTCCCAAAAACTTCGTTTGAGCTTGGGTAGCTCACTGCGCCATCCTGCTTGTTTCATGCACGAGGCTGCATAGGTTTTGATGTCTTTTTTCTGCCATGCTTCCATCTCAACTTCACCCACTTGGATGCCTTGAGAACCTTTCATGGTTAAACCGTTGACAAGTTTTTGTAATTTACTTTGACCAGCTAATACCACCGAGAATACCTTTTTATTTTGATGGGCTAATAGATGAACCAAAGCGGCCAGTGTAGGAATGGGCAAGGTGTGCGCATGATCAATCACGATAATAAAACGATCGGTATGTTGGGTAATACTTTGCTGGATTTCAAACAACTGACGGTCAGAGGAAAGCTGCAATGAAGGAGGTGTCGTGTGTGCTGCCAATGCCATGGCTTTAATCAAATTAGTAATATGCGTATGTGACGTGGCTTGAAGAAACACACCTTGACGAATGGACTGTTTATAAAAGCGTTTGAGAAGCATGGATTTACCACAGCCTGCTTCACCAATCAGCAAGGTCAGTTCTTTTTTACGCAGTGATTTTTCCAAAAGACCCAGTGTCTGATGAGAAGAGGGGGGATAAAAAGTTGGTTGATAATGGGCAGAATTCTCAAAAGGCGAGTGGTGTAATTGAAGGGCGGACCACAAAGCTGTCATGACAATCTTCCTTGCGCTGAGACTGAGTTTTTTCTATAGTAACAGATGTGAGGCCAAACAAAAGTGTGGGGCAAAAAGAGAGGGGTTTTTCTGGCATGCATGACGGTATTGAACCTACACAACACAATCTTTTTATGCGTTTGAAGCAGCAGTACCATCCACCTTGCTTGCATTTACTTGGCTGGGTGCTTGCTTGCTACGCAGCCATGACCTTACTGACAATGTATCACACACACAGGATCATCTGGCAAGCCGATATGGCAAAGTCATCATTGTGTATGACCTCGATGATTCTAGTGTTTTATTTGTCCTGTGCGACAATTTATCTTTTCATACGTGATTATATTGTACGAAAAAAGCCCATCCATGTGTGGACTGATAACTTATCAGCCTGTGTGACAGTAGAAGTAGGGATACGATTACTTGCTGCGATGTCTATTTTTCTTCTGATGGCCTATTGCCAAGTGACCCTTAAAGCAAGCTTGCCGATGCTCAACCATTTTAGTTGGGACAAAACATTCATACACTGGGATCAGTTATTAGCGGGTGGGCAAGCGCCTTGGCAACGCTTACACGGCTTACTTGGCCACCCATGGGTTACCTATGCGCTAGATCAAGTGTATGTGCTTTGGTTTGTGGCACTTCCTTGCTTATGGACGCATCAGTTTTTTTCGGATAATAGGCTATTAGCGATGCGATTTGTGCTGTCCATGTTGATTGCCTGGATGGTGATGGGACATGGTATGGCTTTACTGTTTCTTTCAAAAGGCCCGTGTTTTGTTTATCAAAGCCCATGGGCAAGCACCTATCATGGTTTATTTCAGTATTTACACCATGTGCATGCCCAAGTGCCCCTATGGGCAATCAATATACAGCAAGCACTAGGCAGTGATACTTTTCCATTGAATAATATTGCAGCCTTTCCTAGTATGCATGTCGCCATGTCTTACCTGATGGCTTGTTACAGCCGTCAATTTAACCGCGGTTGGTGTGTACTTGGTTGGTCTTTCAACCTTGTGATTTCCTGTGCTGCGATTCATTTAGGCTGGCATTATGCCTGTGATGTCATCGCTTCTTGGATGATGGTTGAGTTGATTTGGTATGGGGTTAAGCGTCTTGTGATGTCAGCTCATGCCATGCCTGTTGACACTGAGAGGATGATAGCCCCAGGCGTTTTAATAAATGAGTCAATGCTTGTTGATCATCAAACTGGATGATCAGTTGATTCTTCTTGCTATTGGGTTGATGTTGAATACGCACAGGGGTCTGCCATGTTTGTGAAAGTAAGGACGAGCTATGGGCTTGTTTGCGCGGCGTACTCGGTTTGTTGCTTGCATCATGGCGAAGTGTCTTTTCAAGCGCTCGCACAGACATTTGCTGGTCTATGATTTGTTGTGCCAAACGGTTTCGTGTGGCTTCGGGTGCGGCGAGTAATGCCCTGGCATGCCCCATACTTAAACTGCCATCTTGCACCCAAGCTTGTAGCAGTGGATCCAGTTCCAATAGACGCAGAAGATTGGTGATACTGCTGCGTGATAAGCCGACTTGTTCTGCCAGCTGACGATGACTGAGTTGATGGGTTTGAATCAGTTTTTGTAATGCTTCTGCTTTTTCAATGGCAGATAAATCTTCACGTTGTACATTTTCAATCAATGCCAGTGTCGCACGCTCGGATTCAGTGACTTGTTTGATGACGGCGGGGATATCGGTTAAGCCTGCTGCCTTGGCTGCGCGCCAACGTCGTTCACCGGCAATGATTTCATAGGATTCGCCATTTTTCTGAACCAGGATGGCTTGTAATACGCCATGCTTTTTGATGGACGTCGTCAAGGTATCCAGTGCCTCTTGATTGAAATGTTGTCGAGGTTGATTGGGGCAAGGCTTAATTTGTCGAAGCGGAATAGGATGAATACGCACAGGCTCATCAAGATCAGCGAGCAGTGCATCCAGACCCATATCATGTAATTCTGTGCCCAGGGCATTACTCATGTGCGTTCTCCTGTTGTGTTGCGCCAGCGGTTTGTTTGCGTACCATTTCAGCAGCCAGTGCTAGATAAGCGAGGCTGCCTTGTGCTTTTTTGTCATAGTCTAAGGCACTGCGTCCATGACTGGGGGCTTCTGCGAGCCGAACGTTGCGGGGAATGACGGTATGATAGAGTTGGTCTTTAAAATGTTTTTCTAACTGTTGAGACACTTCGATCGTCAGACGGTTGCGGCCATCATACATCGTCCGGACAATGCCTTCGATACATAGCTCGGGATTCAAGTCTTGTCGAATACGTCGGAAGGTGTTGAGAAGATTGGTTAAGCCTTCTAAGGCATAGTATTCGCATTGCACAGGAATGAGCACCGCATGACTGGCGACTAAGGCATTCAGGGTGAGCACATTCAAGCTAGGTGGGCAATCAATGAGCACAAAATCAAAAGCATCACAAAAAGGGCTGAGTACCTCTTTAAGTGCATGGGCGTATTGGCTTTGCTTGAGCAGTCGAATTTCACTGGCAGTGAGTCTTTTGTCGGCAGGAATACAATGAAAGCCTGCCTCTGTCACTTGAGCGACTTCCGCGAGTGTTGTTTGGCCAAGCAGCACTTCATTGAGTGTGTGTTTAGCGCGTCCGACACCGCAGCCCATACTGGCATTGCCTTGTGGATCTAAATCGATCAAGCATACTTTTTTACGAATCGCCACAAGACTGGCTGCAAGATTAACAGCTGTGGTTGTTTTGCCAACACCACCTTTTTGATTGGTGATTGCGATAACTTTAGTCTTCATAAGCGAGTGATTGACCTAGTTCAATGAACACAAGATGGCGATGATCCACTTGATCATCTGTGGGTGTTAAGGGCAGTACTTCATAAGGCATGGCGATGGCTTCAAGTTCTTCTTGTGGGTAGAGGCCTTTCATCGCAATCAGTCGACTTTCTTCATGAATACAAGCTTGTGTGCTTTCAACCAGCGTACTGAGGGATGCAAACGCACGACTGACAATCACATCAAATTTATTTTGGGGCTGGTAAGACTCGATACGTTTTTGTAATACGCCACAGTTTTTAAGTGACAGTTCACTGACCACTTGGCGTAAAAAGCAAGTTTTCTTACCATTACATTCTAATAAGCCTACCTTTAAGCTTGGATTCATGATGGCCAGCGGTATGCCAGGTAGGCCGGCACCACTGCCGACATCTAAAACGCGTTGGCCATCTTTAAGGTGGGGAAGCAGCGAAAGGCTATCGATCACATGGCGAGATACCAAAGAAACCACATTCCGTACCGACGTTAAATTATAGGCATGATTCCATTCAAAGAATAGATAAACATAACGAAGTAGTGCGTCGATGTGTTTTTGATCATAAGTCACATGCATGGTATCAAGCTGTTGCACCAATAGATCAAGACACAACATTTTTTGTTCATCGGTGATGTAGTCTTTGCGACGCCGTGTTCTCATAATGTTTGAACCAAACCAAAGTTAACCCTCCCACGCTTTTTCAACTTCACAAAATGCCAGTCCGGTGGAACCTCGGGCTTTGGGCATTTAGCGCGCCATTCGCAGACTATCTGCGTGGTTGGTTTGAGCTTGTTGTTTGCTTCCAACCATGCGATTGCTGGACTGACCCATGCTTGTTGATAAGGCGGATCCAAGAAAATGATATCAAAAAAGGGGTGGGTTAGGCAAGTTAGCGCTGTCGGGAAGCTTGCAAGATGCGTTTCACCTTGCTCGCAGCCCCATGTTTTAAGACAGTCATCGATGGCGGTGAGGACTTTTTCATCGTGATCGACAAAGACGCATGATTGTGCGCCACGTGATAAGGCTTCTAAGCCTAAAGCGCCCGTGCCTGCAAATAAATCCAAACAGTTGGCACCTTCTATATACGGACTAAGCCAATTAAATATGGTTTCTCGAATAGGCGCTGTTGTCGGTCGTACGCCGGGTAAAACGGGTGGTAAGCGGCGACGTCGATATTTGCCTGCGAGTATACTAGCTTGCATGTTTCATGGGGTGAATATCAAAAACTTGCCATGAGGCATCTTTAAAATAGCGTCGCATTATGCTTGAAACCGTTTGGATGTCGATGGCATTCAGTCGTGAAAGAAAAGTTTGTAGGTCATGGTTGGGCCTTTGGTAGCGCACCAGGGAGGTTATCGCATTGAGTTGACCCTGCTGTGTGGCCATTTGGCGAAGGTATTGTGTGGTTAAACGTTGCTTTGCTTCACGAAGTTCTTCGGGGGTTGGGCCTTCTTTCAGAAATTTTTTAGTCACATCCCGCGTGATTTGAAGCGCTTTTTTGCGTTGATTATTTTGTGTTTGCAATTGAATCATACACGGTCCTTTGCGTGCCATAAGGTAGCAAAAACTATGAATGCCGTAGCTTAGACCATGTTGGTTGCGTACTTGTTGTTGTAAACGTGAATACATGTGACCACCGAGTATGGAGGTGCCAAGCTTCAGTGCTTCACGTGAACGAAGCTGTGCGTTCGCACCGTGCTGGGCGAGAATGAGCATACTTTGACGATTGGGAGAAGGACGTTCTATGACAGAAGAGGCGCGATGGGGTAAAGAAGGGACGCTTGGTAATGCTTGATGTGCCACTGCATTTTGTGCCAGTGCTTGGGCTGTGGCTTTTGCCAAGCTTTCTACGGCCTTATGTGACAGATCGCCTACCACAATCAAGGTGCTATTTTCAGGGGTGTATTGAGTTTGATACAAATGACGTATGGCTTGGCGATTAATTGCTTTCAGTGTGGTCAAAGTGCCGGTGGTTTTAAAGCGATAAGGGTGATTCGGGTATAAGGTTTGCCAGACATGGAGAGAGGCCAGTCCACCGGGTGTTTGGTGTTGCTGGCGAATGGCTGTCATCATGCTTTGTTTGACGGATTGAATGGCGGCGTCCGCGAATGAAGGATGATGCAGCATTTTCAGCCATGCTTGCTTGGCAAGAGGCCATGTTTGAGGCGTTTGGCGTGTGCGT
The DNA here is from genome assembly GCA_902601155.1 of Coxiellaceae bacterium. Lineage (GTDB taxonomy): Bacteria > Pseudomonadota > Gammaproteobacteria > Comchoanobacterales > Comchoanobacteraceae > CACKMC01. Next base: position 18,417 of record CACKMC010000006.1, on the reverse strand, counting down.
AGATCAACCCAAGCACTGTCTTGTGTCACGTGACCACCCATGTCAGCACCGATGGACTCAAAGGCCTTCGCAATGGCGGTATGATCGAAAGACGGTTTGCCATAGAAAATGAGGTCGTTCGTGATGGCCGCCAGGCCAGGGGGGGAAGACGCCGCGCCTTGGTGTACCAAAAGACGGATATCAATCAGCTGACTACCTGGGTGTGCCAAAAAGGCAACATGCAAACCATGTGAACACCAGCGTTCAGGTGTCCATTGTGGTGCAGCCCATGTAGGCAGAGTCAATACAATAAGTAGGCGAAGGTAAAAACGCAAGGTCATGATGCGGTGTCTCCATGAGAAGCTGGTTGGGTGACGACAATAAGACGAGCGGGTATCAGATAGGTTTGGGCCATGTGTTGCACGGCCTTGGCAGTGACTTGATTGATGTGTTTTTCAAACGCTTGGTATTCTTTTAATGTGAGGCCGACACTGAGTCGTTGGCCATACTGGCTGGCACGATCCATGATGTCATCATGGGCATAGGTGTGAGCGGCCAGGATTTGTGCCTTGGCACGTGCTAAGTCCTTGGCGCTGACTGGCTTGGTTTGTAGCGTTTTGATCTCGTGTTGCAAGGCTTTTTCTAGCTGTTGGATGCTAACACCTGGTGCGGGTAGGCAGTGTATGGTCAGTGTGGTGGGGAAACGTTGGTACATGGGATAAGAGACGGAAATACTACTGACTAAATGTTGTTGGTATTTGAGGGCTTGGTCTAATTGGGCGCTGTGTCCTTCTGACAGTACAGCAGCCAGCACACGAAGTTGGTAGGCTGTTTCATCCGGTTGGCTCAGTCGACTGGGTACCGTGAAACCAAACATGGCATAACCGGTTTGGCTGGTTATGTGGGTTTGCAGGCGGCGTGTCCCCATGGGTTTGAGTGCCGGTGTATGAGGGGGCTCAATTTCTTTACCCCTGGGAATCGCATCAAATAAACGGTGGATCATTTGTTTGGTTTGGGCGATATCAATATCACCCAAAACCAGTAGCGTGGCGTGATTGGGGGCATACCAAGTATGATACCATGCTAACGCATCTTCTCGGGTGACACGAAATAAGTCGCTTTCCCAGCCAATCACGGGATGATGGTAAGGCGTCTTGATGAAGGCCAAAGCATGAAACCACTCTTGGGCTTGGGCAATAGGATTGGCATCAATGCGTTGATAACGTTCTTGTCGAATGACCTTCATTTCATTTTGGAAGAGGTCGTCGGGGATGATGGCATGCGCCATGCGTTGTTGCTCTAAAAACAGGGCATCCCGAAGGTAGCGTTTAGGCAAGTAAGTATAATAGGCCGTGAAATCTCTTGAGGTGAATGCGTTTTCTTGGCCCCCTCGTTGAGAGATGTATCGTTTCATGGCATGAGGGCTGATTTGTTGGGTACCAAAAAACAAACTGTGTTCTAAGATATGAGATAAACCGGTATGACCATTTTGTTCCGCAAAAGAGCCGACACCATACCACATTTGCGTCAGGACTAACGGAGATCTTTTATCTACTTCTAACACAACACGCAGTCCATTACTTAATGTCAAGCTTTCATAAGCAAAGGTCAGTGGACAAACAGTGAGTAACAGCGCAGTGAAGAGAGCACGCATGGCATCAGCATCCTTGTGTGATGATGGTAACAGTTTAGCACCGTTTGTCATGCTATGCTAGCATCTAGTGACTTCCTGAGTGGTACCATCATGCATCACAATGATCCAGAAGAGCTGGGTGAGCTTAGATCACGGTCTTGTGTGCTCGACAAATTCATATCAGATGAATCGCTGGGGATTTCATCCGTGTGTATTTGTGCATCAAGCCACCTTTGTGCCGCTGGATTATCTGATAATTTATGCGATTTAACTTTTAACTGTTCCGGTTCATGATGCGCGCGTAAATAGGCGCCCAGCGCCGTGGAAATATTGGGTTCATCGAGCCATCCTTCACGAGATAGGCCATCAATGATCATGGTCATATTGCCAGTTTCGACGCCATAAGCAATCGCCGCTTCATGAACAAATGCTTGTATCAGTTGTGTATGGTCTGGGTGGGGTGGTGTGGTTTTAGGTATCGCATCCATCAGGGTCGAGAGTGTTTTTTTGTCTTGATTGATGATCATGTAGCGTATACATGTATAGGTGTCTCCACCTTCTTGTTGGAAGGGTTGAATCACCGCGTGGATGAAAACATTTCTTTGGTTGGGTAGTATATATTGAGAACAAGCGGCATAGAGATCACAAAAATTGCTCAATTTGTCTATTAAGGGCATATCGGGCTCAATTTCCTGGATATCGATCAGTGCGCTGGGTGAAATCAGTGCCGGATATTTGAGCAAAAAGGATGCGGCAGATGACCAATCATCATGCTCAGCATACGTGCGACAGCAGGATGAGACAATTATTTTAGCTGCGGCATGCTGATTTTGTTGATGGAGTGTTTGAAGAATGATGGTTTGATACGCAGGATTTTGTGCCAAACTCATGAGTGTCACAGGTTCATCATCAATGATATGCATTCTCTCAAATTCTTTAGCGGATAATGATAAGCCCATGTATACTTTTTTTTCATGGGCATGTACTTCACTTAAATCGGCATGTGACAAGATCGTTTGGAGTAGGTCGGGTGCCATATCCGGCGATAATAAGCTGTAGAGTGTTTGAGAATCAATGTGTAGACCTGTCAAATCTACGGGGTGTGGTGCTTGTTGCCATAAAGTGTTCAATGCTTGATGCGATGAAGTAGCCAAAGGAGGTGATAAGTGTGCGCGAAGTACAAGATGAAAATGTGCAGGAGGTAAATAAGGCACGAGACTATCGGTTAAGGACTCCGTGCTAAAGCTTTGTTGGTCTATGATCCCTTTTTGAAGGCAGAACTCAATGGTTTGCTTGAGACTTTCTTTTTCTGCCGGTGGTATGTCGGGGTGCTTAAATAAAGACGTCATGGCCTTGATGATGCGAGGCAATCTACGATAGCCTACTTGTTGAACAGCCTCTTTTTCTAAAGCTAATAACGCGGTATTGGCATCCATCAGAGGCATATGAAAGAGTGTCCAGCAAGCAAGTTTTTCCTTATTGAGTAAGGCATCAAGGATGGGATGGGGTTCTGGGCCTATTTCCTCAGGGAGTGTGTCATCACTTTCGATGTCGCTCCAATCAAGTGTATTGCTTGCGTCCGGTGTGGATGCGTGAACATAGCGCGATGTTTGTAGTAAAAGTTGGTATCGATCCTCTGCGGGCTTTTCCAGCCAAAAACGTTTAAATGCTTTAGAATCTTGACGTATGAGTTGTACCATATCTATGGTTGTATTGGTCTCTGTATGATTATTCATGGTTGTCCTAGCCTCTGTATATTTGTTATCTATATAGGACAAAAAAAGATATTTTGTTATTTTTTATAATTAAATTGATCTTGGGCTTGGCAGTTCACTGTTCGATGAGGATAAATCGGTGTCGCTCGATAACGGTGCTGTCTTTTTAACCGGTTTCTTGGGTTTTTGGGCGCGTAAATGTTTAAGCATGGCGCGCGAGCTTTCTGTTTGTCGTTGGACGCCACTAGGTGATGGGATATCGATGTTAAATTGTTGGCAATATTGAATAAAAAAGGGTTTTTTGCTCATTTTTTTTATGAATGCTTGGTGTTCTTTTTTTTGACAAAGGCGTTGGATCTGCCCTGGTTTGCATTGACTTAGAAATTTTTCCGCAAAGGATGTGTCTTGATGGGACAAGCACCATTTAAACACGGTATAGTTTTGATGTATTAAGGATTTGTTGCACAGGGATCCACTGTGATCAAGACACAGTCTTTGCCATTGTTTATCGTCATGATTGAGCAGTGAGATGAGCATGTCGTTTTTTTGCTCTTTTAGGCAAAATGCTAAGATGTTGTCCCCACCAAATGAAGGGTGAATGATTTGATCAGTCAGGGTTTTTTCTTGATGTGCATGGGCATTACATTGAAGAAAATGTTGCCATGATTCCATCATATCCAGAGCGATCATGGTGCGAACAATTGTCGGATTGAATAGGCTGGCATCATAGTGTTCACAAGACTGAATACATTGCTCAAAGCTTGCAAAATCTCCGACATCTAAGCAGGACAAAATCACACCCTCTTGCATAAGTTGCGCGGTGCCCCCATCTTTCAATAGTTGTGTCAGTATTTTTGTTTTGTATGGTGAGTAGGGTTGTTGTAAAAGCTGATATAGCATCGATTTTTTGGGATCATTGGGTGTTAATAAATGAGGTAGGTCCTCATCTTCTATCATGGAAAGCGCATGCGTTAGGAAGTATGTTAAGCCCTTCTGACATGCTTGTTTGATGAGGGATTGCCCCTGATGAGAAGACAGTAGTTGGTACATCTTTTTTTTATCAGCAGCGGGGAACGTTTTGAGTTTTTTTCTGGGAAAATAGTGTAGCAAAAAGGCAATATGGCTTATATGATCTTGATGCATGGCTGTTTGTAGCGCCTCCCTTGGTATCAGTCTTTTGTCGTAGTACTGGCTAATATAACGCAGTACAGGGGTTAAAAAATGAATTTGATTGTGTAAGACCATGTAGGTGATAGGATTTGGGCTTGTATCCTTAAGCCATAGCGAGATCTGAGGGCTTGACACATGCGTGAGTAATTTTTTAAAAAGATGGATATGTTTTTGACTCAGTGATGCATTAAGCAGTGTTTTTTTCAATGGCGTGCTCAGTGTATCTATTAAGTCAGGTTGAGCATTCAGTAGGGCCATGGCACAAGCTTGTTTTTTTTCACTGGTAAGGTGAGGAGGAAATGCGGTTTCGATCGTTTCTTTTCGAATCAGTTGCGCTTTGTCTTCTGGTGAGCATGATTTGAGTAAATAATTAATCATCCCTTTGTGTTCATGACGAAGAGAAATATCCAATAAATTGCCATGAAATTTGAAAGATGCGCTATGTTGATTATAGCAAAGTTGGCTTTTGACTTCAGGCGAACATTTTTTCCATAGCGCCGCAAATAGTTTGGGTTTATTTTTGGCAATACAAGCATGTGCGAAGCTGAGTCTTGTGGTGGTGTCAAGGAGTATTGATTCGATGAGTTTGGCATCTTGCCAGCGAAGTAGCGTCTTGCACCATGCGTTAGATAATTCGGGTTTGGCAAGGATGATGAGTTCGCTTAGTGAGGGACGATTGTGCCTGTGATGTCGTAATATTTGTTGCCGTTTTTCTGGCGGGCATGCCTCCATGAGTATGCGCAGTATCTTACTATGTTCGCAGATCACTGCCATCTGTAAGGGATTTAATTGAGTTTCAGGGTCTATGCTTAGCAAGAGATCTGTTTTCATTTTTGTGGTGCATTTAGCCAAAAGTTGCGACAGTTTTTTGGGATGATTATCGCGAATAGCCTGAAATATTTGTTCGGTATGCGTAGGCATTGTTGACTTCTCTCTTGGTTATATTGATAATCTATCTATAGTATAAATGAACGGTTTGTGTTGTATGTTGCGAGTCGATGGGACAAAATGCTGGGCTTCCTGGTTTGTATGGTGGCAATTATTGCTTGCTTTGCTTGTTGTTTTTGTTGGTTTTTTTGGTTATTTTTCGCAGGCATCCCAGCGTGGGTTGATGTGTGGTGCGATGAGTTACATGCTGGTGCAAATCATGTATGTATGGTGCTGGTTCCATTTAACGGGGGCTCAAACCATTCGACGACAGTATCAGTGGATGGGCTGTGCACAAGCGTTTCGTTTGTCGGCATTGGCCATGCTTGCGTACTTGTCTCATCAATACATGGGCGCAGCGATACCCGCCTTTTTAATGGCTTGGCTGTCAGTCCACAGTGGCTATTTATTTTTGGATCCTTGGGTTCAACGGCTTTTGAAAAATGTCAGGGCCCAAGCGTTGTTGCAAAACTTATTCAGTCTGATACGATAAGTCATCTATTTAGGTTGTCTTGTATGACTTGATGTCATGATATTTAGAGGGGCAGTATGTTAACGAATGCACAATATATTCAGCACCACATGGAAAATTTAACCTGGCATATTGGTCAGGGTAGCTCTTCATTCTGGACGTTGAATTTGGATTCACTCTTTTTTTCTATCGTATTAGGCATGTTGTTTGTGGGTAGCTTTGCTTGGGCGGCGCGTCGTGTGACCTCAGGTGTGCCTGGGCCATGGCAAAATATGGTTGAAATGCTGGTGGAATTTGTGGATCAGCAAGTCATTGAAACGCTGCACGTGCGCGATCGTTTTGTGGGTTCCTTGGCCTTGACCATTTTTATTTGGGTACTTCTGATGAATACCATGGATTTGGTGCCTGTTGACTTACTGCCGTTGGTGGCTAAGTGGATGGGTATTCATTATTTGCGTGTGGTACCTACCACAGACTTGAATGTAACGTTTGCCTTATCCTTGTCAGTCTTCTTTCTTATTCTATGGGATAGCTTTCGTGTGAAAGGCGGTTTTGGTGTGCTTAAAGAGTTCACATGCCACCCATTCCCTATCTATTTTTTACCGGTTAATCTGGTCTTAAAAACAGTCGAAGAGTGTGCAAAGCCTATCTCCCTTGCTTTGCGATTATTTGGTAACCTCTATGCAGGTGAGCTTATTTTTATTTTGATTGCATTATTGCCCTGGTATGCACAATGGCCATTAGGAGGAATTTGGGCTGTCTTCCATATTTTAATTATTGTGCTACAATCATTTATCTTTATGATGCTGACGATCGTTTATTTGAGCATGGCGCGGTCGGATCATTAACTCAAACGGAGAGATTATTATGCTTGCAAACACCCTTACAGTTGTTGGAAATTTACAAGGTATGACCGTCATCGCGGCTGCGTTATTAATTGGCCTAGGTGCGCTTGGTACGGCCATCGGATTTGGCTTGCTTGGTGGTAAGTTTTTAGAAGGTGCGGCACGTCAACCAGAAATGGCACCGATGTTACAGGTTAAAATGTTCTTGGTTGCTGGTTTATTGGATGCGGTGACGATGATTGGTGTGGGTATCGCCCTTTGGTTTACTGTCAACAGTCCTTTCTTAGATACAGTCCTACAATACGCTAAATAAGCGAGAGGAGAACTGCTGTTATGAATATCAACCTGACGTTGATTGGCCAAATGATTACCTTCACTATTTTAGTGTGGGTGACGATGCGTTATGTTTGGCCGCCGATTATGGATGCGATGGACGAACGGCGTGAGCGCATTGAGCAGGGTGAGCAGGCAGCGCAAGAGGCCACATCGCGCTTAAGTGATGCCAAAGAAGAAGCTGAGTATATTGTTCAAGAAGCACATCAACATAAAAACACTTTGATCACTGATGCGGAATCGACCGCGAAACAGCTCATTCAAGCCGGCCGAGAAGAAGCGGTGCGTTTGGCAGAGCGTTTAGCGGCACAAGCAGCGGATAAGCGGACACAGCAGGCTAGTGCATTGCAAGCGGAATTGCAATCTCAATTTGCATCCTTGGTACTGGATGCCACAGAAACTTTGTTGAAGCAAAAAGTGGATGCGCATGCCCATGAAGCTTGGACAAATGAATGGCTCGAACATCATGAGTAAAACGATGGCTCGCCCTTATGCGGAGGCGCTATTTGAAGTGGCCAGTCAAACGGAACAATTAGACACTTGCTTGACTAATCTTGCCGATCTTAGCCAGCTTGCGCAAACCCAGGCAGCTTTTCTTTCAGATCCTCGCTTAGGCCCTGATGATAAGGTAGCTGTGATTCATACTGCCTTGTCTAATCCGCTCGATTGTATGAAGGGTTTTTTGATGGCTTTGGCGGAGAAAAACCGTCTACCGTTGTTGCCAGAGATCGCTGTGCTTGTGAAAACGGCGTATGATCAGGCCCGCCATCAAAAAGAAGTGCATGTTCACAGTCCTTTTCCATTGAGTGAGGCACTTAAATCACGTTTATTAACTTTCTTAAAGACTCGCTATCAGGAGCGCTTGGTGATTATTGAACACCATGAACCTTCTTTGATTGCAGGCTTACATATTCAAATTGGTGATGATGTCATACAAGCGTCATTATCCCATCAACTCAGTCATTTACGTCAAACACTTGTGACACACTAAAAAGGGGATTGCTATGAGTTTACATGCAGATGAAATAACCAGTCTAATCAAGCAGCGCATGTCATCGCTTGATATATCTGCAGAGATTAAGACACAGGGCACCATTATCAATCTAAAAGATGGGGTGGTACAAATTCACGGTTTAGGTGATGTCATGAGTGGTGAAATGCTTGCGTTTGAAGCGGGCGGTTATGGTGTGGCTTTAAACCTTGAAAAAGATACTGTGGGCGCGGTGGTGCTCGGTGACTACAAACATTTGGCAGTGGGGCAGAAGGTATCTTGTACTCAGCGTATCTTAGAAGTCCCTGTGGGGCCTGAACTCTTGGGACGAGTCGTCAATGCCCTTGGTGAGCCTATCGATGGCAAGGGGCCACTCAAAACAACGCTTACTGCCCCGATTGAGAAGGTGGCACCTGGTGTGATTGCACGTCAGTCTGTGAATGTTCCTTTGCAAACAGGTATTGCCTCGATTGATACCATGGTACCGATTGGTCGAGGTCAGCGTGAATTGATCATTGGTGATAGACAAACGGGTAAGACGGCGATTGCAATCGACGCCATCATCAATCAAAAAGATACCGGTGTGACTTGTATTTATGTCGCCATCGGTCAGAAAGCATCCTCTGTTGCTACTTTAGTGAATACTTTGTCCGAACATGGCGCCTTGGATCACACCATTATTGTGGTGGCCAGTGCGCATGAAGCCGCATCATTACAGTTTATTGCACCGTTTTCGGGTTGTGCGATGGGTGAGTACTTCCGAGATCGTGGTGAAGATGCTTTGATCGTCTATGATGACCTTTCCAAACAAGCGGTGGCTTATCGTCAGATTTCATTGTTATTACGTCGTCCACCAGGGCGAGAAGCTTTCCCAGGTGATATTTTCTACCTTCATTCTCGTTTATTAGAGCGTGCTGCTTGTGTCAATGAAGCCTATGTGGAACAAGTGTCCGGTGTGAAAGGTAAAACAGGTTCCTTGACAGCATTGCCCATCATTGAAACCCAAGCAGGTGATGTGTCCGCTTTCGTACCCACCAACGTGATTTCTATTACCGACGGTCAAATTTATCTCGATGTCGATCTTTTCAACTCTGGCGTGCGTCCTGCGATCAACGCGGGCTTGTCTGTATCACGGGTTGGTGGCGCAGCGCAAACTAAAATCATCAAGAAATTAGGGGGCGGTGTTCGTCTTGCTTTGGCACAATTTCGTGAATTGGAAGCCTTTTCACAGTTTGCCTCAGACCTTGATGAGGCAACGCGTCAACAGCTGGAGTTAGGTAAACGGATCACTGAGCTATTAAAGCAGCCACAATACAAGCCCTATTCTGTGGCACTACTTGCTGCCAGCTTGTTTTTTGTCGCATTTGAATACATCAATCGTATCGAAGAAGAGAAAGTGACACAGGTGATGGATGAATGGCATCAGTATTTGACCAACCATGGCAGTGAATGTTTGGCTTCTTTGCAAGTCAATCCAGCCTTGTCGGATGAGCATAAGGCCAGCCTAACCCAATTGGCAGACAGTTTTTGTCAAACAGCAGGGTATGAATAATGGCAGTCGGTGCACAGGTTAAATCCGTTATACTTTCTACTGAGAAAACCAAGAAAATAACAGGTGCGATGCATTTGATGGCAGCCAGTAAATTGCAAAAAACACAGCAGAAAATGAGTGCATCCCGTCCTTATGCGGATAAAATGCTACAGGTGATTGGCCACGTTGCTGCCTGTCATAGTGAGCTTAAACACCCTTACATGCAAGCACGTGAAGAGACACATCATCTTTATTTGGTGGTGACCACAGACCGTGGTTTATGTGGTGGCCTTAATAGTAACTTATTGAAAGCAGTGTTGGCGTCGATGCAAGCTAAAAAAGAACAAGGTATTGAGACATCTCTCTGCTTGATCGGTAATAAAGGCGTGCAGTTTTTTCGACGTTTAGAAGCCAATATTCTTGCTGAAACAACCCATTTAGGTGATCGACCCACTGCCAATGATTTGGTGGGTGTGGTCAAGGTGGCACTGAATGCGTATTTGGCAGAAGAAGTGAGTCATATCACGTTGGCGTATAATCAGTTTACCAATACGATGGTACAAACACCTCACTTGCTTGATTTGTTGCCGTTGGTTTCCCTTGAAGAGCAACGAAGTGGTGTCTGGGATTATTTGTATGAGCCCGATGCAGCGGCTGTGTTACAGGTGTTATTAGATCGTTATATTGAGTCGGAAGTCTATCAGGGGGTGGTTGAGAACATTGCCTGTGAGCAAGCGGCACGTATGGTTGCGATGCAAAGTGCAACCGATAATGCACAAACAGTGATTGATGAATTGAAGTTGTTATATAACAAAGCAAGGCAAGCAGCGATTACCCAAGAGCTTGCAGAAATTGTAGCTGGGTCACAAGCGGTATAAGAGGAGAACATTATGTCTACTGGTAAAATTGAACAAGTTGTGGGTGCGGTGGTTGATGTCGCCTTTCCTGTTGAGCATGTGCCCAAGATTTATCATGCCTTGCGTGTACCATCCCAATCTTTGGTGCTTGAAGTGCAGCAGCAAATGGGATCGGGCGTGGTGCGAACCATTGCCATGGGAGTGACGGATGGTCTAAAGCGTGGTGATGTTGTTGAAAACACGGGGGATACAATCCAAGTCCCTGTGGGTCAAGAGACTTTAGGTCGTATCATGAATGTGCTGGGTGATCCCATCGATGAGCAAGGCGAGATTGGTGAATCTTCTCGTGCCTCCATTCACCGTAAACCCCCTGAGTTTGTTGAATTATCACCCAGTAATGAGGTTTTGGTCACGGGTATTAAAGTGGTGGACCTGCTTTGTCCTTTTGCCCAAGGTGGTAAGATCGGATTATTTGGTGGGGCTGGTGTGGGTAAAACCGTGAACATGCTAGAGCTTATCCGAAACATTGCGATTGAGCACCAGGGTTGTTCAGTGTTCACAGGCGTTGGTGAGCGAACCCGTGAAGGGAACGATTTTTATCATGAAATGAAAGATTCCAACGTATTAGATAAAGTGGCCTTGGTTTACGGTCAGATGAATGAGCCTCCTGGTAACCGTTTAAGGGTTGCGGCCACAGGGTTGACCATGGCTGAGCATTTCCGTGATGAAGGCAAGGACGTGTTGTTGTTTATCGATAATATTTATCGTTATACACTGGCTGGTGTCGAAGTGTCTGCCTTGTTGGGACGTATGCCTTCTTCGGTGGGTTATCAGCCTACTTTGGCAGAAGAAATGGGGGCGCTTCAAGAGCGTATTACTTCCACAGACAAAGGCTCGATTACTTCGATTCAAGCGGTCTACGTGCCTGCGGACGATTTAACAGATCCGTCACCTGCGACGACATTTGCACACCTTGATGCCACCGTTGTATTGTCTCGTCAGATTGCAGAACTTGGTATTTATCCTGCGATTGATCCACTCGAATCCACTTCACGTCAGCTGGATCCTTTGGTCGTAGGAGAGCACCACTACCGTATTGCTCGTCAAGTACAAGCGATCCTACAACGCTATAAAGAGCTTCGTGATATCATTGCTATTTTGGGTATGGATGAATTATCTGAAGAAGATAAGCTTTTGGTGAATCGTGCACGTAAGATTCAGAAATTTTTGTCACAGCCTTTCTTTGTGGCAGAGGTGTTTACCGGTTCGCCAGGACGTTATGTTTCCCTAGAAGATACACTGAAAGGTTTTGAAGGTTTAGCCAACGGTGAATATGATCATATTCCAGAGCAAGCGTTCTATATGGTTGGTAGTATTGATGAAGCAGTCAGTCGTGCAGAGGAAATGGCGACATGAAATTAGACATTGTGAGTGCAGAACGTGCACTGTTTGCTGGTGAGGTGTTGCGCCTCACCGCAACAGGTGAATGGGGGGAGTTGGGTGTTGAGCCTGGTCATGCGCCATTGTTGACGCGTTTGAAGCCTGGAGCCATCACATGTACCTTGCCCAGTGGCGAACTCACGTCTTTTTATATATCAGGTGGTATCGTGGAGATTCAGCCGGACTGTGTCACGGTATTAGCAGACACAGCTGTGCGTGCTCATGATCTCGATGAATCCGCTGCAGAAGTGGCAGCACAAGCAGCCAGAGACCGTTTGTCTCAGGCGGAAGAAAAAATGGATTATGCCACAGCTTTGTCTGACCTGGCGCAAGCGACTGCACAGTTACGTCTTATCAAATCTATTCGTTCGATTAAATAACACTTGTTATTTTTTGTGCAATCAGTTAAAATAATCTTATCATATTCACGAGCAAGCTTCGTGGTTTTTATTCCCTTTATATTCGGTATTTATTATGACTGATCGCTTTGAGTCGGATCCATCTTCCATGGATGCAGTATCATCTAACCCTTCTCCTTCTTTAAAAAAGGATAAATCTACTTCCAACATGTCGGATGAGGTAAAAACAAGCCCAACTGACCGTTCTACGGAGCAGGTTGACAAAAAAGAAATATTAACGGTACCAAAGCAAGCAGCTACGACAGAAAAGTCTTCCGTATCTGAGCAAAAACCACGCATAGGTAAACGTCGAACTATCAGCCCTCGTCGACAAAGTACACGAGAAGAGAAGGACACCAAACCGACTGTCAGTGCATCCGAGACATCGTCAACAGTGGTTAAAGAACCCACAAAACCTGCTGAGACTATCTATTTGTCCGATTTGAAGCAAAAAAAACATCCGCAATTGGTTACGTTGGCAGAGTCTATGGGCATTGAGAAGGTCAACAGAGCGAAAGCGCAAGACATTATTTTTTCTCTCCTAAAGGCTTACGCAAAACGTGGTGATCGTATCATTTGTGAGGGGGTATTTGATAAGGGAACCCATCAAAACAGTGGAAAAAACAGTGGTTATAAACAAGGTGGGTTTAAACAAGGTCAAGAAGCCGATTTTGGCTTTTTACGTTCACACCGTGCCTCGTATGCACCGGGACCAGATGATATTTATATTTCCAGTCATTTAGCACGTCGTATGCAATTAAAAAAAGGGGATACAGTAGAAGGTGTGGTCAGAGAACCACGTGAAGGTGAGCGTTATTTTGCATTGAGTCATATTAACAAAATCAATGGAAAAGAGCCTAATCAGCGCAATAAGGTGAATTTTGAAAGTTTAACGCCTTTGTTTCCCAATGAAATGCTTCATTTAGAACGCGCAGATGGCACAGAGTCTGATATCAGTATGCGCGCTTTGGAGTTGCTTGCACCCATTGGTAAAGGTCAACGTGGTTTGATTGTCTCCCCACCTAAAGCGGGAAAAACCCTTCTACTTCAAAACATTGCCCACTCGATTACACACAATCATCCTGAGGTTGAACTGATTGTATTATTGATTGATGAGCGTCCTGAAGAAGTAACGGAAATGGCACGTACGGTGAAAGGTGAGGTGGTGGCCAGTACCTTTGATGAATCGGCAGCACGCCATGTCCATGTCGCGGAAATGGTGGCGGCCAAGGCAAAGCGCTTGGTAGAAGAGCGCAAAGATGTGGTCATTCTTTTGGATTCTATCACCCGCTTGGCTCGTGCTTACAATACGATGACACCAGCCTCAGGTAAAATATTAACAGGTGGGGTCGATGCCAATGCCTTACAACGACCTAAACGTTTTTTTGGTTCTGCCCGTAATTTGGAAGAAGGGGGGAGTTTAACCATCATTGCCACCGCTTTGATTGAAACCGGCTCAAAAATGGATGAAGTCATCTATGAAGAGTTCAAGGGCACCGGCAATATGGAGCTACACCTAAGCCGACAAATCGCACAACGTCATATTTATCCTGCCATGCATGTGAATGCCTCAGGCACACGTCGTGAAGAACTGATTGTGGGCGAAGAAGCCCTCAAACGTTTGTGGATCTTACGTAAATATTTGGGCACCATGGACGATGTACAAGCCATAGAATTTTTGGTTGAACGTTTGAAGAAAAGTAAAACCAATGAGGCCTTTTTCAAATCCATGAAAGGTGGTTAATAGGTCGAGGGGCAGGGTGGAATTTGCTGCATCGCTTCCTTTTCTAAACGATCATAGGCTTCGTTAAATTTTTCTTGTCTTTTTTCATCGAGTGGTTTGTTGTATTTGATTTGAAAGCTTTGCGTGATTGCCCACAAATATTGTGCTTTGACCATGTCTTTTGTTTGAGGAAAGACTGGGGGCGCCTTTGGATCATCCGATGGTTTCGAATTCATCCCATGCTGTGTCTTATCCAGTGTGTTCACTGATTGTTGCTTGACTAAACAGCTCAGTGCTATTGTTAAATCGGTGCGAAATCTATCGTCAAGGCTTCTCGTCCATTCAGAAAGCTCAAATGAATGGCCCATTGCATTCATCTTATCAAAAAACTTGCGTGAGTAGGGAAGAATAAAGCCACAATCTTTTAAGTGACGACTTAACCTATCGATGACGGTGTCTGCTGTTGATTTGTGTAAACCACTTAAGATGAGCAGGCGTTGGTCAGGATCGCGCATGTCGTTCCATTGTGTCGATGCACACAGTAAATCATCCCAAGCTTGTCTAGAGACACTATACCATGTCTTCTTTAATGCATCTTGTCGCACAATATGTTGTGCATGGCTTGGGACGTCTTTGAGTAGTGTGGTATCAGGTTGTGCACTGAGTGCGCTGTAGCCACGTCCCTCGACACACATGGATTTATTTTTGAGGTCATAGAGTGACAGCGTTTTATCTTTGGTGTTTTTTTCGAGTTTATAACGATAATCGACGTGATTGGGATCAATGTGTGAGATGGATAGGGGGGTGACATTCGTGGGGAAGGGGCACAGTGTTGGGATATGTTTACGTATATGCCATGTCTCGTAATCCTCACAAGATAATATGCCAAAGATATGTTGCTTAGGGTGCATGTGAGCAAATCTTTGGATGCTTGCAAGATGCCCCCAAAGCATCAGTTTGGATGGCATAGATTCCTTCGGTTGATGGTATAGGGTGGTATAAGCTTTTAGTGGTGGAAGATGGGAAAGACCATGATCAGAGGAGGGTTGATAATCTTCTTGGTAAAAGTGTGTGTCTGCGGGTAATGTGATGGTTTTGCCATCCGTGTGGTGTAGGGTATAGCCATTTGGTGCTTGGGTAATGGCATGTAGCTGTTCTCTATCACGTAGTGTGATGAATGGGTATTGGCTTAATGTTTGTTCTGCACTTTCGATCGCTTCTTTCATAGTATGCATCGGGAGTAAGCTGTCTTGATCGATGTCAGGATTTTTTTCAAGCATCAATGCACGTAAGGCAGGGGGTAAAGTATAGGGGCTGTATGGAAGGCATTGGTCAAGCCAGGAAGCATGTGTGGTTTCTGAAAAATGGGTTTGTCGGTATAAGGTCATGGGTGCTAATGGTGTCTTTCCTGATAGCCTCACACTGGCGACTAAGTTGAATAATGCCGGAAGATCCCCCAAAATGACTTTAGGGTGATGAGAATGATGAATAAGGCGCTGGGTATGGCTTATCAGCTTGGATTTGAGTGGACGGGCAAGGCGTAGGTTGCGATATAAATTATTCATAATATGTGCCAATAAAGCAATATATTAACATCTATTGACTAGCATGTAAATCCTTGATCTTAGCGTCATGATTGCATAGGTTGCTTTAATGACGATAGTGCTTGATCTCTAAGTCAGGATTTAATTGTGAAAATGCTTTTTGCTCTAATTCACGATAGATAGAGGTAAATCTATTCAGTTCCGCTTGTGTGGGCTGTTTTTGATAAGAGGCATAAAAAGATTGGCGAAAAGCCTTTAAATAGGCAAATTTTAATCGTACTGGTGTGATAGGATATCGATTATTGAGATGCATGTCACCGTGATGCACATTATCGGTTATCGCATCAAGCAAGCAATCTTGAAAATGCATAGGGAATGCATGAACAAATCTTCCACCTGGGCCAACTTGCTCATTGTATTGGGACGCGAACATGTGCACAGGCGTTTCTACGGTTTGGCTGGATAAGCCATGTAACATGAGCATTTGATCATGAGGCGCTGCCATTTCATTATATACGGATGAGATATATGAGGCGCCGCCAATAGGATTCATCATATGGGCATGCCATGAGCCTAGTAAGGAGGATGCATGAATATCACTCTTAGATGATTCGGGGACAAATTGTGTGGTTTTTGTATCCAATGCCATACCCATCGCGCCATATGATTTGCCATCGCTTAATTGTATTTGTTTATCTTGATCCATGAGGTGGTGACCACTTTCATCTTCTAAAAATGCATAACGTTTGTCTGATCCTAGCCTACCTAGGTCATCTGTCGAGATGGCTGTGATGTTCTCAGGATACGCTTCACCGTCAAACATAGCCGGTAGTGTTTTCTTTTGAAAATGATCATATTCACTAGGCAGCATGATCATGTAGATAGGTATGTTAGGAAAGGATTGTGCAACCCATATGGCTGATCGACCACTTCCCCATAAAACCAAAGATGTTGGGCTTATGTCGTGTAAATATAAATCAGTATGACAATCAGGTTCTGGCACACCTTCGATGCCATGCTGCAGTCTGGCTAGACGCACAGCATTATAGAAATGCGTGTCTTCCGGTACGATATGTGAGCTATTATCTGTGTGGATAATTTCAAAACCATCTGGATGGGGCTTGACTAATTTTATTTTCAAATCCTCTTCTCTGATTATCGTGATATTAGGATGCTTTGCTAGTTCGGATACGCTGTCTTGCATGACGTGCTTGATATCGTGAAATTTTAGCAGTTGATTGATATCTCGGTCATGTTGACGTTCTAGTGCAAGTGTACGAATCGCGGGAGAAGTGGTGTAGGCACTTTGCCCCCACCAATGATTAAGCCATTTATCGTGAACGTTTTCTGTAAAATGTCTAGATAAGTAGACACGAACATTACCAAGCGCTTGAGGTCCTCGTATTCGGGAGGCTGCTAATAAGTTGGTCGTCACCGATAAATTGCCCATCAGGACTTTTGAACACGCATAACTGTGAATATACGATGTGCGTTGTGGTTTAAGTTGTGTAAAAACATCAAATGAGCGACCAAGTGACCCACTGAGGCGGCTAAGCATAACATCATCCTAGTAATAGATAGTATGCTTTTTTATAGTTTATTTTTTTTAAATGTGTTTATTTTTTGGATAGAAGGCTGTAAAAAAAACCATTTTGCCATTCATTGGGTAACAGTGTTGTGCCATAGGGCAAAGATACGCCAGTTGGTAAAGTAATCGGCTTGATATTGGCATCAAGATGATGGGCTAAAAAACGTTGAATGACCTCATCATTTTCTTGGGGAAGTATCGAACAGGTGGTATACAATAACTCACCACCTGGTTTAAGGCGTTGCCATAAGGCACATATCAAATGATATTGTTGGTCGGCTAATGTCTGGATCATGGTCATTGTGCGTGTGTGTTTTAGTTCGGGGTGGCGCGCGATGGTACCTGAAGCCGAGCAGGGGGCATCCAGTAAAATACGGTTAAATTGTTGGTTTGTTTGCCAATGAAGTATATCTTCTTGGGCCATGTCACAATGAAGTGTTAGTCGTGTGAGATTCTTACGTAGTTGCGTAAGACGTTTCGCATGATTATCTATGGCCAGCAGGTAAGCAGGTTGGTAGGTAAGAAGATGAGAGGTTTTACCACCTAAGCCGCAGCATGCATCCAGTACGTGATGATTTTTTTCAATACGGAGTAGTGTGGCAGCCCATTGGGCACCACTGTCTTGTACATACCATTGGCCTTCAAGAAAACCAGGTAATGATGTGATATCCACAGACTCAGACAAGATGACAGCACTTGGACAATGGGGATGTTTGGTCGCAGCAATACCTTGTTTTTGAAAAGTTAACACCCAGGCATCACGACTGTCTATAGCACAGCGTAGATGGATAGCAGCAGTGCTCAGGCTATTGCGACGAATGGCGTCTATATGGTGTGGCCAAGCTTCTTGGAGAAGCTTATCTAACCAAGGAGGGTGGGCCCATGTCTCCGTGCGATAATCTTGAAGGCGTGGTGGGTGTCGTAATGCACTGCGTAGTAAGAAATTAAGCATGGATTTTGCCCATGACAGCTTAAGCGTACGACAAGCTTCTACGGTTTGGTGTACGCTCAATGCCGCATGTTGATGCATGAATAAACATTGATATAGCCCAATGTAAGCCAATAAACGCAGTCGAGGATGCTTGATGGGTTTATCAAGATAATGGCGACTGAATTGTTCTAAGGCTGAAAACCATCGACAAGTTCCCAGTACCATGGCGCTGATGCGTTTCGATTGAGGATGGGCATCATCATGGCTTAGGGCTTGAGGCAGCGGGCACTGTGCTTGAATCAGCTTTTCTAAGGTGAGGCAAGCCTCTACTTCTGGCAAA
>CACKMC010000005.1 GCA_902601155.1 Coxiellaceae bacterium | reverse complement strand
ACATTGATTCATCAAGGATATGACCGTTGATTTTTTGGCTAAAAATGATATCATTGTCTTTGGTTTATGGCTTAATCAAGTCATTCTTTGGAGATACCCCATGCGTACATTAACGATTTCAATGCTTGCTTGTCTTGCTTGTCATGCCATAGCAGCCCCCTCTGAGACACCCACCAGCAGCGGTGCACTCAACCAAAACTTTTTTGATCAAACCACGATAAAAACAACCTCAGGAACTTCTATGACTCAATCCTCAGATACGGCTCAAGCCACGCAAAATATACCCACTGCCACACCTGATGAGCAATTTCTTAGCCACTACGGCACATTGCCAAATGTAACCAAACTAGCAGACGGCTTACAATACCGCATCCTCAAAGAAGGTTCAGGTAAACACCCTTCACTGAAAGATGCTGTCACTGTCCATTACCAAGGTAAACTGATCAATCAAAAAGTGTTTGATAGCTCTTACGAGCGCAACGAGCCATTGACACTACACCTTAATCAAGTCATCAAAGGCTGGCAAGAAGCTTTACCGCTGATGAAAGAAGGCGCGAAGTGGGAACTCGTTATCCCAGCAAAACTTGCTTATGGTGAAACAGGCGTATCCAACGTTATCCCACCAAATAGCACACTGATCTTTGAAGTGGAATTAATCTCTGTGAATCCTTAATCAAGTGCCATAGAGACCATCAAAAAAGCCCACAGACGTGGGCTTTTTTATTGCCTAAGTATAGGCTTTACGCATCATTTTCTGCTGCACTGCTTAGCATCCAATGCATGGACTGATGTGCCTGCACACGTGAATTGAGCATATCAGCAACCGCTTCATGGCCACTTTCCATCAATAACAATACCTGCTTTTCTAAATAAGCAATTAACCAAGCATGGTCCTCTGCAAGCATCGACACCATCGTTCTTGCGGGTCTAAATGCGCCTTCACAAGACTGAATACCGGCATGTTTTTCAAATTCCTCGAAACTACCTGGCGAAGCCACACCAAGATTTCGAAGCTGCTCAGCCAACTCATCCACCGCACTGGCTAAGGCTGTATACTGCGTCTCGAAGGCTTCATGGTAACTAAAAAAATGAGGCCCTCTGACATTCCAGTGAAAATTCTGTGTTTTAAGATATAAGACATAGGTGGTTGATAACGCGACGGTGACCGCCTCAACACATTGCTCATGCGACATAACCCTCTCCTTTTGGTTGCGATATTTCGGTTCATTGAACCTTATAGAGTGTAACGTAATTACGCTTGGGATGCGAGCCAACTTGCCACGGCATCTCGACGCTTCTTAGATAGAGCATGACCATAGGCCGCGCCTTGTACAACCGAAGCCTCTTCAGGCGTCAGGACCACTGCTTTTTGCAAAGCATAGCATGTTTGTATCGATGCCCAATAAGTTGCTGGCTGATCATAGACACGAGACGCCCAATCACACCAAGCCAACACATGGGATTCATCGCCAAAAGTATCCCATAAAGCACACCCCATCGATACCGTCATAGCATCCGTCATCAACCAATGATGCATCGCATGCACTTGTTTTAAAAACAACACATACTGACGGGAAAGACGAAGACATCGACAAAGCGTGCCCAAAGACGCTTCGGTTAAACGACAACACGCCAGCGCAAGACGCATCTTGGCATCCGCAGGGAGTACAAGCAGGGCATGCCACGAAGCATCACACCACATGGGGAACAACTGCTGACATGCGCCTGTTTGTTGTAAAATCTCTAAAAATCGCTGAGGCGAAGATTCTTCTAAAGCACGACGTAGCTCATGCCAAATACGCTCCTTACTTAAACTCAAAAGCTCTTTAGATGCCACAATTGTCTTCAATAAACGCATGGTATCTGGTGCCACATGAAAATGAGGCCAACGCGCTGCAAAACGCGCCACTCGAATTAAACGCAGGGGATCTTCAATAAACGCATCGGACACATGACGAAGCACGCCTTTTTTTAAATCCTCATAACCACCAAAAGGATCCACTAAATGGCCCGCTTCATCTCGAGCCATGGCATTCATGGTAAGATCCCGACGCTTTAAATCATCTTCCAAGGTCACAGACTTAATATCGTAGGTAAACCCATGATACCCAACCCCTTGCTTACGTTCACGGCGTGCCAGTGCATAAGCATCTTGGGTCTTAGGGTGTAAAAAAACAGGAAAATCACGACCTACTTGCGTATAGCCTTGTGCAAGCATATCCTCCGCGGTGGCCCCCACCACCACCCAGTCTTGATCCTTACTGACTTGCCCTAATAAAGCATCACGAACAGCGCCACCCACCAAATAAATTTTCACCTGACAACTCCTTTAACTTTGACATATTCACGATTTTCTTTGAAAAAATCAAGGCGGAGTCTTTTAAATAAACACTAATATAGTATAATAAGTTTTTAATTTTGCTGATGTATGCTGTATTTACTTGGTGTTATCGCCCATCTATTTCGCCCAAACACGCCTTTTGGTGTTGCGATTCGCTTGCCTAGCCGATGGATGCACTTCCTTTACCAACGCGGCTTAACTTCTTTCGCTTCTGCGCTAGCGCACAGTGAAAGACCATGGCTTAAAGATCGTCTGATACGCTTTTTTTTCGCACTCTTCCCCCAAGCATCTTTAGACGAAGCCATCGAACGAGATCCCTTTGCCTACCAGAGCTTTTATCAACTCTTTGCCAGGCATTTACGGCCTGATGCACGCCCCATCGCGCAAGCTGACTGGGTATCTCCCGCCGATGGGCTGATACTAAGTCATGGTACATTCTCTGATCACACCCTATTTAGCATCAAGGGCCAAGCTTATGACTTTAACCAACTGGTTCGACATAAAACCCTCACATGGTCTGAAGGCAGTTATTATACCATTTACCTACAGCCCACCGACTACCACCGTGTGCATGCACCATGTGATGTCACACTACTTGAAAGCTACCTGATCCCAGGGTGGTTACACTCTGTGAACCCAACGGTACTTGCCACCAACTCATCACTCTTTGCTGAAAACGAACGACTTGTCTGCCACTTTGAGACAGCACAGGGCCCTTTATTATTGATTTTTGTTGGCGCGACATTGGTTGGATCGATTGAAACCGTGTGGGGACAAATGACTGAGCCCACACTGACACAACGTCAGCACCCCACCTATCAACCTCATCCACCCCACCAATACCAACAAGGTGACGAACTGGGCCATTTTCATTTTGGCTCTACCGTGATTTTACTCACACCCAAGCCTGTTGACTTTCTCACACGCCAAGAAGGCGATGCCATTCAAATGGGCCAAGCACTGACCACACTTAAACGAGTCACAATATGAGCCGCAAAACCATCGGCGTTTATGCCCTCACATTCATGAATATCATTGCCATTGACAACCTGCGAAGCTTACCCTTTGCTGCTGAATTTGGCTTGTCTTTAGTCACCTACTACGCACTTTGCGCCCTGTGCTTTCTCATGCCCATTGGCTTTATTACCGCTGAACTTGCCTCCGCATGGCCTAAACGTGGCGGGATTTATGTCTGGATCCGTGAAGCCTTTGGCCATCGCATCGCATTTACGATGGTTTGGATACAATGGATTTATAATATCTTTTGGTACCCTATTGCCCTAACCTTTATCGTCAGCACGGGCCTACATACTTTCGCCCCCACATGGCACCCAGATACCAGTGTACAAGCCTGGATGATGACTGGACTGTTCTGGTTAGCCACCTGGGTGAATTATGGTGGCCTGAAAGGATCTAGCTTCATTAGCACCGCAGGCGCATTGGTGGGCACTTTACTGCCCATGCTGATCATTGTTGGCTTAGCCAGTGTGTGGCTAGGCACTGGCCATCAAGCTGCACTGCCACTGGATTGGCACCACCTATTGCCTCATTATCCCATGCACACCCAACTGCCCTTCTTTACCGCCTTACTCTTTGGCTTAGTAGGCCTTGAAATGACCGCCGTGCATGCCGATGAAATCGAATCCCCTGCACGCACCTTTCCTCGCGCGCTACGCCTTTCTGCCACCATCATCATCCTTTCATTGATTGTGGCGTCTCTTGCTATCGCACTGGTGATCCCCCATGAACAATTAAGTGTGATTACCGGCATCAGCCAAGCTTTCTCATTGCTTGCCCATGCATTTCATTTGACAGGTAGTATTCCTTGGTTCAATAGCTTGATCATTCTGGGCAGTTTTTGTTGCATGTCCACCTGGATTATTGGACCCAGCAAGGCCCTTAGCGAAGCCGCCAAGGCTTGTGACATCAACATGCTTGCCGCTTGCAATGACCGTCAAGTGCCTCATCACATGCTCAGCATACAAGCCATCTTGGTTTCAGTGATCGCCTTGAGCTATGCCTGGCTTCCCAGCCTCAATAGCGCCTACATGATGCTAAGCGCGCTGACAGGGCAATTAGCTTTGCTGATCTATGTCGTGCTACTACTGGCCGCTGTACGATTGCGCTTTACTCGCCCAGACCATCCTCGCCCTTATCGCTTACCTGGTGGGCGTACAGCTCTTATGCTTCTTGCCGGCCTTGGCATCATGACTTCCATACTTGGTATTGCCAGTGGCTTTGTGGCACCTGACTTTCCCATGCCTGAGCACTACGCTTGGTGGCTTGTAGGTATAAGCATCATCGCCTTGGGCATACCCCAGCTGTTTCATTTTAAAAAGACATAGAAAATTGGGTGGTGGCTCGCGTTTGCGGAAGATTGCCCCATTGACGTCTTAATTCAAAAGCTAATTTAGCATGCAACCATTGTTTGATACTCAACCCTGCTGTGAGTGATTCTCGCGGCAAAAAAGTGGCTTCCCAGGCATGGTCATAGGCCAATGCATACGCCCACTTACCCTGTGATATAGACCAAGCCATATGCCAAGCAGATGGCTGAGTATTCGCCAAAACATCCGAAGAGTCTTGATCAAAACGACGCAGTGTTTTGACATACTCACTGTGCCATACCCCCCATGGACTTCGCCACGTCACAAACGCATCGAGCCCACCCACAGGATGCACCATCTGCTGATGCTTTGTGTCTAATGCTGTTGTCAACGCACTGCTTGCAGCCACGTTCCAGGCCCAACCTAAACCAGCAGCCCAGTCTCCGCGCTCATAAACACTTTGCACACCCCCTTCATTGATTTGATCATAAGAAGATGCCGTGGCACTGTCGACGTTGCCGACAAAAAGAGCATGACGCCAATGATCTCCGCGATAACCGAAGACAGCACCACGCATGGATAAGCGGCCCAAACTCAAGGTAAGTGGCGAGGTCATCAATGCATTTTGATGCGAACCAAATGGTGCATTTAACTGGCCCAGTGCCCCATAATAAGGGTGTTTTTTCAAATCCCCCCACACCATCAAAGCACGTTGCAAATACAAACGGGAGTTACTGATACGATAGCCCATATTATCGTTAAAGGGATTATTGTCATAACTTAAGCTTGCAATCGCATGCATCCATGGATTGCTGTGCGCGAGTAAAGACACTGAAAAACCACTCAAGGATAATTGAGAAGTATCACGCGTCGGGGTATGCTGCGCAAACCACTGGGCATTCATACTGCCACGCACCTGCCATGATTGCTGCGAAGGGTGCTTCGTCATGTATTGGAGCAATGCCAGCTCTTCGTACATGGAAGGAAATGATTCACGGACTGGGTAAAGCGCTGCTTTTTTTGGGGAAGCTTGATGCGGGGATATATCGTCTTTCACAGCGCCTGATTGGTTTGCATGCACACGCTTTTCCAGATCAGTCAAACGCGTGTACACTGTTTGATCTGGTGACGACCTATTAGATTTTTGCTGCATCAATTTTGCATTAACCTGCTCAAGATAAGCCACTTTTTTTTCAAGCTGTGTGAGCCGTGCTTGTAGTTCATCTTGCGTGAAAGCCCAAGCCTGAGACGCCACTAAGCCACCGAGAATGAAGGCAAGTCGTGATAATTTAATCATGTCGCTTCTCTTACTTCATCGGTTCATCACCAAGCAGAACAGATGAACCAAGTTGCTGACTGATGGCTTGAATACGTGACTTACTTAATTGGCCTGCACTGGCATCCAAAGCCACAACCTCCATGATATAATCGTATTGCGCTTGCTGCCAAGCATATTGCACTTTTGCCGCAGTTGAAAGCGACGCCAAATAATCACTTAAAAGCACCGTACCTTGCTTATACCTTGCTTGATAAGCTGCCACAGCACTTCGTGCTGAACGCAAGGCCTGTGTCATCGCAATCACACGCTGCTGGGCACTGTAAACCCCTAAGAAATGCGTATGCACATCACTGGCAATTTGACGTTTTAAACCATGCATCGCCACCAACGCAGCACGGTAATGGGCATGCGTCCTGGCACGCAAGGCCGCAATATGTCCCCCTTCATAGGGTTGCCAAGCGGCTTGGACACTCAGCTGCTTATTCAAGAACTGTCCCTGAATACCTGCACCTTGCGGCATAACTTGGTTTTGATCCGTGATGCTGCCTTGTAAGGTCACGCGAGGTAATCGCTGCGTTTTCACTTGCTTTTCAGCAATGTGCCATGCTGATAGTGCGTATTTTTTTGCAAGCAGTGCAGGATGATGCGCCCATGCATAGTGCACCCAAGCTTTAGATGTTTTGGGTTCTGGCGCATGCGTCTTAAGTGGTTTGAGCGCATGCAAGTGTGTGACTTTTTTGCCCACAAGTACATGCAAAGCACCTTGTGCTTTCACCAAGTTTTGTCGATACTGCCATCGTGCTGCACGCGCCTGATCATAATCTGCTTGTGCTTGATATAATTGACTGGTTGTGGCTAAACCTTGTTGATAACGTGCTTTCACCGATGAAAAAACCGCTTTGACTTGATGAATGTAACGCTGCTGCACCTTTAGACCATCTTGTGCCAATAAAGTATCGACATATGTTTTCACCACACGCTGGATTAATTGTTGCTGTGCATCGCGAAATTGGGCATAAGCTTGCTTACTCTCCTCACTGGCATGAGATCGTTCAAGCCACTGTGGTATATCGAATAAACGTTGTGACAATGACGCGGTATAACCATACTGATTACCGCGGGTTGTGGTTGTACCAGATTGTAAATGTCGCGGCTCAAAGTGACCTGTCACAGACAAAGAAGGGCGCCACAACGCACGAGCTAAACGGGGCGCTTGCTGACTTGCTCGCCACTGCCATGCGATTTGACGATACACAGGATCATGCTGACAAGCCAAACGATATGCTTCTTCTAGGGAAAGCCCATAAGATAACGCACAACAAGCGAGCAAACCAATCAGCCCATAACGTCGCATTTTAATCTCCTAAAAAACAAAGGCGTCTGGTTTTTCTCCACCAAACCAAACCGCTTGCGTCTCTAAAATGGCTTGCATAGGCTGATGAGGCACATAATACTGTACTTGATGCACTTGTGCATTGTATGCCACTGTCACAAGCATGCGGCCATCCTTGTGTAACCACGATGTCCAATGATCGGGGAAACTAGGCAATGCACAACAAGATACTAAAGCATCATAACTGCCGGTGGATGGCACCGTGTGTTGTTCCCATTGTGTGATAGCACAAGACACTTCAAACGCATCAAAGACCGTGCGCAATCGCGTGACAACCTGTTCGTTGGATTCATACACCATGACATCCGCACCTAAACTAGCGAGCACCACAGGAAGGTAACCAGCATTGCCCCCCATACATACGATACGTTCGCCTGGTTGAACTGCCAACGCATTGAGACATAGACCATAATCAGATAAACGCCATAAACTTGCATGACGATCAATTGGCAGTGGGGTGTCATCACCCACAAAAGCTTGATAAGCATCAGGTACAAAGGCTTCTCTTGGTACGGCTAATAAAGCCTGCTGAATAGTCGTGTCAACCACACCTCTAGGCATCAGTTGATCTAGTCCTTGCCGCATAACTCACTCGCTTTGTCATCACCTCTATAGTATAGAGCGAATGCATGATAAATACAATCAAAGCCTGAAAGCTTATCCCATCCGTGCTTGACGCCATTTGCACCCAAATCCACCGTACACCCCTCACTGACTTCATATCTTAGCGGTTACCACCATGATCTGCTCAGACTTAAAAACACTGGACACATCGCATGAACATGATGGCACAAGATTTGCTATGATACTTACATCGTGTTATAATGTTAGTGGTTTAAAAGAAAAAATAATATGCCTCACGCAATCGTTCTATCCCCTCTCATACAATTTGCATTGATTGTGACTGCCTCTTTGCTGATCTTAGTGATATTCGCCTTAATCATGGTATTAGCAGCACAAGACACCCCCACCGATGATCTATTGATCACACCTAATAGAAAGGGTAACAGCCCCTCCCGGGACCGTAAAAGAAACCACCACCCCAATCCAATACACGCAACACCGGCGCGGCCACATCAACGACAATGGCTCAGTAAGGCGATTAATGCCACGCGGTGCTATGGATCTGGCACCGACAACAAGTGTCTTTTGTGGGCGGTCAATGGCTCACTCTATCATCATTACAAAGAAGCCTACAAGAACTTCTACACCACGGGCCATCAAATCGGAAACTATACATTGCCTTCTTACGCAGATTGGTCACAACACCAAGACTATACCCTGCTACTTTTTGCCACCAAAAAAGACGGCGCCCCCCTTCTTCCTGCTTTGTCAAGTGCCGAAGTCTCTGAAGTCTCTATAGATGACAAACGCGCTGCTTATGCATGCATTCATGGAAAACGCACAAATGATGAATCTATTGAAACATGGTACCAAGACTCCAAAACCCAAGCAGCACTCACAGCTTTCAGGGATAAAGCACTCCCCTCTTCCATCCTAACAAGTCATCGCGTCCTGCCTTCTCAGCAATTAACAAAGACACCAACAACATCTGCTTACCAGGCTTTAAAGCAAGTCATGTCCTCTGGCAACAAGGATGGCAAAGCATTCATCGAGGGCACAATCCAGCCGTCCAGTGGAGAAAATGCCACACGCTCACAAATTGCTTATATGCAAGTCTACCTTGCGACCCAGGTCTACCAATATTACCAAGACAACAAAACAATCTATCTATGGCACTTACACTTAGACCTCCAAGATCACGCCTTACGGCGCGCGCTAATGAACGAACAAGAATTAAGCAAGATACAACAAGAGACGTTCGCTGAGATTGCAAGCAAAATTTATACAAATAATGACTGTATACCTACACCTCAGGATATAGGCCAGCAATTGCGACAAGCTTACCAGGATAAAGATTTTGGCCCAAAAGGCACTCAGCTTGCTCAATTATGGACCGACCAGCGTGCCTCAAACAAGGCAAAATGTACTGAGCATTATGATCAATACGTGGACTATCTTGTGGCAAAAACACTGTCAAAGGGCAATATGCTTGACGCTGCATTACTCTCATTTCTCCCTTTTGGCTCGACACTTGATAGCACAGCCAGTCAAAACTTAGAAACAAAGCATGAGGATCATCCAAACCGCCTTTATCTCGCCAATCCTTATGGGGGTCATTATGTATTTTATCGCATGACGCCAAATCGGGACTGTCAACAGTTGGTAAGAGATGGGCACCTCACCACAGCCTACCCTAGCGAGCATGAGCTGGCAGTTGCCAAGCTCGCCTCGCAGTATAATATCAATAAAACATCAGACTCCTGGACAATGCTTCAAGTCGCTTGTCAACTGAATACAGATGACTCACGTCGCAAAAACATGATGGAAGCCATCGAATCATATAGCCATAAACCTCAAGAACAGAATCATTCTATCGCCATGCACTGCTTGACTTACATGCTTGCTGACACAGAGGAGGCGCGTCAACAAATACTCAACCACCAAGCTTTTTTGACAGTGTTTGACACCCCCCTCAAAAATGATGGGATACAAACGCGCACACCCTATCAGATTTTCATAGAAACCCGATACCCTCGCGCTCAAAAAGCATGGCATGAAATTCAAGCAGCAGAGCTTACACTCACATCAGGAACAACCATTCCTGATAACCAGTTATTGGCAATACTCTGTGACCATGACCCCCAAACATTCATGAAGAACATCAATTTGCCTCAGGCCATTACCACTAACCAACAAAAGCATCTCAAAGCCAACCGCACCATTATCCAAAGCTTGCGCCAGAAATTAACAGCACACTTTCAAACAATGACCAAGAGTTGGATACCATCGAATCTTAGTTCTTTTCAACAATGCAGGGCATCCATTGATCACTATTGGCGCGAATGGAGCGAAGCATGCCACAACTTAATACGCAATGACAATGCCAACTCAGACACAAGAAATGAAGCATTTGCATCAATATGCCAGATCCTTTGCCCTACCAAAGCCGATGAGCTTACAAAGCAGACAACACAACAGTCACAACCATGGTTACTTGGTAAAAAAGAAGCCCTTGTGGCCGCACTTAAAGCACAGAACCCCAGCTTGACATCGTTGACAGTTTGAGACATGCTGTCATTGCTTTCTAACCCACAGGACTATGGCAAAAACACTCGTTATTGTTGAATCGCCTGCCAAGGCAAAAACCATCACGCATTACCTTGGTAAAGGCCATAAAGTCCTGGCATCTTATGGTCATGTACGTGACCTAGTACCTAAAAGCGGCGCAGTGAAACCTGAGCATGATTTTGCCATGGACTATCAACTGCTCGATCAAGCCGGCAAACCGATGACAGCCATTCGTCAAGCCTTAAAGCAAGCCGACACACTCTTACTCGCGACTGACCCGGACCGTGAAGGGGAAGCCATTGCTTGGCACCTCGTCGAACAACTGAAAGAAGAAAAGCGTACAGACTCACTCACCATACAACGTGTTGCATTTAATCAAATCACCAAACAAGCGATCAAAGATGCTGTCGCAAATCCCCGTGAACTCAATGAACATTTGATTCATGCCCAACAAGCAAGACGTGCCCTAGATTATCTCGTGGGCTTTCATCTCTCTCCCCTGTTGTGGAAAAAAATACGCCGAGGCCTTTCTGCCGGTCGTGTGCAAAGCCCAGCACTCAGACTGATTGTGGAGAGAGAAGAAGAAATCAAAGCCTTTAAACCAAAAGAATACTGGACCATTGAAGCAAAACTTCGTCATGACAATCAAGATTTTGTCGCCAAACTAGTCGAATGGGAAGATAAAAAAGTCACGCAATTTCGATACACCGAAGAAGCCGTGGTTACCCCGCTTATCGACACGCTAAAGGCCGCAGCACAAGGACATCTCGAGGTACAAGAAGTCAGCAAAAAACCAAGAAAACGAAATCCCTCTGCACCATTCATCACCTCCACGCTACAGCAAGAAGCTGCCCGAAAACTGAGCTTGCGACCCGCCAATACCATGCGCATCGCCCAGCAACTCTATGAAGGTGTGCAAGTGGATCAGGAACAAGTGGGTCTGATCACTTACATGCGTACCGACTCGGTACACCTTGCCAGCGAAGCAGTCGATGCCATCCGACAATACATTCAGACACATTATGATGCCAAAGCATGTCCTAAGTCTGCGCCTCAGTATAAAACACGGTCTAAAAACGCCCAAGAAGCACACGAAGCCATTCGACCCACCGACATTACCCGTACGCCCGAGTCCTTAGCCAAGGTCCTGTCAGCAGAACAACTCAAGCTCTATACCTTGATTTGGCAACGTACCCTTGCCAGTCAAATGAGTCCTGCTGAACTTGCCGTCACAACCGTGATACTTGGATGCGGAGACACCTCTGCTCGATTCAAAGCCACTGGCACCATGGTGGTTTATCCAGGCTTTCAACAAGTGTATCAAGAAGGCCAAGATGACCCCGGCAAAGAAGAAGATCAAGGCCGTCGTCTGCCCACACTTCAGGTCAAGGATCAGCCTGATATACTCAAGCTAGACGGCCATCAACATTTCACAGAACCACCGCCACGCTTTAGTGAAGCCAGCTTAATCAAGGCCCTCGAAGCACACGGCATTGGCCGACCCTCCACCTATGCAAGCATCCTAAGCACACTGCGTCAACGTGAATACGTGGAGCTGGAGAAAAAACGCTTCACGCCTACCGACCTTGGCAGTATAGTCGGTCATTTTCTACAACAACACTTTACCCGTTATGTCGATTATCAATTCACGGCAGCATTCGAAGACAAACTGGATCAGATTGCCGAAGGACAACAAGCATGGATTCCTCTGCTTGAATCATTCTGGCATGATTTTCAAAAAAATATTGACACCATCGACAAACAAGTAAGCCGTCAAGATGTGACCCATGAAGTCATCGAGGAAGCTTGCCCTGAATGCCAAAGCCCTCTTTCCATACGCCTTGGCAAACGTGGTAAGTTCATTGGGTGCACTACCTACCCAACGTGTCGTTACACACGTAACATCGATGACGAGCAAGCCCCTGTGGAAGAAAAAGTCGATCGACCTTGTCCCAAATGTGAAAGTGATTTGGTGATCAAAACAGGACGCTATGGTCGATTCATTGGTTGCAGTAATTATCCTGATTGTAAACACATTGAACCCTTAGAAAAACCCAAAGACACAGGCGTCACATGCCCACAATGCAAAAAAGAGAACCTCTTTGAACGCAAATCACGGCGTGGTAAAATATTTTATTCTTGCAAAGGCTACCCGAAATGTAAATATGCACTATGGGATGCCCCCGTGGATCAAGCCTGCCCCAAATGTCAGTGGCCTATCCTCACCGAAAAAACCACCAAACGCCATGGTCATCAGTACATTTGCCCACAAGACGACTGTGATTACACCCAATCGCTTGATACGTAGTCAATGTGATGCTAAGCCTTGACCAAGCTTTACATCATTTGGCCAAAGATCGTGTGATTGCATACCCAACAGAAGCGGTGTATGGCCTAGGCTGTGCTTGCACCCCCCAAGCCATTGCACGACTACAACAACTCAAACCACGGCCCACAGGCCAAGCATGGATTCTAGTCATTCCATCCTGGGAAAGCATCGCGCACTGGGTTGCCCCCTTACCAGACGACATCCTGCTGAAACGCACGCAATACTGGCCTGGCCCAACCACCCTGATTGTACCTGCTTCTGAACAAGCCCCTCACTTTTTATGCCATCAGGACCAAACACTGGCGCTGCGTCATAGCAGTCATCCCGATGTACAAGCACTGGTCCATGCATGGGGAGCGCCTTTGATTTCAACGAGTGCTAACCCACCCCAACAAAAACCCGCACGCTCTCATGACGCAGTGCACCACTATTTCCCAAGTATTGCCGGCACACTGTGTGGCTCACTCGGCACATTAGCCCAACCTACTGAAATGATTCATTTGATGACAGGTGAAAAAATTCGCTGAATGCTTCACAAGCTTTCATGCGAATCCATGTAGATTTCGGGTGATTATCCCGAATCGTTTCTTCTCCTGCCCAATGATGGGCACCACGATTCCCTTGACGCTTTAAAACGCAACGAAGAATCGCAACCGCTGCGGTGACTAGATGGTAAGCTTGCCAATACGTGGCACAATGAATCATCGGCTTGGCAATGATCTGCTGCTGATACGCAAGCAAACTACACAATGCTTGCTCACAGCCCGCCCTTGATCTGACTAAACCCACCGACGCCGTCATACATTGACGAATCGCCAGCACCGTACTTTGTATCTCAGCTATTGGATACATGCCTTGAGCCACAGGCTCTTTCAGGCAAGGCACATCCAATCCGACAGACATCTTCAAATCAGGGTGTAAAGCAAGATTCTTACCCATGACCAAACACTCAAGCAATGAATTACTGGCTAAACGATTCGCACCATGCAAGCCTGTGGCCGCTACTTCACCTATCGCATAAAGCCCTGGTATCGAGGTACGACCATTTAAGTGTGCTTGAATACCGCCACACGTGTAATGGGAGGCAGGTACAATCGGAATCCAATCGACCAAAGGATCAATACCTTGCGCTGCCAACCGACTGGCAACCCTTGGAAAATGATGTTGCCACTGCGCCAATGAAATGGTGGTGGCATCTAAAAAAACATGAGATTGGCCATGTTGCTGCATCTCATGATGTATCCAACGTGCCACCCAGTCTCGGGGTGCTAACTCTGCTTGTGGGTGATGCGCTTTTAAAAAACGCTCGCCCTGATGATTGCGAATCACCGCCCCTTCACCCCGCAAAGCTTCTGTTAATAACGTACGGGTTTCGCCTGCCTGGTATAAACAGGTGGGATGAAACTGATTAAACTCCAAATCCATCAGCACAGCCCCTGCACGATAAGCCATGGCGATACCATCTCCGGTGGCGCCCTGTGCTTCTGTGGTATGCAAATAAACGTGACTTGCTCCCCCAGTAGCCAAGATAGTATGCGGTGACAACCAATGCTCAATCACTTGCTGGTCAGTGTCGAGTATATAAGCCCCCATGCAATGACCATCATGCATGATCAAGTCTAAGGCCATACGCTGAGGATACACTTGAATACGGGGATGATCATGCACAGCCTGCCACAAGGCTTGACTGACTGCTTGCCCTGTAGAATCTGCAACATGTACAACACGTCGCTTACTGTGCCCCCCTTCTTTGGTATAATGAAATAGATGCCCATCCCGTGTGAACGAAACCCCCAAAGATGCAAGCCATGTGACCATCTGCCGAGACGCTTCGCCTACACGACGCACAACCTCAGCATTGTTTAAGCCATCACCTGCTGCACACGTATCTGCCACAAAAGCAGTGAGTGTATCCCATGGCGCCATCACACAAGAAATCCCACCCTGAGCCCATGGACTGGCGCCACCTTCTTCCTGCGATCCCTTACAAACTAAAGATACATCGGCATGAGATGCTTGATGCAAGGCTGCCGTTAAGCCTGCCACACCACCACCTATAATCAATACGTTTGCTTCGCTTCTCATGCGCGTCTCGCCTGAAAAAAATCACGAAGCAAATCACCACAGCGCTGCGCATCTAAGGGGCCAACCCAAAGGGGGCGGTGGTTACTCGGCCATAAACATTGTGAAGTCCCATGCTTACTGTCACGCGCACCAAATACCACCCCCGCAACACGCGCATGCATCAATGCCCCCCAACACATGGCACAAGGTTCTAAGGTCACATAAAGCCATGCATCGGTTAAACGATGTGTGCCGCATACCTTGGCGGCTTGGCGCAGTGCCAACACTTCTGCATGGGCAGTGGGATCCGTCATTTGGCATGTTTGATTATATGACGCCGCGATACATTGCCCCTGCCTGACAACACAGGCACCCACAGGAACTTCTCCCGCTTGCTGAGCTTGTAGGGCTTGTTCATAGGCAAGCGTTAACCAAGGCGCATGCTCCACAGATCTATCCTATGTCTTTGGCTTAGTTTAACAAAAAAAAGCGTGGATAGAAATGGTACGGATGCTACCCATCCACGTTCGACCATGCAAGTAAACATCTCACTGAATAGCAGAGGGTGGAGGCATCTTTGCTAATTGAGCTGCTTTGAGTTGTTGCTGCTCCGCTAGTGTGCCTTTAAGTGCTGATACTTCACGACACAAACCTTCATATGCCTGCTGATTTCTTTGATATAGTGCCTGTAACTCTGGATACCGTGCTTGTTTTTTTTGCATATCTCTTGCGTCTTCATCGTTTAAGTAAAGCACACATTTACTGGCATCCCAAGACGGACTGCATAACACAGACCACCATTCCAAGGCTTGAATGTTAAGCCCTTCGGTTCTATCAGCATCATTAATATCATACTCATCACATAAGCGAGATAACTTAGACTGAAAGCCATCTATTTGTGACTTAGTTTGAATCATAGTAGTTTTTAATGCTAGACATGCTTCTTCTTTTGAGGCGATCTCTGCTTTAAATCGAATAATCTTAGCATCAATTCTGGCTACATTGCCATGCATCTCCCCCGTTTTTTTTTCACATAGCCCTTTAAAACGAGTCATATCAGGTCGAGCAATCGATTGACTACCATATAAATCATCCAAGGTATTCTTCGTTTTATTGACAATCTTTTCTAAATCCTTATTGATCTCCGCTATCTCTTTTTCCACATCTTGTAAGCTTTTCTTCTCTTGTTTCCATAAAAAGTTATCACGCTTTTGCTGTTTGATGAGAAACAATAACAATGCAAAAACCATCAGACCTAAGCAAACTGTTAACAGACCATAAAATAACACAGGCGTTGAGATCACTTGCATGATAGGCGCCATGCCTTGAAATAAACTGGTTTTGATCACAAGCAAGTAAGCCCCTGCCGCCAACCCTGTGGCTATCAAACAGGATAAACCATAGGCCATCCAACGATACATTCGACGCCGGAAGAATAAGATTTTTCCTTTTTCAAACTTTGATCGCTCACGATTTTTTTGGTCTTCTGCGTTTTTGTGACGACCAGATATTGCCGCCGCCTTAGCTGTCAAATATTCATGATACATGGTGTTCATGGTATCCACATGATTCGACCATTGCTGATGATAGTCCGCTACTATCTTAGACGCATCCACAAGTATCTCATCCGTGACGCTCACTTTCCCAAGCAAATCGGATAGATCTTTCGCTAACCATTGCTTGATGTCTTTAAAATAGTTGACTTGTTGCGTCAACGAACTGTCAATACCTGGCCAATCAGGAAAAGGAGACGTATCTTGAAACTGCGTTTCACCCATGAAAGGTGCAAACTTATCACGCCAAAAGGTTTGTAAGCTCTTCATTTGGTTCATACATTGGGTTTCAGCCAATAGCTCATGCTGGTAGTTTGCCAAACTCGCTTTGGTCACTTCATCCATGATATTAAAACAAGGTGCGATGTTATCTGAAACGATCACACGCACCAAACCTTCTGTGGTGCCACGACGCGTACGACCATGAACTTGACGCTGAGTTGCCAATGATAATGCTTGGGTTCTCATGCCACACACCACTTCCAAACAAGTATCCTTCGCAGGGCGAATGTCAAAACCACGGCCGGCTGATGCCACGGTACTTAAGGTCACGGCTTTTGTCGCACCCGCACCTTGAGCGTTTGTCTTTTTCATTTTTTGATCATCAGACATCTTATGATTGGTGACGGCATCAAGGCACCAATCTCGGCCATCATCCCATAAGTTTTCCTTCGTTAATGCTTCTTTCACTTCAGCCAAATGCTGCTCATCATCTAATGTGATCAGACAAGGGTTACCACGCGCTTGGGATGCCTTCACAGCCGCCACAATCGATGGCACAAAATCCTTATCTTCCATACCTTGAATGGTGTCACCCTCTTGCCATAAAGATTTTTCAATGATTTGTATGACTTTTGCTCTGGCCTGATTGAGTGCCTGTATCCAGTGATTTTTCTTCTCTTGTGGCAAATCGTCGGACTGGTCGTCATGGATGATTTGAATCAACTGATCGATCTCACAATGTGTCCACCGTGATGTTTTTGTTTTATCCTTAAACAAAAGATTACCGGCTGAATTGGACTTTTTCTCTATCGCTTCCAAAGCAATATAATCTTCTTGTGACCAATCTGCTAATAGCGCATAACCTCGACGATTTTCTTTAGGAAATGTCAACAGCATCAAATCATCTCGTCCAGTATTGGCAGCACTCCCTGTCAGGTAAAAACTATTTTGATAATCAGGACGCATAAACTGCTGGTGTGTTTTAACAAATGGCGGACAGGTAAAAGAAGCTTTTGACATATTATGATCAACCCAATACTGGGCCCACATCCATTGCATTTGCCAGTTACCTAACTGCTTATGCGACACCCCTTGATCCAATACACACAAGGTATGAGGTACGTCATTTATCATAAAGCGAGTCGCGGATGATGTCTTATCAATCGGCATGGCCACAGACTGTACTTTTCTTGTCTTATAAACCAATAAACTCTTTAACAAAGTCTGCCCGTTCGCATCATCTATATCACATGCGCCTACCCATGCTTGAAAACTCTCCCCCTCAAACGCCTCACCCGCTTGCCATTGCTTGGATAAGGACTCAAGATGTGTTTTATTCTCCGCTTGATGCATCCATTGCCAAGCCTGAAAAAAGATCTTTGCTTGTAATGATATTTCGATTGCTTCCACTGTGGTATATACCGGTTCATTTCGCAGCAACAAATCCCCTTCATCGGCAATCAAAGTATCTGTGGTTGTGCTTTGATGATGAAGACGGCGTATTTGTTGTTTTAACCATAGCTGCTCATCGGAAACCCGAATCGCAGGACCGTTCTGAATTAAGTCATCAGGAGGTGTGCCTGCATGAACACATTGACATGGCATACCAAGTACTTCAAAAAACTCAGCATACTCATTGGCCCATCGAGTGCCTAATGCATAATTGGTGAAATAATCAACCACATGTCCCTTGCCCTTCCATGCACAATAAGCCGACAACACCGCACAGATTCTTGACTTACCTTGCCCTGTATCGATTTGCGCTAAAATATGCGGGCGTGTCTCTGGCTTTTCGAGCATCGTGATCACTGCCATGATTTGTGTACTGTTCAAGGCCTGTCCTTCCAAACCGTCTTTACGCTTATTCGGCTGCACTGCACAACGCCCCAACAACACCATCAATCTTGCTAAATTGGCGATATCGACTTCTTTTTCATGCCCCCCTCTCCTTTTTAATGCCGCTTGTAATGTCGTCGTAAATTCTGATTGATAGGTTTTCAAATGTTCTACACATTGTTCCATCAAGTCTACACTGGTATGGGGCCAATCATGATCCGTCTGTGATTTCAATACGTCTTGAACACGCGCCATTGCGTCAGTACTTGCTTGCACAGTAAAATCAAATATTGAGGTTACATTAGGATTATAATCGTTTTTTTTCGCGAAATCTAAAGAACAGTAAGGGGGTTGTTGGTGCCATGTATTTAACTTAACTATCGCTTCATCCGTGGCTGAATTCACTGCCTTGAAAGACGCTAGCCCCCTAGCTTTTTGTCGATAAAAGCGCATGGCAGCGGTTAGGCGACTTTTTCTTTGGGCATGGTCTGAATGCGTGGCCAAAATATCTTTTAAATAATCCATGAGAGGTTGGTCTAAACCACGTGCTTGTTTATTGGCATCTTGTAATGCCAGCTGTAATAACGCGGGCTGATCCGATAAAGCTTCGATCAAAGGCTCGATCGTATCCTTAAATAATGCTGCCACATCGGTATCGGACTGAATCATCGGACGAATATATACTGCATACGTTGCATGCGTAGAGAACTTATCCAAAATTTGCTGTATGTGATGCGTACTCACTGCCACTGTATTTTCAGTGGCAACATCCTTTGCTTGTTCATATTGTTTTTTCATCCAAGGAATCAAGGTCTTTTTATCTTCTTCCATACCTTTTAAAGACTGGTACACCTTGATTAAGTTCCTATAATCGAGCGCATTACTATGTCCAGTACCCTTACTATCTTTTGCCAATTCATGTCGCAAGAATAGGGGCGAAGAGACAATCGTTTGAAAAAAATCATCCAGATTATTCGCAGTCATAAAGAATGGGCCATAAGACATATCCCCCAAAATTTTCGCTGTTTGTGTATCTATACGTGAGCCAAAGCGTGTCGCAAATGCATAGGCTTTATCTGCCTTGTTTTGAGGGGTATCAACATACCAGATATTCATTAATAATCGATTAACCACCCCTTCCATATGACGTAGCCTGTCATCAGTCAACACATCGATAGGACATTTCCCTTCATAGATGGCATTATGACGACTGATGGCATTGTTTTTTTCATCTTTTGTCAAAATCCCTTCATTGAACAATTTGTTAATCATGGGTCTCCCTGCTTCAACATCACAATAGGTCTCCACGATTTTATGCCAAGAGGATTCATACTTTGTTAAGACTTGCGTTTGTTTACCATATTGCCCCATCAAATCAAAAAACTGCTTCATGTTTCCTCGTGCTACTGACCATTTTGGCAGGTTTTCTTTTTCTTCATCAATCTTCTTCCATGTCAGTTTACCATCGCGATACGCTTTAAATTCATGTAACTCAAATAAAAAATCACTTTGATTGACCATCGATGGAAAAGCGAGTTCACACCCAATTCCTTCACCATCATTGTTGTCACATAACCTGAGTACACGACCTAGATTAAAGACCGCATCTATACGATTGAATACTTCCTTTGGCTCTGTGCGACCCACCAATGATGCAAACGCATCAGGGCAAGATGAATTAGCACGAGAAAGATCTACCAATATCGTCAAAGACCACGGCATGGTCTTGAATAAACTCTGGACCTTTCCTTTGATGGCAAGCATGTTGGTGATCCTCAACTTCATTGAAAATATCTCCTTAAATACCGCAAGAAAACATGTTCGCATCACACGTCGTTGTGAGCTATTTTTTAATTGCATCTCATCCAATAAATTATCGATGAGATGAACAAACATGCCTTGACTTAATACCTCACTGAACTGATAATGCGTGGTATCAGGGAGCAATATAGGAGAGTCCTTGAGCAATGGGTCGACAATGGCACCACAGTATTTACGTATCTTATGTATCTTTTCTTGCATCTTATCATAATTCAGCTTATCCTCGTATCTAAAGAACTCAACCATTGATGCTATCGAATCCTTGGATAGATCACGAACAGGTGTGCCTCGAATCACCGCCTCAAAACACGCTATTTTATGACGTAAACGCTCACGTAATGGTCCATCTACCATGGGGCCCATCACATAATCACAATAAAGCGTACAGGGTATTTGCGTGTCCAAAGATTTTTGTTGGCAGGTATCCCAAACAGGATTTGCAATACCACCATAAGGAAGCTCACATGCATTAAGCAGATGTCTTCTCTCACGCGCTTGTTTTAATTTTTCTGAACCATCAGAATAATGGTTTGCACTTAAAAAGTTAACATCTTCTGTTAAAAAAGCGAGATGACCACGAAAATGTTGGTATTGTTTCGCCACTTGATTTTGCCAGTAAGCGATCTTTTGCTGATCATCTTGGGGCTCATGCCTTTCTAAGGTCGCAAACCATTCTGCCTGCTTATCATTCAAAGTCATTGCCTCTTCCATACCATGGATAACAGGCAATCGATGCTCCACTTGCCAGGCCAATGCTGTATCCGTAAAAAGATTCTTATTTTTCTTATAGGATACAATATCCGCTCTTTTAAGATTAGGCGCCTTGTATTTCTTATAAAACTCAGTATAAGTAGGAAATGTTGCTTTTGTTTTATCGTAATCATGAATCAAATGCCTCATGATTGCTTTCAATGTCGTGATGTCTGATTCCTGTTTTTCTAACACATCTATACCAGGCAGACGATCGGACCATTGACTATGAACACTTTTACCATAACATTGCTCGCGTACACGATTTATATCATAGGCTTGATACGCCTTCACATAATCGCTGATAGCCTGACGTTTTTTAGGATCTTTGGTGACAAGGTATCGCCATAGCTCAGCAACACTTAATTGGTCATCCGCCTGCAAGTCTTTTGGATGAGATGATACATCCATCTCAGGATGAAAAAATTGAATCGCACCCGTTGTAGGCGTTAATTGATCGGATGTAAAAGGGGTTTGGATACACGTCACCCATGCCTCTGTCATCACAATCTCTGCCACACAATCTTTTTGCGCCTTTTTGTCTTCATCGGCCAAATGTGGATTCGATAAAATTGTATCAATCAAGCCATAGTATTGTTTTTTTGAAAGTACTTTCCCCTCATCAAACTGACCTGTCTGCTTAGTATACGCTGCTTCTATGGCTTGTTTTTGTGTATTCGTTAAATCATGCTTGTGCTTTAAGCGTTGTAAGCGCGCCATCTCATCTTCATCCACCTTCAAGATCACTGATTTATCAAAGGTCAAAATAAAATCATGCTCATGTTTTTCCCAAATCAAGCCAGGAGGTAAATCATACGGTGAAAAAAAATACAAATCATGTTGCTTACAGCATGCCAATACATCGGGCGCTATTTTAATATTATCCGATGAGAAACCACAATATCTGGCGTCTAAAAGGATCGCTTGTTGTCGATCAGATTCAGGGATATACGCTGTTGATAATGTTGAAAACATAGTGCTACCCTCTTATGATGGTGGTGATGAATGTGGTGGATGAGTATCAGTAGTTTTTTTATCGTGATCGTCATCTGGAATAACCGACAGCAAACTTGCCACGCTTTGTAGTGATGATGCAGGGACACCCGTGGGTCTATTTGACGCTGGTGATAAACCCCCACCAGTGCCACTGCCCCCCTCAGGCGTTGGTGATAAGCCCTCAGTGCCATGACCCTTCACGGATGCTGGTGAACCAGTCGAAGCATCGTCGTTTTTCTCACTTTTTAATTGAGAAGCAAGCGCTGTAATCTCTTGAGTTAATACCTGAAACTCCTTATTAGCATTGCTTAATTCTATGTCTAAACTTTGTCTCAATGCTTCAGTTTGCTTATAAGTTGTCACAGTCTTCTTATATGTTTGCCATGTGTCTTTATCCGCTAAAACCAGCACCTTGGACGGTGTTGGGTCCATCTTGCTTCTGTCTACCCACTGACCATTACGATACTCTGTGCTTGGTTTTTTAAACGCCGCCCATCCTGTGTTATATCTAATATATTCATAAAAGTTCTCTTGTGGTTTTGATAGCTTTCTTTTCTTTTGTTTGCCCTTGTCATCCAAATATTCTTCCTCGCTAGGGCTACGATGCATAGCCATCCATGTCTCTTTCAAAGTCTGCCGTGTCTTGTCTGCAGCATCCTTTTTATCCATCAATTTATCTATCTTAGCTTGTATGCTAGCTAATTGTTGCATTTTTTCTTTTTGCGCTTGCAACTTTTCTTCTCGCAATACTTGCTCTTTTAGCTCTGCAATACTCGGTGGCTCACTCATCGGTGTCTCACTCATCTGTAATGCAACTTCTTTAGGGAGGGGGTTTATGGCCTCAATAACCTCACCAATGTCGTTTAACGCCTTTTGTTTCGCTTTGATGTTTTTAGATTCTGTGATAGTTGGTGTAATGAGAACCACCGTACTGACGATAAATAGGATCAACAATAGACTAGTAAGCGCCACAAAAAAAGGCGGGGATGTGAGCACACCAATGATAGGCTGTGCCAAATACCCATATAGACTCAGTACACTCATGGCACCTATCAGCAATGTCGTAAAGACATAAAGCAATGTACGCAAAACCGTTTTCTCCTTGATAGTTTTTCGGTAGCTAGCCAAATTCTGTTGCAATTGCTCCTTATTCTGTTGCAATTGCTCCTTTCTCTTGCTTTGTTTTGCTTCTTTTTGCGCGTTCGTTAATTGAAAACGTTTATCATTGGCTTGATAAACTTTTTCATAACTACCTCTAATCTCTTTAAGCAAACCAGTCATATCATGCTCATACTGGTCTATGATGCCTTTCGCCTTTTCAACATTATCTGAGGTCACTTTAATCTGCGTAAGTATCCCTGTTAGATCTTCATTTAACCATGCCTTGACTTCTGTAAAATATTGATAATGCTTGTTATTTTCACAATCTATCCCTGGCCATGAAGGAAATGCTTTAGCGGGCGCTTTTAGCTCTCCCAAGCCAGTAAACTTATCTCGCCAAAATGTTTGTAATTGATTCAAACGATTCGTTAATTGCTGGCCTACCAAGCGTTCTGCTTGTCGTTCCGCTAAACTTTCCTGTGTAATGGTACCATCTTTGCCCTTTGCAAGCGTGATATCATTGGAAACAACCACAGTCACTAAACCTTGCTCCGTACCGCGACGTGTTCGTCCATGTACTTGTTGTTGCACCGCTTTCGATAACACAGAGTTTCTCATACCACACACGACCTCAAGACGTGTGCCATCTGCTGGTTGTATATCGAAACCACGCCCCGCTTCCCCTGCAGTACTCAAGGTAATGGCACCGGCACTACCAGCATGTTCTTTATTCGTTCGCTTCTTTTTCTCTTCAGATGTCAGTGTGGCATTTGTCTTGGCATCTAAATACCAATCGCTGTCATCCCATAAATTTTCCTCTTTCAATAATGCTTGCATCGCTTGCATATCGGCTTCATGCTCTAAAACAATCAGGCAGGGATTGTTACGCTCTTTTGCTGCTTGAACTTTTGCAAGAATTTGTTGGAAATACTGATCATCATCCACTGCAACCAATGTATCTTCTTCACGCCATAATGGTGGTGTTTTAAGTGCCATGGCTTGTGTTCTATAACCGTTAATTGAGTCGATCATCTCATCGTTTAAATTAGAGTCATGCTCAATCATAGCAATGAGCTCATCTGTCTCATGATTGGTCCATAAAGCGCCTTGCTCACCTTTAGCGCTAAAATGATCGGTGATTACCTGCTGTAGTGAGTCCCACTGAACTTGGCTAAGCGTTGAACACACTGCATAACCCCGACGATTCTCTGTGGGGATTTGTACCATGGTTTCTGAGCTACCCGTATCCGCCGCACTCCCTGTCAGATAAAAAGTGTTATCGTAAGTCGGACGCATGAATCGTTGGCGTTCGTTCACAAACTCAGGGCATGTAAAAACCTCTTTGCGCTCAGTATCTTGCCAATAATTTGCCCACATCCATTGGGTATGATAATTATCCAACTGTTTACGTGACACACCATTGTCAAGCACGCGAAGCGTGTGTAAATGACCATCTATTGCAAAACTTGTACAATCTTCCCCTTTTTCAACAGGCATCGCCACGTACTGTACTTTTCTTTCTTTATAGGTAAATAAGCTTTCAAGTAATTCGTTTTTGACTTGCTCATCCAAATTCTTCAGCCCATCTATCTTCGCAACAATCTCGCCATCCCATGCTTGCCCTTCACGCCATTGTGTCTCAAGTGTGGTGACGTCTTGTTGGTTATTTGGATCCTCAAACCACCGCCATACTTGATTAAATACATCTTTGTCAAAAGGCATATTGTCCTTTTCCACCATGCTATATACCGGCTCTTGACGCAGTAATAAATCCCCCTCATCAGCCATCAACACATCGGTAGTCACGCCTTTACCTTCTAAACGACGCGCTTGTTGTTTAAGCCATAATTGTTCATCAGACACGCGAATAGCAGGACCTTGCTGGTACAAGTCACCTGTGGGTGTATCACTATTGACACATTGGTATCGAATCCCTAATAACTCAAAGAACTCTGCATATTCATTGACCCAGCGCTGTCCTAAAGCATAACTGGTGAAATAATCCACAACACGTCCTTTCCCTTCTAATGCAAAATACGCACTTAGCACCGCACAGATACGTGATTTTCCCTGACCTGTATTGATTTGCGCCAATAAGTTAGCTTGCGCTTCGGGACGCTCAATCATACGCATCACTGCAACAATTTGCGCACTATTTAAAGACTGACCCTCATACTCTCCAGGTTTACCCTGCACAGCACTGCGACCTAAGATGGTTAAGATACTACTCAAACGTTGCCATTTTGCATCCAATGCTGTTGCATCACCTTTCGTTTCTAGTGCACTCTTAAAACGCTGTTTTAAGACCTCGGTATCTTCCTCTTGATCATCTATTAATTGCTTTTGTAATGCGTTTAATTGCTTTTGTAATGCGTTAAACATCACTAATGTTTCGTCGCTTTCAAATGTCTTCTTATCTTGCACTGCAATTTGTTGTAGAATATACGTCATAGCCCATGGACTTTCTTGTAAATGAACGTCGTATAGCGCCTTAGTATTAGAATCATATTTTTTTTGTTCGGCATGCGCTAATGAACAATAAGGTGGCGTTTTGTGCCATTCCACTAGACTTGTAATCGTCTCATTACTTGCGGTATTTAATCCCTTAATTGAGTCAGCACCACGCGCTTTCTGACGATAAAAGCGCATCAAAGCAATGAGACGTTGCCGCTTATCGTCGGCATGGTGGTTAGT
This sequence comes from Coxiellaceae bacterium, assembly GCA_902601155.1. GTDB lineage: Bacteria > Pseudomonadota > Gammaproteobacteria > Comchoanobacterales > Comchoanobacteraceae > CACKMC01. The sequence goes on along the minus strand of CACKMC010000005.1, from coordinate 16,036 downwards.
GATAATCTCATCTAAATAATGAGAAAGCGGCTTGTCTAAGTTACTGGGGTTTTGATTGTAATCTTGTAGTGCCATGGTCAATAATGCAGGATCATAGCCTAAAGCATCCATCAACGGTTGAATATGCGCCTTAAAAAATTCCACAGGATCATCTTCTTGTCTAGATAACAAAGGTCGTAGTAGGCCTGCATAGGCTGGCTTTTCCGCTAATATCGTTAAGAAAGGCGCTACCTCAGAAATAAGCGCCTCAACTGCAATCTTTGGATCCTTTGCTATCTTCGCTTTCAAACTAGGTAAAACACTTAATTTATCCTGTGGACCACCTGGACATTGATGATAGGCACGAAGCAGTAAATCAAAGGACTTGATGCTGGTTATCCCTTTGCATAATTCTCGGAACATGCTGGATGATAAAGATTGCACATTGGTGAGAAATTGTTTAAAATTTTCTTCAGTATTAAATAAATCTGCCGATCCCTCCTCCATTGTGTTTATAACCTCCATGATAGATGCCGGAATACGCTTCCCAAATCGATCCACTAAAGCCATGGCCTTATTGAACTTTTTATCACCATCTGTCTTCCATGCACCCGCTAAACATTGATCCACAAAAGGTGCCATATGTTTAAGGCTTTGATTGTCTAAGATTTCAATGGGACAGGTACCCTTTTCAACCGCATCCAGTCGGCGAGTCTCTTGTGTTGCCTGATCTTCCGTTAAATACCCTTTATCTTTTAAGGTTTCAAGTATCTTCTGCTTACTTTCTTCCCCGTAGGCATCTACCATCCCTACCCATGTTTTATAATTCTGTAATATCGCTGATCTACAGTCATTGCGTTTAATTACCGTTAAAAAGAAAGCCAATGTTTCTTGATTCTCCCATAATTCAAAATCACCCTTATCACGTAGATTTTTTGCAGCGTCGGTTGATTTTACCTTATTGTATTTATCCAAACCAGGTATCTGACATAACCATGATGCATTTGCAACCATGGCAGGGTATGCATCCTTCGTGATCAAAATCGGTGACTTATCTATCCATGTGGATGTCCCCATGAGTTCTCCTAAACGTGAGCATTCAATAGCTGCCTTAAAAGGATCCTCATTGAAAGCAACATAATCTTCATAACACTCTGGGTGTTGGCTCAATGTCTCTACCAATGCTGTGATTTTTGGCACAAAAATCTCAAGAGTTTTCCGCGCCTCCAAACCTTCAGTCAATAACTTTGTAAACACCTCCATTAACTTAGCGCGACATCTCATGAGACCCAGGTTTTGTTTTACCCCCATGGTAATCAGTAAATTATCCGCTAAATTTGCAACTAGCCCACTTGTTATCGTTTCATTTGACTCAATACCTTTAGGAATATAAGCGTTAAATATACTAGCTACAAATCTGATACCAGTGCCCACTACCCCTGATCCTAGGCCACTAATCGTGCTCCCTAACTCTTCATAGTGTGTAGAAGATATGTCCTGATAATCAAATAACGTGTTCAAACAGTCTGCAGGTGTATTATGTTTCATTCCACGCACGGCCACTTCCAAAAGCATACGACGTGTTTTTAAATGAGTCCTTAGTGGCCCACCTGTTTGCTGCCCAAACACACAATCTGTGAATAATGTTCCTGGCATATGTACGCGATAATCAGCTTTCTCCGTACAGGTTTCCCACACAGGTTTATTGACGCCACCATAGGGTAATTCACACGCATTAAGAAATGCTTTTTTAGTGTCAGGAGAGGAAGCAATAAAATTATCATCACCTGTTTTAAAAGCTAAATGGCCGCGTAAATACTGGTACTGTTTGGCTACTTGTGTTTGCCAATAGGCTAATGCCTTATCTGAATTCTGTGGCGCTATTTGGGCTATTATCTGAAATTGTTCACTCTCATCAGAGATATTATCCTGTCCTGCTGCCAAAGCAGGTATACGATGCTGAACCTTCCATGCTCTTTTTTCATCATTGAATGGATCAGTGACTTTTCCTTTTAGGAGATGTTTATTATCCTCTAAGAATTGTTGGACAAGAGCAGGTTGACTGGATTTCGATTTAGCTAAAATGTCATCTCGTTGTTTATCTTCCATAATCCCTTGTCGCTGTAATTGCTCTAATGCTTGAGGAATAAAATTATTTTCCACTAAATACTTGATATGATTAGTAAGTTTACCGGCAGTTTTTTTAACTGGATTTTGGCCATAATAGGTGTTGGCTATCTTCTGACGTGTGATACTGGGTTGTTGATATTTTGCTTTAAATTCAGCGTACGATTTGAATGCTGCTTCTTCAGAGATACTATCCTGTATCAAGTGTTTCATCAGTTGCTTAAGTTGTGTAATATCTCCACCATTTTCAAGCGCTTCAAGCACATTAGCTTTGGGTATTTTTTTTGCCCAATCATGGACAACACTTTGATGATAACATTGATCCTGAAGCCCTGTGTTAGAATACTTATTATATGCTTCTACATAGGCATGTATTGCCCCACGTTTTGTCGGTGCTTGGGTGACAAGATGTCGCCATAATAAAGCTTCAGAGGGTTTATTCTCATGATCGATGTCCTGTGGTACTTTGCTCACATCCATCTCATGATGATAAAATTGCACCGCACCCGTTGCTTGGGTTGATTGACTGGTAAATTGCTGATTCACAAAGTTTTGCCAGTCCGTAGTAAATTCAATCTTTGTGACGCACTCTATTTGTGCTGCCTTATCTTCTTTCGCTAAGTGGCGATTCGATAAAATCGTATCAATCAAGCCATAGTATGCTCCTTCAGTCAGACCTTTATTTTCACCGCGTTCTCTTGCCTCTTGTCTTGCCTCTTGTAATGCTGATATTTGTTCATTGCTCAATGCGTGCTTTGCTTTTAATCGATCAATGATATTAAGCGCTTGATCTGATTCATCTACTGTTAAAGTCGGTATCTCACCCGAAAAGTCCCACGTGAGCCCTGGTGGTAAATCATAAGGATTTGCCATTCTCTTTTCTTTATTGATTAAATCAAGTGCCGCGTCTGTGATTTGCAAACTTCCTTCTTCAAATTGAAATGCACAATATTTGTTCTCTAACGGTTGGTTAGTGGAGGTTTTTTTTTCTTGTGTGATATGAAAAAACACCAGGCATGATTTTTTCCTCTTTCAAGATAATCAATTTTTATAGTTTAATTTTTCTATTTTGGGGGTGGCCCCGTACCATAACCCTTTAACTTTTTATTTAAACGCCCAATAATAATAACATAAAAGATTAATTTATGCAATATATAATGCGTTTTGACCCTTATTTCATGGTATCAAGTACACTGGATGCCTACGCAGTCGTCACATGAAATATTTTATATGGATGAACCATCATGGACGACTACGCCATAGTGTATGTCTGCATGGATTCACGATCACTTGACATATCATTTCTAGACTTATGCCTGTATTGTCATACCATGACGCATAATGCGCTTAAACTGCACACATGACCGATTTTATTTGTGATTTGTTCTGATATTTTACTCGTCTACCAAATGGTGTTTGCTGTTTAATAAGCCTATCTCATTCACCATGTCACACAGCTTCATACACTGCTTACCAATTCCATTGTTTGATGATGCCATTAAATGGCTCATCAATGAATGAAGGGAAAAATGCTTTGAGTTTTCTGATATCACCGGAATCATAGTCTAAATCTACGTTATCTCTCAACTTCTTTTTTACAATGATTGTGATATTGTAACCATAAGAGCAAATGGAAGCGTTCTGACAATCCAAACCATTAAAGACAAGTTGATATAGGAGCAAACCAGCATTCCATAGCGTCAGGTGACCACCTACAATCTCATGCTTTAAAGGTGGGACTGTGATGCAAATCAAGCCATTCTCTTTCGTTAAATCCATACATTTTCGTATAAAAGCACCTGGATTCGATTGATGCTCTAATACGTGAGATGCCCAAATGCAATCATATTTTTCTTCCGTTTCGTATGCATTGAAATCAATGGTTACTTTGCTTATTCCTGTATAATTATCATGACTTTCTTGCGCATAAACGGATGTACCAAAATCCAAGGCAGTCACTTTTTTTCCATGTTTTTTAAAAACCAATGCATGCTCCCCTGCGCCTGATCCGATATCTAACACAGAATCAAATGCAAAGTCGCTTATGAGCTTATAAAGACCATGCTGTGAAGTAGGTAGGTCTAAAAATTCTTTGGGTAATACTGGTAATTTTTTAGACATCAATCGCTGTATTTTTATCAAACATTTCGGAATAAGGGGGGGTAAACATAAAAGTAGAAGACGCGTCACACCAGCCATGACAGTGTGAAATAAGCTATCACGCTTTGACTTATAGATTACACCATGATTCATTTTGATTGCCATCCACTAAGTATCCTATCAGGGTAGCAGAGCCTAATTCGTTTAGCAACTTCAACTTTGCGTTGGTTACTATGTTAGTCAGTAACCCATTTGTGTTGTGTAGGTGTGTAGTCTTTATTCGCTGCATGTTGGATCTGCTCATCAATCTTTGCAATCAGTTTGCGACGACGAAAAGCGATAGGATTGTTGTTTTGAAGTGGATTAAAAGCAACGAAATGCAGTGTATCAAATACAGCTAAAAGCATTGTGATTTCAACGTTCGAAGGCTGTTATCCGAAGATTAGTCATCTGTGTTCAGAAACTTATCTAGCTTAGAAGCTGTAGGCTTAGATGCTGGCGCTGCATCTCTACCAATATTGTGCATTGCACGTTCAACTCCAGCTAGCTTCACACTGTAAGTCTGCAGTCGTCACACGTTTGTGCAACGTTTTGTGTCACTGTATGAAAAAAGACTAAGGTAACCAACGACCGAGTGCTTGCTGTGAAGCTAATGGGTAAGTCATAAGATCTATTTAAACAAACACTTAAACTACAATCACTATTCCCACTCAATGGTCCCAGGTGGTTTATCAGTTAAATCATAGGCCACTCTAACCACGCCACTGACCTCATTCACAATGCGCGTGGCCACCGATGCCAGTAAACGATCAGGCAATGCACAATGTTCAGCGGTCATAAAATCATCGGTACGTACCGCACGTAACACGATCAAATGACCCTCTTGACGTTGATCACCCACCACCCCGACAGACGTAATCGGTACGTACACCGCAAAGGCTTGACTGACAGCTTGCATCAAGCCCTCTTCTGCTAAAGCATGGAGAAAAATCGCATCGGCTTGTTGAAGACGTGTGACATACTGCGGCGTCACCTCACCCATCACACGCACCGCCAATCCAGGCCCTGGGAAAGGGTGACGTTGCACCCATGTGTCTGTTAACCCAAGCTGTCGACCTAATTCACGCACTTCATCTTTAAACAGTAAGCGCAAAGGCTCTAATAATTTAAAAGGTAAATGTTCGGGTAAACCACCGACATTATGGTGAGATTTAATCACATGCGCACTGCCATCCACACCAGCCGATTCAATCACATCAGGATAAATGGTCCCTTGTGCCAGAAAATCAGGCTGCTTGGGTAAATTCTTCACAGCTTGTTCAAAACGTTCGATAAAAAGATGGCCAATCCGTCGCCTTTTTTCTTCTGCATGCGTTACCCCTGCAAGGCTGGCAAAAAAATCGTCTTTGGCGTCATCGACAACCAAATTTAGCGCAAAATGATCACCAAAAATCGTTTGCACTTGTGTGGCTTCGCCAAGACGCAGCAACCCCGTGTCGACAAATACACAGACCAATTGCTCGCCAATGGCACGCTGTAGTAAAGCCGCCGCGACAGCAGAATCCACCCCCCCTGATAAACCGAGTAAAACCGTTTTGTCGCCGACTTGTTGGCGTAAATCATCGATCAAAGCCTGCACACGTGACTCACCTTGCCAAGCAGCATCCATGTGACAGATATGCTCTGCAAAATAAGCCAGCAATGATTCGCCACGAGGCGTATGGGTGACCTCAGGATGAAATTGTACCCCATAATAATGACGCGTCGTATCCGACACCGCGGCATAATCACAGCCTTCACTGGTGGCAGCCACCACAAAGCCTTCAGGGAGGGAAGCCACATGATCATGATGACTCATCCAAACCATCTCATTGGCTTCAAAGCCACAGTGTGCTAACCAAGAAGAGGGACTAAGCTTCAAAGAAGCACGCCCAAATTCTCCCTGTGACGCTGCAGTTTGCACTTGACCACCACATTCTTTGACCAAACGTTGCATGCCATAACAAATACCCAGGATAGGGCAAGCCAAGTCATAAACCCAGGATGGAATCGGATAAGCATCTTCTGCCGTTGAACTCGCAGGGCCACCTGATAAAATCACGCCTTTGATGGCATAGCCTTCACAGACATCCACACGGGCACGGTAGGTCACTAATAAACAAAAAAAGCCAAGTTGCCTATAGCGTCTTGCAATCAGCTGCGTGGTTTGTGAGCCAAAATCAACGATGATCAGTGCTGACTTCATGCGCCTTCCTTAGAATAGTTGGGTGCTTCTTTGGTGATGGTGATATCATGTGGGTGGTTTTCACGCAAACTGGCCCCAGAGACTTGGACAAAAGAAGCCTCACGAAAACGGGCTAAATCCGGACTGCCGGTATACCCCATGCTTGCACGCACACCGCCCATGAGTTGATGCACCACAGATTCCATGCTGCCTTTAAATGGCACACGACCTTCAATCCCTTCAGGCACCAGTTTTTGGCTGTCTGTATCGGCTTGAAAATAACGTTCAGAAGACCCTTTTGTCATAGCTGCCAAAGACCCCATGCCTCGGTATTCTTTGTAGGCACGACCTTGAAAGAGATTCACTTCACCGGGTGATTCTTCTGTCCCGGCTAATAAACTACCAATCATCACACTGTTGGCGCCTGCTGCCAATGCTTTGGCCACATCGCCTGAATAACGAATACCACCATCTGCAATCAACGGGATACGTCCTTGCAATGCCTCAGCCACTGATTGAATGGCGGTGATTTGAGGAACGCCCACACCGGCCACCACACGGGTGGTACAAATCGATCCGGGGCCTACACCGACTTTCACAGCATCCGCGCCTTCTGCCTCCAAGGCCAAAGCGGCTTCCCCTGTGACAATATTGCCAACCACGACCGCTTGTTGTGGGTAGGCTCGTTTGATGCGTTGTAAGGTCGTGATGACATTGAGTGAATGGCCGTGTGCACTGTCAAGGACTAAAACATCGACGCCTTGCGCAACCAATTGATCCACGCGTGCCATACTTTGTTCACCCACCCCCACAGCCGCACCCACACACAAACGACCGTGTTGATCCTTTGTGGCTAAAGGCCGTTCTTTGGATTGAAGGATATCTTTCACGGTCATCATACCACGCAATTGTGCTTGCTCATCCACAAGGAGAATTTTCTCAATGCGGTGTGCGTGCATTTTTTCCATCACGACGGCCTGATCCGTGCCTTCTGGCACAGTCACCAGCTTGCGTGTCATGTATTTACTCACGGGGGCATGCTCATCTTTTGCAAAACGAAGGTCTCGGTTTGTGACCATACCCACCAGCCGTTTTCCTTCACAGACAGGGAAGGCAGAAAAACGATGCATGGCCTGTAAACGACGGACATCGGCTACGGTGGTCCCAGGACTGACAGTGATGGGATCACGGATCACACCACTCTCAAATTTTTTAACATAAGCAACTTGCTGTGCTTGTGCTTCTGGGGTGTTATTTTTATGAATAACCCCTAAACCACCGGTTTGTGCCATGGCAATGGCCATGGGCGCTTCCGTGACCGTATCCATGGCCGCAGACCATAGAGGGCATTCAAATGGCATACCACGCCATCCTTGGGTTTGCAAAGACACATCTTGTGGCATGACGGTGGAATAACGAGGAACGAGCAAGACATCATCAAAAGTAATGGCGATAGACATTGTTTTTACCTAACATATGACTTGACCCAGTATAGGCAAAAAAGCACAAAAAGACAAGTGAAGTCTTTGCTTCCTAAGCGGAAATTGTTGGCGATGGCGGTGCGCAATGAGCCTTAAATTTTTCGATGAGTGAGTCCAAATCCTGGCTACCTTCATCGCCCCCTGAGGCAATCTCACCTGCCGAGACAGATTCACTGATATAAGACAAATCAGGCAGTTTGTTCAACCATGCTTCCCGCTCTTTGAACTTATGATCAGCCTGCTGTTTCTCTTGTTCCTGCTGCCATGCTGTTTCTGCAGCCTTATATACTTCTGTTCCCTTTTGTACCACCGCTTCTTGCGCTTGGAGCGCATCAATCTTCGTTGTGAACTCGCCGTTTGCTGCCTGCCATGCATCGTTTGCTTCTACCCATGTGTTTTTGGCGTTCTTCACAGCTTGATGAAGTGACGTTAAATCCTTTGACCAGTCTGTTGAAGAACTCCAAAACCAACCTTTCCCTATCGTCTCAAGCTTCTCTGGTATAGCGTGCGCCAAGCATGCTGCCATCTTATCTGGCGCCCTATCCTGATCAGATTGACTATCATCTTCTGAGAAAAACATTTTCAATGCCTCGACATAGCGTAAATGATCAGAATCATCTTTAGCTTGTTTGCCAGCATCCCATGCCTTAAGAAACTCGCGAGCCTTAGTGCCATATGCCAAAAAGGCTTTTTGATAGGCATGCCTAGCGCCAGCTTCTTCTGTGCGGTTTGTTTCTAATACGTTCTCTGCCGCTACTTTTCCCTCGCGAAACTCAGCCAATTTACTCTCTGCCTCCTCTAGTGCTTGCTGAGCAGCATCTTTGGCCTGTTCAAGCGTATTGTCTTGTTTGGTGTCACCTAAACTATCCACATACGTGTTAAATTGGGAAATAATGCCCTGAACAGAGTCTTTACATTGATCAGACATCGCCTTTACTTTGGACTGCCATATCTGATCTAATGGCTTTGCCCCCTCGTTGGACATCGCCTTAACAAAGGCACTGCCTTCCTTAATTTTTGTCAACTCTTTGATGGCCTGTTTGGTTTGCAAAACAGCGGATCGCTTGGTTCGGAAAAAACTGATACTGCCGCACAGCAACACCAAAGACAAGCCTGCAAAAAAGAGCAAGGTCATCCAGAGCTCATGATTCGACCGTAAATAAAAAGGGGCACTACCCAATACACCAAAAAATACGCACATAAACAAAAGATAAGCTATTTGGTTCTGCTTAAGTGCAGCACGGCTATCTTCTTTTTGCTGATGTGGTTTGTCGTGTTGTATTTTATTCTGCCAAGTTTTCTTCATCGCTTTGGCATAATGCTTCCAGGATGCTTTTGTCTTTGCACGACCTCTCAATGTTTGCACATAATCTGTCCAGTTTGTACCATCGATAAGCTTCACACCATCACGCACACGCGCCATAAAAGTATCTTGAATCTTACGTTGGTATTCAAAAAAGGTGGATTGCTTACCCTTTAAATCAATCAAAGTAGGACTTGCTGGCAATAATTTCTGCGAAGCATCATCTCTCAAATCATCGCACGATGCAAATAAGTCTTGTTTAGCACGAACGATACTCGACAAATGATGTGTCCGCTCATCTTCTTTGATAGAGGGGCGCCTACCGGCGTCTGTATGCCGAATATGGATGGCCATCCCCGCACGGCCTTGTCGTCCTGTGCGCGCTTGCCACTGTGCCTTTAAGGCTGAAGAAAAACGCTTATCTGGGTTGATATCCAAGAAAATGACTTTTAAATACTGAGAATAAATATCTACACCAACACCTAAATGATCCACCACACCTACACTTACCGCATAGGGTTGGCCTTGATCTTTTTCTAAGGCCTCTATCTCTGCTGGCTTGGCTGTTGAGGGATCAATGAATGTGTAACGCATGGCTTGATCACCGATCAACCTTAGCCCTTGCGACCTAAATGCCTCTAAATCTTGAAGAGAGGGCAAAAGAATCAAGACGGCAGATTTTTTTTCATCAGCGCTTCCTCTACTGCCTTTTTTATCGCTTGCTTCAACCTTAATAGCCTCTTCTAATGCATGCCAGCATGCCTCATAGCTATCATACGTTAGTAGTTGTCGCTCAATGCAAGATTTTTTATGTCTTGGCACGTCAAACACATGATCAACAGCGTGTTTTAACGTACCGCTCATCATGATACCACCAAAATTTGCTTGCGCTAAATCTAAACGACAAGGCTTATTATTTTTGTACCAAGGAGACGGTGTAAAGTCGCCCCCTTTACCCTGTGCCAAATAATGCTTAGCCTCTGCAAACTGTGTAAATCCATTGCCAAGATCCATCCATGTCATTTCACCACTGTCTGCATTAGGCTGTTGCCTACTGCGGTCCAACACAAGCAAATGACCAGCCTTATTAAAGGTATATGACCACTGTTTATGTTGTGCAAGAAATGCCGTGGCTCGTTGTAATAATCTATATAAATCCGGCGTATCTTGATATAATTCACGATAATTTTCTTGCTCAAGAAAATCAGGAAGACTACGTAAATTCTGTGGCGTTTTTTCACAATATTTGATCAAGTCCACAAAAACCCTATTTGGGTAAGGCAACTTGTTTACTTTTTCAGCCTGAATAATACGAGGTAACATGGTTAAAGCCTGATCAGCTTCATCCACCATCACATACCCCTCAAACGGCTTAGCTTGATGAGATAACGCAAATGTCACATGATCCATCACATACAAAGTTAGACGTGATGAATGTCCCCATGTCATCACCTGATTGGGTGCACAGGATTTTATTTCGATATTCAATACTTTGGCCAAGTCATGGTATTGATTAGCCCAACGCTTCGCTAAGCTAGGCTGACTGGTACAATAGACAACAGTATTTGTCTCAAAATCTTTAGACTTTAACCATACCATCGCAACAAAAGCAGCCATCCGTGACTTACCCTCACCCATGGCAATTTCAAAGGAGGCTAGCTTGTTTTTTGATTGGGTTTTTAAAAGCATGGCTGCACATGTTAACACCTGCGTACTGTTTAATCGCTGACCTATACGATCAGTACCCTCCCAATGACAACAAAGACGGGATTGAAGCTTTATCATCGCTTGACAAAGTTCGTTCAAGTTAGGAGCATCATCCAGTGCTTGCTTCAGATCTTTAATCGACGCATCTTGCGTCGTCATCCAATTGTCATCTACCATTTTTTTTGCAAGCACCATGAAATCTTGAGATTCAGACAACAGTCTATCTTGCCTGTAAAAAGCCTCTACCTTCTGTTGCACTTCGGCTTTCGTTGCACCATGCTCTGCTTTTAAAGTAAACACGACAGGCTGCCCCAAGCTTCCAAATAAGGGGCATAGGTCGCCTAAAATACTACCGATTTCGTTCTCACTAAAACCTTGGTTGACACGACCATTGATACTCTTCATGGATTTGATCGCTTCTGGACCATCCAGTTGTAAAAGACGGCTCAAGTAATAAAAATGAACACCATACTCTCTATCTTCTGAAGGCAAGTTTACCAAATGAGGGCAATGCTCCTGCCATTTTGCCCAGCTATCCAGTAACACACGACATGCGTTTAATCGCTGAGGGTACGTCACCTTCACGGGCAACTGTCGACCCTCGAAGAGCTGACCACGTATTACACCAATCAGCTGGCTATTTATTGCAGGTGACCTGTGCAGGTCTTCTGCAAGCACTTTCCATGCCAATGGCTGAAGCGAAGAATCTAAACCGCTTAAATCCTCCACAATCTTGTTAAATTGATCACGCACTCCCTCCTGTACTTTTGCCATCTCAACGCGCTTGAGCCAACCTTCGATCCGTTGCTGTATCAACGAGTTACTGTGGGGTGCTAAACTTTCGAATTTATCAATGAAACCTTGAAAAATTTGGAACGCCTGAGGTAACATGGCTTGGTAAATATCACCGTTCTTTGCTAAAAGATACTTGGGCGGCGTGATCCATTGACCCATTTTTTGCGAATAAGCTAACCACAGGAACATATCACAAACTTTTGGGTTATGGTCGTAGCTGCTTGGTCGTGGATAATTAAGCTCATGCCAGTCATCATCTAGAAGCTTCTCATATGCATCCTTCCCATAACTCAGGGAGCTTGAATGAGTAGACAAAACGACTGACTCGTTCGTCTTAGTCTCCTCAGCACGTTGGCTCTGATTCTCCAGCAATGGTGTTTTTTTAGACTGTTCCCGTTTCTTATAAAGTAGATACAGTACTTGCCGTCGATGACTGTCGTATCTCACTAGGCGCTCACTATCCTGACCCAATGCATACAATTGGGCCGGCGTACTGCCAACGAGATACTTTTCAAATGACGTAGCCCCTAACCGTTCATAAAGTGTTGCGACCACCGTCCAGAAATCCTCTGCATAACGCAGGGGTTCTGTTTCGGGCAAACTTTGACGCCATTGCCCGTCAATGATCTGTTTAAAATCCTTTCGATCCTCTGGATCCAAGACTTCACCATGAATCCACGCATACTTATCGGGATTGTTATATGCCTTAATAGCATTGATAGCCGACACCGCTGGATGCTTTACCCACACTTCTGGCCCTCCATCCCCTAAAGCCTTTAAAGAAGTCACAAGGTCAGCGCTCTGAATAAGATTTGCTGGCGCATGCTCAACAAAACAGTCGCTAAACTTGCGACATTTCGTATATTTTTCCCATGCTGATGGTATAGCGCATGGCGCTTTTGAATTTTCTAGGTCACGTCGATACTTTGACCAAAATGCAATAAAAGGAAGGTACAAGCTTGGTGCAAATGCCTGTGACTCAATTAGGCTGATGTGATAGTAAGCATGTGTACCCAATGCTTCTGGGCAAATAGTATCTTTGATTACTGATTTAATCGTCTTTTCCTGAAAACCTGACTCAGGCATACCATCAACAAGTGATGTATAAAGATACTGCTGTTCAATACTCGCTTTCATCTCAAAAAAACCACATTGCGCCAAATACTTATAAAGATCAGGTAACTTTTTTTTCTGTAAAGCATCGACTAAATACATCTCAAGACGACGATGATCAGATTTCGGGGCGTGTTTAAACAACTGCTGACAATGAGATAATTGCACCCAAAAACCCATCACACGGCGAACCAATGCAAACCCACCGCAACTCATGGCTGTTTGGCCTGCCTTCACTTCTTGGGCATCTTCGGATCCCAGTGAGTCATAAAAAGCTTGTGTCAAACCTTGCCTCAAAACCACCGAACGTTGGTTCATGCCCATTTTTTCAAACAATAAGTCAAGAACCAATGCAATACCTTGCGGTTTGATCGTGACAGCAATACATTCAGGCTTCAGCATCGCATACGTTGGCAGCATACCGCCTTTTTTTTCAGCTTCTTCTCTGACAACACCAAATTTTTTTTTAATCAAACCATTGATATTACCCAATACCCATGCCCATCTGGTTGTTGAAAACTCACCTCTGAAAAATTGGGAAAATGATTGAATAGCCTGCGTGACAGCCTCATCGCGCTCTGACACACCACCTCCAGCCCAGGATTCAAGCCAGATCTTCTCAGTATCAGTCTCCGCTAAATCACCTCGATCTGAACAACGACGACAGGCCTCTATGAGCGCTTTTTGACGCGCTATGGTATCAGACTTAGGCTGTTTTTTCATATTGCCCAATAGACTTCCCGCAAACACATCAAAGAAATCGGCTAATCCCCAAGTATGGGTGATCTTACTTCCTATATCTTCAAAACCTGCCGTGAAAGCGGCGATGATCTTTGTGGCATCTTCCCAGTCGTTTTTTGGCAATACTTCTGCATAGGGTAAACGCTCGCTGGATTGTTCTCTATTCATCACACGCCAATGCTGATAAGCCCTGGAAAGCACAACATGTAAGCCTAAACGCTTAGCATGGTCTGTTTCAAGTGCATTGATTTTTTTTTCTAAAGCGTCATAGAGTTTTTTTGCTTCATCCTTTAATGTGATATCCTTTGAGGACATCCAAGGCAGGCTAAATGCTCGATCAAAAGCATTAAGTTGACTCTCTCCGGAGACACGATCAAAATAGTTTGGACGACGAAGCGCATCGCCTTCTAATGCCTTAAAAGAGGGGCTGTAAGCATCTTCCCAGGTTAACGAAGCATCGCCTTCTCCACCCATGATGGCGTGACAAATGCCACGAAGTGTCCTTTTTTGAGCGTCTTCATCATATTGATTGTTGAATTTTTCTTCAAAAAAATTTGTAAACTTTTGCGTGTTGCCATCTGATACATCGCTTGTATGAGCTCTTGTTTTCTTTGGCGACTCAACCCCCTTTGTCACCTCCTCTCCAAACGAGGTCAACACTTCCTCAACAATCTCGGGACGATGCTGAGCATCCTGTTGCAAACATGTCATACGCGTCTCAATTAACTCAGCCCAAGTGCTACCATCTTTAATTTGATCTATGTCCAATTTTTCTTTGACTTGATTGGCGGCAATACCCCGCTCAATCGCTGCTGTTGAGTCAGCTACTTTACGCAGCAGAGGAACCAACTCACCATGTGGTAGACGCCAGCGTGCTTTGATACATGCTTCATGATACGGATTCTCTTCTGTCTCAGATGAAGCTAATAATTCAGGGATCAGTACGCGATACGCAGGCGCCGCCATTTGTCTTTGGTGTGCCATCGTATTATAAAGTTGGCTCATGGAATGTAATTGATCTAATGACCACCTCATGACTTCTCTGCACTGAAAGGCGTGATCTTCTGGGTCTAAAGAAGGATAGGTAATCAAAGCATGACAGAGTCCCATGATGCAGCCTGCATTGCTCTCTTCCACGCCCACTATTTTCCATGCCGCCACTTCATCCTTGGATATCCCTCGAGCAAGCAAAGTTTGCACTAAAACCTGGAGAGCTTTTTCAAGTGGTTGCGATCCTCCCTTCTCTGCCAATAAGGGCGCATACCATTTTGGTATCACACGATGGTTTGAGGGCATAGGATGCTCATCAAACCATCGTGGTTCGACGACAGCGTCTTTTGTGTCTTGCCTAAGCTTATAAAAAACAAATCGATGCTCCGCACTCTTGGCAACCTGCCAACCTTCTGGTAAATAAGCCGTATTCGCAACCCAATAAGGATGGCTCTTAAGCATTTTCTGAAAGGCATCTTGATCTTCCACTGCTACGTGATAGCCTTTAACTTCGATAACACTCTTTTCATAAAGAGGCAGTGAATTTGATTTCTGTGTATCTGTCGACGGTGATTGTGACCCATCTATTCTAAGCGTAACATAATTATGCATAATGTTTGACGTCGTTATAAATCCATAGCGATCCTAGCAAAAAACAATGTTTTTGTCAATCATATACCATCAATCACGACATCTGGAACAATGTAACTGCCATGTAGCAAGTAACGATCATCACCGGCACGCTAGATAGCCCATGACTTGTGATGATACTGATACTGGTCTTGACACTCAACCTTTCTAAAAAGCACTTATTGACAGGGCCTGCTGTATACATCATTCCTTATCACATCAGTTGCCTATATTACCGAACCATGTTGACTTGCTGGAAACAGTGGCGTACAGTGGCGTGATGATGATCTTCTGCTGCATCATATGCTTTCAGTCTTGTTTGAAGATGATAGCATGCTGTGAATTTGGCGACATGAGATAAGTTGTTCATATCTTGACATGTTAAATAAGAACTGATGATTTTTCGGTTAAGATTTCCCACCAGAGAAGAACGTAGCAGGTATAGGCTGAATAGCTGGTCTTCCCAATTTTTACTGACATAAGCACCGATGATTTTTCGGTTAATATTTCCCACCAGAGAAGAACGTAGCAGGTTTAGGCTGAATGGCTGGTCTTCCCAATTTTTACTGACAATAGCAACATAAATACGCTGAGTGACCGACTTATCCCAATTTTCTTTCATCATAGTCCATAGTCGCTCGATATGATTCGTCGTCCATTTATCCGACTGTCTCATGATAAAGTGTACCCATGAGAGTTGTTTACGTTGAATAGTGTGATCAAATAGTGTCGTTTTCATGTCATTTGTTAACGGAATGACTTCTTCTATGATGATTGAATCTACCAGCGCGTGATTTGAGGACTGGACAGCACAATGAAAAATATTTTTTTTGACCTCAGATGTTA
>CACKMC010000004.1:5000-50974 GCA_902601155.1 Coxiellaceae bacterium | reverse complement strand
TGATGTCGGTGTCGTATAGTGCAGAATGCGCTTCGTCAATGTTAAAACTTAGGCCTGCCGCTAGGACGGCTTTGGCAAGCACGGTTTCACCCAGAAAGATCGCTGATAATGTCACAGTATCCAGGACTGTAAAACGGTGAAATGGGCTTTTGACTTTGGGGTTGCGATGGTAAGCTGCTTGGAGAAAAGAAAGGTCAAAGTGTGCATTGTGCCCGACTAAGATGGCGCGTTTACAACCAGCTTGGCGAACAAGTGGCTGAATAGTGTCATGCAGAGCATGAAGGACTTGGGCTTCGGATTCTGCTTGACGAAAGGGATGGTTGGGTTTTATGCCGGTGATATCAAGTGCAGCTTGATCAAACACAGCGCCCTCAAAAGCTTCAATGTGGCGATGAAAACTTGTGCCGAGTTCAAACTGTTGTGAAAATGTCAGTGCAATGGCGGCAATTTCGAGCAGTGGGTGTTGGCTTGGGTCTGTGCCACCTGTTTCAAGGTCTACGACAACAGGTAGGTAGTCATTAAACCAGTCATTCATAATGATTGCGGTAGAAAATCGGTCACAAAAGCATCGGCATCAAAGGCTTGCCAATCTTGGTGTTTTTCGCCAGTGCCTATAAAGTAGATAGGTAGGTTACATGTTTCACTGATTGCAAATAGCATGCCGCCTTTGGCACTGTGGTCAAGCTTAGTGATGATGCATCCAGTCAGGCCGACTTCTTCATGAAAGCTTTGTGCTTGGACGAGGCTATGTTGGCCAAGGCAAGCATCGATGGTCAGCCATACCTCAGGCTGACCTTCTTGCATACAGCGTGAGGCGACTTCTTTGATTTTGCGAAGTTCGGCCATCAGCGGTTGTTGAGTTGTCATGCGTCCTGCTGTGTCAGCAATGACGTATTGGATTTGACGGGCAGTGGCAGCGCGGTGGGCATCAAATAACAAGGCCGCGCTGTCGGCGCCATGTTGTTGTTTGATGATAGGCACATCAAGTTGTGTGGCCCAGTGGTCCAGTTGTTCGATGGCTGCGGCACGAAAAGTATCGCCAGCGGCTAATAAAGTTGAACACTGTTGTTGCTTAAAATGATGCGTTAGTTTGGCGCAAGAAGTGGTTTTTCCGCCACCATTGACGCCGACCATTAAAATGATTTGAGGGGTATGTTTTGGTGGGGTGTCCCAGTTTTTTTGTGGTAAACGATCACGTAACAGTCGATGAAGGAGTGGGTAAAGATCCGCATAGTCTCGTATGGCTTGTTTTTTTGCCGTATGTTGTATGCTTTTCATGATCTCAGCCGTGATCGCCATACCTACATCGGTTGCCAATAGTGCACGACGCAAGGCGTCCCAGTGTGCATCTGATAATGTCGATTGAGTGGAAAAAATGTCTAATAATCGACGAAAACTATCATGGGTTTTTTGCACCATGCTGGTTTTTTTTGCTGTGTTTTTTTTGGACCAAAACGCCATGATATAAGGGGGCATGAAAAAGAGACTCCCATAGTAGCGAATATTCTATCCTGTTGTAAAGTACATGGATTGCATTTTTATGCGATTCGTGTTAAGATAATAATGATATAAAAAGGTGGTGTTCCTATGAAAAAAATGATAAGTCTTTTTGTGCTGCTTTGTAGCCTAGTATCCCCTTCCTTTGCATTGTACTTAATGAGTGATCTCACGCTTTCATTGCAAAATAATAGTGATCAGTCGGTCATGGCTGATGTCACATGGGTACATGGTTCGTCTTGGTTTAATCCCTATCGCAGTCAACCGATGCAATGGAAAAATGTGAAGGTGTTGCCAGGTCAACAGGCTTCTTCTCAAAAAGAAGTGTGGTTATTTGATCAGGTTGGGTCGCATTATTGGATCATCAAAGTACACAACGAATCGGGTGTCTTATTGGCTGAGTTCTCAGGTATGGATGAAAATTTGCTAGAGCCTCAGTTTACCTCCCATCAGATTGGCCTCACTGTTAATGCAGGTGGGTGTAGTGTGACCTTGGTGCGAAATGGTAAAGCGATCGCATATGTTTCGCCTGATAGCACTGTTTGCCAGGCGGGTAAGTACATACCGCCTAAAGTCGAGGAGGAAGAACCTGCCACTGCGGATCAATCTTTGGTTGAAAAAGAAGGCGCTTCATCGGATGCCTGATGAGTGTGCAGTATGATCGTTTACTTAAGGCTTGATTTTTGTTAAGATATTATTTGTATTTTTGTGTCGATTAAGGGGAAAAATATGACATTAGTTGGTCGAAAAGCGCCCGATTTTACAGTGGCTGCGGTATTGCCAGATGGGCGTATACAAGAGGATTGGTCTTTGTATGAGCAAACTCAGTCAAAATATAAAGTGTTGATGTTTTATCCACTTGATTTCACCTTTGTTTGCCCTTCGGAGTTGTTGGCAGCCCATAACCGTGTTGAGGACTTTCAAAAACGTCAAGCAGAGATTGTGACGGTATCGATTGATTCACAGTTTACGCATGCAGCCTGGCGTAATACGCCTGTTGATCAAGGGGGCATTGGTCCTGTTTCATTTACCATGGCCAGTGACCTGAGTCATGATGTCATGCGTATGTATGGTGTTGAGCTGATGGAAGCCAAAGTGGCACTTCGCGCAACCTTTATTATGGATCAGGCAGGTATTGTGCAAGCACAGCTTGTGAACAATTTGCCATTAGGGCGTAATATGGGTGAAATCCTTCGCTTGTTAGATGCCTTGCAGTTTCATGAAAAGCACGGTGAGGTATGTCCAGCTGGTTGGACTGAGGGTGATCAAGGCATGCAGCCTTCTTCTGAAGGCGTGGCAAGTTACTTGGCCAAACATTCCGAAAACCTGTGATATCATTTATTGGATGAAAAAGACCCCGGCCTTGCCGGGGTTTTTTGTATGGACCATTTATTTTAAAAAAAATCATGTTTTTTTTTAACTTTTAAGCAATTGTTTTTTCCTATTATTTTCTTCAATAATAACTTTTATAGTGTTTTTTTGCAAAAAATAAGCGTCTTTTTCCTTGACTAGCTCTGTAACAGGGTTATAAACTAGCGCAACAACCTAGTTAAATAGGTGTTTTAAGAATAAGGAGTCTTCGATGCGTTTAATTAAACCAATAGTCGCGATACTAGCTGCCAGTACACTGGTTGCACAAGCAGCAGGTACGTCCATGGAACAAGCCCCAAAATCAGTCAAGCCAGTTGCTAAGGCAACTTCTGCACTTGTAGAAGTTCACGGCTTGATTGATACACAATACCGTGTAGATACACACTCACCTTCTAAGCATGTCTTTGAAATTAATAATGCGAATTTATTTCTACATGCTACACCAACACGTGATACACACGTGGATGTGAATGTATTAGCTCAAAATGGTGATATCACATTAGATGAGTTCACAGCAAGCATGACAATGAATCCTCAACTCACATTGATGTTGGGTAAAACGTATACCCCTTTTGGTGGTAAAAAAGATCGTTACACAGCAACGCCAGGTCTTACACAACAGTTAACACAATCCAATGATGTTTTAGCTGGTGCAAAATTGACTATGAGCTCAGGTGTATTTGGTCAAGCTTGGGCTTATCAACATGCGGTAGGACAAGAAGCTAATCGTCTTAACAAGTGGGGTGCATTGATTGGTATCAATACCAAAGTAAGTGCCATCACTGGCCAAGTAAAATTAGCATGGATTAATGACTTGCGAACAGTACTTGCTGACAGCATCATACCTGCTGTGAATAAGCGTGAAGGTGCATGGCATGCGCAAGCAAAAGCTGCTTATGGCCCAGCAAGCATACATGTTGATTACACACGTGCACAGGATGCTATCGCCAGTAACGTGAACCCACGTGTTTGGCATGTGGGTGCTGCTTATCACATGAGCGCTTTCGGTCATGACCATCACATCGATGCTGGTTATGAGCATGCTTCCAAAGAAAGTGAGACTTTGATTGCTCACAAGCATCAGTACGTACGTTACCATGTGAACCTTATTAATCATGTCGAAGGTTCAGTGGCCTATGATCATTTTGATGCATTTGCTGGACAAGATATTAACCGTGTTACCACAGGAATACGCGTTCAGTTTTAATGTGTTTAATAGATTAAAACGCAAAAAGCCCATGGTTCTCCGTGGGCTTTTTGTTTATTGATTGATCTGACTGGCTTTTTTTAGGCGATTGTCGTTACAATAATAAAAAAAGGAGCTTGTGTGTCAGAGTCGTCAGTAGATCAAGACAAGCGAGACTTTTTATTGCGAACAGCAAGTATCATGGCCGCTGTCGGTGGGGTAGCTGCTAGCTGGCCTTTTCTTAAGGCTCTTTCACCGAGTATTACCACAAGTTTTGCCGGAAAACCTGTGAAGGTTTCTTTGAAAGCTTTAGCGCCAGGCGAGCAAAAAACAGTGATTTGGCGTAGTAAGCCTGTTTGGATCATTCGTCGCACATCCGCACAACTCAAGCGTCTTGATCAGCCTAGTACACGCTTAAGTGACCCTGAGTCACGTGTGCCGCAACAACCAAAAGCCATGCAAAATAACTACCGTTCTTTGCGTCCTGATATTTTAGTGCTTTTAGGTGTGTGTACACATCTTGGTTGTGCGCCGACATTTCGCCCAGATGAAGGTGGTATTGATGCATCTTGGCCAGGGGGTTTTTTTTGTTCTTGCCATGGTTCTAAATTTGATTTAGCGGGTCGTGTGTATAAAGGGGTGCCTGCACCCACAAATCTAGAAGTGCCCCCTTATTATTTTCAAGACAAAGATACCTTGGTTGTTGGAGCGATGAGTGAGTGATTGGTTAGAAAAGCGTTTACCACTTCGTGCATTTTGCCATCAGCACCTTTGTGCATATCAAGCACCAAAAAATTTAAATTTCTGGTATTTATTTGGTGTCTTCTCTTTGGTTGTGCTGGCGAATCAGATGATCACGGGTATTTGGTTGGTGATGCATTACACGCCCACGGCCAAAGAAGCTTTTGCTTCCATTGAACATATGATGCGTTATGTGCCTTTTGGTTGGTTGTTTCGCTACTTGCATGCGGTAGGCGCCTCTGCTTTTTTTGTGGTGGTGTATCTGCATATGTTTCGTGGCCTATTGTATGGCTCCTATCAGAAACCTCGTGAGCTGGTATGGTTAATCGGTTGTGCGATGTTTGTGTTGTTAATGGCGGAAGCTTTTACTGGTTATGTGTTACCCTGGGGGCAAATGTCTTATTGGGCCACGCAAGTGGTGGTGTCTTTGTTTTCAGTTATTCCCTGGGTAGGCGAAGCCTTGGCCACCTGGATACGGGGTGATTATGTGGTTTCTGGTGTGACCTTGCATCGATTCTTTTCTTTTCATGTGATTTTATTTCCTTTGTTGATTATAGCAAGTGTGATACTTCATATCTGTGCATTGCATACCGTGGGTTCCAATAATCCTGAGGGGATTGATGTCCAATCAGGGCCAGATACACGTGCTTTTCATCCCTATTACACACGCAAAGATTTTTTTGGTGTTTCCTGTTTCTTGGGGATCTTTTTGGGATTTGTCTTTTTGGCGCCAGAGTTATTTGGTTTGGGGTTAGAGCCAGATAATTTTGTGCCCGCTAATCCTTTGGTCACACCATTGCACATTAAGCCTGTTTGGTATTTTGCCCCTTTTTATGCCATGTTGCGTGCGGTGCCAAGTAAGCTTTTAGGGGTGTTGGTGATGAAGTGTGCAGTGCTTGTGTTATTCGCATTGCCATGGTTAGACAGAAGTCCTGTGCGTTCTATGCGTTATAAAGGGCGTTATTCTCAGTGTGCGTTGGCTTTTTTGGTGATTAGTTTCACAAGCCTGGGTTATTTAGGCGGTCAAGCTGTGTCAACGTCGGCGACATGGTGGGCTCGTTTTTTTATGCTGGGTTATTTTCTTTTTTTCCTGGCCATGCCTTGGATCACACGTTATGAGTGTGCGAAGCGACCGCCAGAAGATTTAAGGGCTGTATCGTGAGATATTATGGTGCATGGACTTTGATCGTTTTATGGTGCGTGACAGGTTTTGGTGCGCCAGCACATGCCTTGAAGTGGGCAAAGTACACAGCTTCTGATGATCCTGCGGCACTGCGTCGTGGTGCCATCGCTTTTAAAACACATTGTGCTGCTTGCCATGCCTTATCGCTTGCCACACACGATCCATATGTTCGAGAAGCTGGGCTTATCCCCATGCCAGTTCATCCACCAGGCTCATGGGATGGTCACCCGCCGCCAGATTTGTCATTGGTGACACGGTCCCGGGGTGGTGCATGGGTTAAAACTTATTTGTTAACGTATTATGAGGATCGTAGTCAGTCACTTGGGTTTAATAATCTTGTGCACCCTCAAACATCGATGCCCAATCCTTTTGTGGGTTTGCAAGGCATTCAGCGTTTGCAAGCTGAGGTGGTGGGTGATGCGCCGCAGCCATGGTTTCGTTTAGTGGCTTTGGTTGATCAAGGTAGTATGTACCCTGAAGTATTTGAAGCGTATGTCGATGACATTGTCCATTTTCTCAGTCATGTTGCGGAACCAACGAAGCAAAAGCGCTTGGCATTGGCACCTTGGGTTTTATTGTATCTACTAGGCTTATGTGTGGTCACTTACTTATTGTATCGAGAAACTTGGAAAAAACGTGACGCTGATCATTAGTACCATAAAACAAAAAAGGCTCTGATGAGCCTCTTTTGCTTGGTAAAAACTGGTAAGTGATCAAACGTCTTGACGGCGTTTCCAGACCACGGGTGCCATGTTTTTGATCGTGGCATGTGTGATGACCATTTTATCTGCTGGGATGTTTTGATTGGTGCTGACTAAACAAAAGCCATCGGTTTGGCTATGTTGACGTACCATGCGAAGTAATTGACCAAATTCAACGGTTTCAACGATACAAATTTGATCGACTGCTTGTGGAAACTGTTCCTGGGTTAATTTGAGTCCAGCCACCGTTTCACCCATGATGTAATCAGGCACCATGGCGTCGTCCATGATGGTGATATGTGTGGCATTGGGGTTTAATTCATAGAATTTTTCCAATTCGACTTTAAGGGCTGTGTGGTAGGGAACCGTGGTCGTTGGACCATTTGAGCCTTCTGTTTGTTGGCTTGCACCTTGGTAACCCTCGACGTTAATGGTTGGCCCATCCCCAGCGCCGTACATGAGCCATTCAAAGGTGCAAAAAATGTTTTCTTGTCCCAAAAACTCAAGCATGGCACGCGCGCCTTTTTCGGTGAGGCCGCCAAATCGTGCGGTTTCCCAATTTTGTAAGGTGCCGGGGGAGATGCCGTATTTCTCGGAGAATAATTTACGGGATAGTGTGGTGATTTTTCTCAGGCGTTTTAGTCGCTTGGCACGGGCAGAGCGTGAACTTTGAGATTCTTCTTGGTCTTTAACCTGATAGGTTGGCTTTTGTGTTTTTGCTGTCATTTCCTTATACTCCATTAGCTATTTTCTTACACACTTCCTAGAAATACTCTTGGTGTTTGTTGTTTTAATCAACGCGAACCAGGGATTTCATGTTGCATCCATTGGGGTAATTTCACCTATTTCTTTCATAAAAAACAGGTATAACGTCACCCTTTACATAGTTTAACATATTTTCTTTGCATCAACAGTACTTAAACAAAGTAAAATGTAAAAAAACGCCTTAATTACTATATAGCGCTTTTTTTGTTATTTTTTTACACCCTGTTCAGTGGGCATGGAAAAATGAGAAGCATAGACATGCCTGTCACAACATTTTATCATGTTACAACGTCAAGCACATCCACGGGGGATATATGTTATCCAATATGCATGGTCACTATCCTATCTGGCAGGGTGATGTATGCGGTAACCGCTTTGTTTTACTGGATGCGAGACAGGGTATTCATGAGACATGTATCGCGATTTATTTAAAGCGCTACGCTCAGCAAGCTGCCGATCAATTATTGATGATTAGTCACCGAGGTGATCGATCATTAGCGTATCATGTTTGGAATAGGGATGGCTCAGAAGCTGCACAGTGTGGTAATGGGGCTGTTTTTATAGCGCATTATCTACAACAATCTCAATCATCACAGTCTGAGTTATGGATAGCAGGGCGTCGCATTGTATTGAATGACCGAGGGTGGGTCTCATTAGGACCTATTGACGCACCTAAGTCATATATATTCTCAGGGAAAACGGTTTGGATAGGTTCTGTGGGCAACCTTCATGCGGTGTTAGCCTGTGACGATGATCCCGCTTTATGGGCTGCTAAGATTCGCCTTCACTTTCCATCCATCAATGTCAGTACATACACACCGGATGGTCAAGATGCATGGTATGCGCGTGTGGATGAAAATGGTGTGGGTAAAACTTTGGCATGTGGCAGTGCCGCTTGTGCTGCGTTTTCATGGTTAATGCCCGATAAAAAACAAGCGAAGCTTCACTTTGAAGGGGGCACCTTGTCACTCAATAGGCAAAAAGGCCATGTTTGGTTACATGGCCCTGTTCATGTATCGCATCAAGCTTTGGTATCACTCGATGGCTGACAGCAGCAAAGGAATTTGATGAGCGCACCGACCGCAAGGAAAGGGATCATCATTTCAAAAAAATGGCTGATATGTGCGAGCATATACATGTATTCACTCGGCAGTAGGTTGGCAAGAATCGCAATGAGTAGGGCGAGGCCAATAAAGCCGTAGGCAGGAAGGTTACCTAAGCGTTGACAGGTCAAATACTGAATCAATGCACCCACTGCAAGGAAGGGAATCATGATTTCAAAGAAGCGACTGACATAAGCTAAAGCATGGACTTGTTCACTGGGTAAAAAGGCTGCCAGTATTGACACCAGCAGTGCGATGGCGATCACGCCGTAAGTGAGGAGAGAACCACATTGTTTGCATACTTTCATTGTTTTTCCTTATTTCCGTGAATGATGTCCCAAGTCAAGACCGCTTAACTATGCTTATTGTAGCGATAAAATAGAATCGTTGGCAATCCCCAGTGATATAAAATCAGTCGCATGGTTTGAAAGATAGTATGCACGACATGGTTCAACAAAACAGTCAAACAACAGTGTCTATCTTTTGGCAGTGTGTATGGTCGCTATTGCACGTCCATAGTCACTTGAAAGGGCGGTGGCATTGGCCCTCGTCACTGTGCTATAGAACCATTGACTTAAGTAAAGTGCCTTGCACGCAGACAAAGACTTGACAGCATGGTGTATTTTCCGCAAACTTAAATGCATTCAAGGCTATGTAGCTCAGCTGGTTAGAGCGCGGCACTCATAATGCTGAGGTCGGTGGTTCAAGTCCACCCATAGCCACTCGTTTCATTAAAATTGTGCAGCAAGTAGTGCTTTGGTGTAATCATGCTTCGGTTGACTAAGCACTTCCTCACAAGGTCCATATTCAACACATTTGCCTTGATATAAAACCATGACATAGTGGCTCAGTGCTTTGACAACATGTAAATCATGGGTAATCAGAAGATAACTTAGTTGATGTTTGTTTTGCAGTGTTTGGAGAAGTTCAAGTACATGATGTTGTACCGAGACGTCTAATGCGCTCGTGGGTTCATCTAAAATGACTAATTCGGGCACAAAAGCCATCATGCGAGCTAAACAAATACGTTGGCGTTGCCCCCCTGAAAAGCGATGAGGGTGCCGATCGGCCATGTTAGCATCAAGCCCCACTTCTTGTAGCAGTGTTTCAACATCATAGTCGCTTTTTGCGTAGCGAATGGCTTCGTCTAAGCTTTGGCGGACTGTCCATTTAGGATTCAGTGCAGACCAGGGATCTTGAAAAACATATTGTTGTTGATGAGGATACTGGTGTCCTTTCACACGTGGCTTATTTTTCCAGTTGACGTGGCCGGTTGACCAAGGATGCATGCCCAATAAGGTTT
The DNA here is from genome assembly GCA_902601155.1 of Coxiellaceae bacterium. GTDB lineage: Bacteria > Pseudomonadota > Gammaproteobacteria > Comchoanobacterales > Comchoanobacteraceae > CACKMC01. The sequence continues at coordinate 41,124 of CACKMC010000004.1, read as the reverse complement.
CAGCCAGTGTGGTTTTACCTGCGCCAGATTCACCAAGTAGCGCGGTGGTATGACCTTGATGAAGAGAGAAGGACACGCCATCGATGATGGTACGTTTTTTAGGCCCATCACCTCGATGAACGTTTAGGTCATCAATACAGGCTAACTGCTTGGTAGAAGACGGGTGCGTTAAAAAATCTTTAGGGGCTTGTGATGCTTTGAATAATGTCTGGCTATAGGGGTGAGCGGGTTGTGTTGCGAAAGCTTTCGGGCTTGTATGTTCAATGATTTGTCCTTTTTGCATGATGTGTACATCATCTGCAATATAATCTAACAAGCTCAGTTGGTGGGTGATAAATAACATACCCATGTCATGCTCTTTTTGTAACTGACGTAACAAGGTGAGTAATTGACGTTGTAGTCCAGCATCCAATGCGGTGGTGGGTTCGTCAGCGATGAGAAGTTTTGGTTGTGGGGCAAGGACACAAGCAACCAGTGCACGCTGTAACATGCCACCCGATAACTGATGAGGGTAAGCATCATAACAACGAGCGGGCTGTTTTAAGCCCACTTCTTGGAACAGTGACAGGGCTCGCTGATGACGTGCTTGACGGGATAAGTCAGTGTGTAATTTAAGTGCTTCATCGATTTGTTGGCCGATGCGTTTGACGGGATTAAACGCAGATAGCGCATCTTGACGGATGTAGCCAATTTGTCCGCCACGTATAGTTTGCCATGCTGCTTCAGATACATCGTGTATGGCTTGGCCATTTAAATGAATGCGTGTCTCTTGATCCATGCTCGCTTGATGAGGAAGGCATTGATTAATTGCCAGTGCTGTGAGTGTTTTACCCGAACCCGATTCGCCAACCAGTGCCACACACTCCCCTTGGTGAATGTCCAATGAAACATGACGCACAATGGCTTGCGAGCCAAAGTATATACTGAGTGCTTTTACTGCCAGTAAAGGCGATGGGTTAGGCATGTACTTTCTTCACAGGGGTGTGAGGCAGTCGACTGTAAATCACGGGGATAATCCATAATGACACCAAGGTGCCGATTAACATACCGCCAATCAAACAAACACCAATTTGTTGACGCGCGATGGCGCTGGGGCCAGATGCTAAAGCAAGTGGTACAGCAGACATGACCACTGTGAGTGTGGTGGCGATGATAGGACGAAAACGTGTTTTTGCTGCCTCAATAGCCGCTTCCAGTCGTTGACAGTGTTTGGTATCACGCACATGATTGGCAACGTCTACCAATAAAATACCATGTTTACTGATCAAGCCTACTAATGTAATGATCGCAATATTGGTATAAATATTCAGGGATCCATGGGTTAAAAATAAAGCAATACATGCACCAAACACGCAAGCAGGGACAGTGAGTAAGATCACCAGCGGATCGATGAAGCTGTTGTATAATAGCACCAAAGTAAGGTAAATAAATAGCAGGGCATAAATGAAGAGAGGGAGGCTTTGGGCTTGCGATTGTAGGTAGCTTCTTGATTGGTCTGCATAATCGACGCGATAATCTGCTGGCAATGTTTTGGCAGCAGCTTCTCTTAACCATGTGAGTGCATCACCCATGTGATAAAAAGGCGGGAGTGAGGCAGACAATGTGGCGGCGCGGAACTGTTGAAAATGGAAATAAGCATTGGGCACCACTTCACGCTCAAAATGAATGAGATCACCTAATGGCATCAATACACCATTGGGTCGACGAATCGGGATTTGACGAAGCTGTGCCAAGGTTTGGCGCGATGAGTCATTCAATTGTGAAATCACCTGATACAGTAGTTGTTGGTGACTGAATTGCACATTCCAGCTTTCACTGAGTCCTAGGCCCAAGGCTTGACCAATTTGATCACGTTTAACGCCTAATTGATTCATCAGGGCTTCATTCAAAGACAGGCGAAAGCGTTGTTGGTCATAACGAAGGTCATAGCGTGCTTGTAAGATCAATGGATTATGTTGATACACATACACTAAAAAGGCCATGAGATGCGGATACATTTCTTGGTAGGTATGGGGTGATTGAATTACAAAGCTAATGGGAGAAAAGCCTGAGACGCCAGGTACTGAGTAAGGGTTCAAAGGGTAAGCATCCACACCTGGGATTTGAAATATTTTGGGTAAAATCTGTTGAATTAAGGATTGAATGGGTTGGCGCATATCCCAGTCTTTAAGCGTACTGATAAGCAAGGCATCATGAGAAGTAGGAAAGCCATACACGGAGAGGGTGTGCAGTTGTGCAGGTAACTGTTTGAGTTGAGTCAAAACCTTTTGACCTTGTTCTGTCAATCGTTTAAAACTTGTGTTATCAGGTGCACTGACGAATGTGAAAAGTACCCCGGCATCTTCCTGAGGAATAAGTTCTTGCGGCAATCTTGGGTAAAGAAACGCAAGGCTTCCCATCAAAAGAATAAAGACCATTATGACACTGACAGTATGCTGGCAAGCCCAGCGAAGTGCGCGTTGGTAACGATTCGTGATCTTAGCGAATACATGATGTACGCCATCGGCAAGGCGTGATGGTTTAGGATGTTCGGGAATCAAGCGTGCGCTCATCCAGGGTGACAAGGTGAGGGCTACGACACCGGATAAGATAATGGATGAAGCCAGTGTAAAGGCAAACTCTTTAAATAACAGTCCTGTGATGCCTTGGGCTAAACCAATGGGGGCATATACCGCAGCCAAAGTGATTGTCATCGCAATGATAGGGCGAAGCATTTCTGTGGCACCAACACAAGCTGCTTCTTTAGGGGATAAGCCTTCTTCGGTATGACGGTAAATATTTTCTAAGATAACAATGGCATCATCCACCACCATGCCAATCGCTAAAATGAATGCAAACATGGTGAAAATATTTAAAGAAAATCCAAAGTAGCGCATGAAAAAAGCGCTGCCGATGATAGAGAGAGGAATGCTGATAGCAGGAATCCAAATCAGACGATAATTGCCTAAGCACAGCAGCGTGACCAGTAGTACACAGGCCAGTGCTTCAAAAAAAGTGATGTAAATATCATCGATCGCATGTTGAATAAAGCGGGAGGCATCATAAAAAACCATCACCTTGAGATCTTTAGGGCGTGCATCCGCATAGCGGGCTATCTGTGCACGTAGACGCGATGCAACGGTCAAAGGGTTGGCATCCGATGCAGCAATGATGCCGAGTGTTTTAGAAGGTCTGCCATCGATGTCTGCGCGAACATAGCGATCTTCATTGGCTAGTTTTAGCGTGGAGATGTCATGGAGAGATGCATTTGCCAAAGGATGTTGTTTGACAATCATCTGGCGGAATTGGGGCAGTTTTTTTGGCTGATTGCCGAGTAGTACAGCATACTGTTGTACAGGTGTCAGTAAGGAGCCTGCAGCAGTATAGCGTGTTTTTCTTTGCAGTGTTTGTACTGTCTCAGGCAAGGAAAGATCATAAGCTTGAAGCTTGAGAGGATCCACTTGATTTCGTATAGAATAGGCTGAGCCACCAAATAAACGCACGCCATTGACGCCCTGAATATTTTCTAGCTCGGGCACCAGGCTGCTGGCAAGGTAGGACAGTACTTCATGAGGAGACATGGCATGGCTGGACACATTGATATATACAACAGGTGAAGCATTAGGATCTTCTTTTGCAAGGGTGATACTTTGAATGTCGTCGGGTAAAAAGGGACGTTTCGCTTGAATGCGACTGCTGATTTCTGGGATGGCTTCATTGACGGAGTAACCTAGCTTAAATGTCAGTTTAATGCTGCTTTGGCCAAATCTGGATTGAGAGGTGATCGTATCAAGGTTATCTAATGTTGAAAGCGCTGATTCAAGTGGCGTGGTGACTAAGGCCTCCATGGCATCAGCAGCACTGCCTGGGTAGCTGGTAGTGATGGTGACAACAGAGGGAGGGATATAGGGGTTTTCACGCACAGGCAGTTGGTTGAAACAGACAAAACCAATCAATAAAATGGCCACATTTAGGACGATAGCATAAATAGGTTTTTTAACAAAAAGATCAATACGCATAAGGCTTCGGTGGATTAGGTTTGATGGCAGCGCCAGGATAAATTTTATGTCGACCTGATGTGACGACGACATCATGTAAATGTAAGCCTTTTACGACTTCTACGAAGTATTGGCCTTGTGCGCCAAGCACCACAGGTTGTTTATGTACTTTACCATTTTTGACCACATAAACACTGTATCCCATGGGCGAGGCATTGATCGCAATCAATGGCACACGTACCGTTTTTTTGTGTGCATCCGATTGAATATGAATTTTTACATAATCACCAGGTATTAATTGATGCGTGGGATTATCAAAGATAGCACGATAAGCCAAACGATGGGTTTGTGCATTCATGACGGGATCATGGGCAAGTATTTTACCTTTTATGGTTTGACCATGGTTGGTTTGTACAGTGAGCGGCATACCATGATGGATCCCATGGGCTTCAGATTGTGCCAAAGAGAAATCAACCCAAATGGGGGTCCATTGTGTGAGCGTGGCAATAGGCGTTTGTCCTTGCACAACATGTTGACCAATATTGACATGTGTTAAGCCAAGTTCCCCGTCAAATGGGGCGCGTAATAAGGTTTTAGCCAGCTGGGAAGCCGCTTGTTTTAGTGTATCGTGTGCGATAGCTTCTGTTAATAAATCCCGCTGCATTTGAAAACGACTGGCTGCTTGCTTTTTATACAGTGCCTTACTATTGCTTGCCTGAAGATGCGCTAAAGCCAGTTGATGTTTTGCGCCAACCCATGCTGGTAATAACTGATGAGGCTTCAGTTGGACAATGGGGTCATCGGCATGCAATGTCTGACCAGCATGTGCATACAAGCGCAGGACTTGCCCGGTGTATTCGGTTGTCAGTGTGACGCCATGAATCGCATGTACTTGGCCAATCACCGTCACAGGTGCTGCCTGCCATACATGATCAATGTGTGTGGTATCCACTGGTGTGGGCGGCATAGCAGGTGGTCCTGCATGGGCAAGTACGATCCCTGCTAAAAGGAGATAAAGTCGACGCACATCAATACCTTGTGTCCATTCATAAAATATTATAAGTGAATATTTCTTAGACTGCCAGCTTTAATTCATGGCAGCCAGGGTTGTAGGCGCGAGACGCCGGGTGTGATCGAGCAAGGCGTGAAACCAGCAGGTTCGCCATCGATTTGTAGCGGACTTGGTGTATGCCGAGGTTTAATCCACAGATCTTTGGGGTTACAAAGATCACTGGGACGGCGACATATGAATGTACGTAGCGCATTGCTTCGTCGATTTTTGTTAAAAAGCCATCCGTGCCATGCCCACGCTTGCTTCTGTGGAAGGCGGCATAAAGTATGGCCGTAACTAGGCAGTAGACTAAAAAAGCCAGCATGAAAGTCACCAAGATACTGACCTTGCATATAAACTTGTTGTGGTGATTGATGACAGGGAATTGCCAAGGCTTGTCGAAGAAAATTTAACCCATGATAGCGTGTCACTTGATGTTGATGCATCCATGCTGCATCCCAGCCAAAGCTCCAATTGATGGTGGCGTGTGTATCATGTATGCGATGGGTGGGGATTGCTCGACAATGTGACCAGCAAATATCGCGGTGAGGGCGAGTGAACTGACCATGATGCGCCAATAAATTTTGTGAGCCACATGGCACTAAATAAGCGGGATGGGTATGTGCCACCTTTTGATTAACATGATGCCATGTGCCATCTCCACCCACGACAATGACAGGTTCCCCTTCGGCAATGGAAGGCCATGGTTTTTGAAGTACGTTATGGTGTTTGGGCCAATCTATGCTCAGGGATTGAACCTGTGCATGGGCACGCCCTTTTCCACTGCGTGGATTATATAAAATCCATGTCATGAAACGGGTATTTTAGGCGTGAGCGTCACATAGGCAGCACGTCGTTTTCCCACTTGAATCAAATGCTTGGTGTTATCAACGGCTAAGCTTTCGTTAGCTTGTAATCGCTGTTGATTCAGTTGGACGGCTTGCTGTTTGATTAAGCGCAGTGCCTCTGAGGTCGATTGAACAAAACCAATGGATTTGAGTATGTTAGCCATCGGATAATCTTGATCCGTAAGATGTAAGGTATGTTCAGGCAAATTATCCGGTAGCTTGCCTGCTGAGAATTGTGCAATGAAGCGTGCTTTGGCATCATCAGCTTGTTTGGCATCATAGAATCGTGTGATGAGTGCATGTGCTAAGGCGTGCTTGGCATCACGAGGATGGTGTGTGCCCTCATCACAAGCTTTTTCTAAGGCCTCAATATCAGACAATGTATGATCACTCAATAAACGATAATAACGCCACATCATGGTATCACTTAATGACATCACTTTGCCAAAGAAGTTATCGGGTGTATTGGCAAGATCAATGGTATTCTTCAATGATTTTGACATTTTTTTCTCACCATCTAGTCCTTCAAGCAAAGGTAAGGTAATCACGGATTGTGGCGATTGCTGATAGGCTTTTTGTAAGTGTCGTCCCATCATAAGGTTGAAGGTTTGATCCGTGCCACCAATTTCAATATCTGCTTGCAACTCAACAGAATCATAGCCTTGTAAAATAGGATATACGAGTTCATGCAGTGCAATCGGTTGGTTGGCTTGGTAGCGCTTAGAAAAATCATCACGTTCGAGCAATTGCGCGACAGTTTGTTGACTGATCAGTTGTAATAACCGTTGGGCGGAATAATCACCAAACCAAGCACTGTTATAGACGACTTTTGTATTGTCAAGATCCAGTATTTTACCCACTTGTGCTAAGTAACTGGATGCATGGTGCTTCACATCCTCTTGGCTTAGCACCGGGCGGGTTACATTCTTGCCAGATGGGTCACCAATCATGGCCGTGAAGTCTCCAATCACTAACACAATATGATGTCCCATGGTTTGCATCAAGCGTAAAAGATTCAGCACCACGGTATGACCAAGGTGTAATTGGGAGCTGGTAGGATCAATACCTAGCTTAACCGTGAGGGGCGTACCTTTTTTTAACTGATCAAGTAACTGTTGTTCGGGTAAAATATCCACAGCATAACGACGAATCCGTTCAAATTGTTCAGTGGGCGATAACATAGGCATACCTTAGTTTGCTTGATGACTTAAGCTTAGCGTGTCGCTTGCTTGCCTGCAAGTTTTGTGTCCCATTTTGTGCCCTAGTGCATCCTTAAGATGTGGATAGCATCCTCGATGGTTTGATTGGCTGCACCATACGCTTTGGGACAAAAAGGAATAGAACATGTTGCAACCGGCATCGCTGTTGGAAGCACAGAGCCATATACTTCTGGCATGACCTGGCCATCACAGTAGGGTTTCCATTTTGTCATAAAAGGATCGACTAATTTATCCATTAAAAGCTTTTTCGATTTTTTTTCATGGCACGGCCTGGCTTAGCCGTTTTTGCGAGGATTAAAATACCATCCATGTATTGACAATCATACATAGCTTATTTGGCCTTGAGCGCTTGATCAAGGGCACTCAGTGATGAAATATAAAAGACGGCTAGCACGATGTTTGTTTGACAACATCCGATATGGTCGTTAGGATATTTTTTTGATTCGAAGAGTATTGACTGTGCAAACATTACGTATCAAACGATACGGACGATGGTTCGGTATGCTATGGTTTACGGCTTCAATTGCGCTAGCAGCCTATCATCATTGGCAACCTAAACCACTCGTTTTGACGGTCCAGCCTGGTGACCATTTGTTGAAAATATTAGGCCGTGCACAGGTTGTGCGTCAATCAATCTATCGCATGTTAGCACTAGGGTCATCTGTTCAAGCATTAACCCATCTTCAACCAGGACAGACTCTCAGTATTCAAAAAGAAAAAGATCAAGTTATTCAGCTTGTTTACCCATTTGCACATGATCGTGCTTTGGTGATAGACAAGACAGAAAAGGGCTATGTTGCCCATGAGAAGCATTTAGACTTTCGTGAGGGCAGTCAGTATCACCAATGGGTATTGGGCCCTCATGCCTTTTATAGTCAAGCACGTGCACAAGGTATACCAAGACCTGTATCGCGGGCTATGGCACATTTATTGGACGAAGCATCCTTGGTCAGACGATTACAGCCCACCGATCAATTTGCTAGCATTTATAGCCCATTTGGCCAGCTTATCGCGATGCGATATACTCATCACAATCATGCAAAATGGTGGATTCGTTTTCGAGATCACCAAGGGGTTGAAGCCTATTATGATGAAGCAGGCCACAGTCTTGCAAGACGTTTTGAGCGTTTCCCACTTCATTATCAATGGATCAGTTCTAAGTTTACATGGCATCGTTATCATCCGGTATTAAAACATGTAAGACCTCATAAGGGTGTTGACTTGGCGGCATATCGTGGCACCCCCGTGTGGGCAACGGCTGATGGTGTGGTGCAATTTGCTGGAATGACCCATGGTTATGGACGTATGGTACGTTTAAAACATGGCAAGCATTACCAAACGATTTATGCGCATTTTTCAAGGTTTGCAAAACATTTGCATCGTGGTCAGCATGTTCGTCGTCATCAAGTCATTGGTTATGTGGGGCAAAGTGGTTTGGCTACAGGCTCTCATTGCCATTATGAAATACGTGTCAATGGTATACCCCATGACCCTTTGACGATTGCTTTGCCGTATGCGCATCGTTTAGGTCAAGCCGATAAAGCAAGATTTTTGGCACAAAAAACATGGATTAATGAGCAGTTTCATCGGAAAAAAACATCGTTGTTAGGACGTTTTTATAAGCTTGGCAAGCAAACTAGTTGAGAGAACTTACGACGATGCATTCTTTGGACTTGGAAGATACTCAGATGGTTCATCATTAGGTTTTGCGACAACAGCCATGGGGATTGGTGCTGTTGCATACACCACACTGGCCACAGGGTAATCCATTGACTTGTAAGTAGCTACTTGTTTATTTTTTTTGGTCAGATGTTTGGTAAGCAATAGTATACCAATTGAGATGATCATGGTAGCTAGGTTGAACGCCATGAATAGCTTACTACCTTGCAAAACCAAATTTTGAAGATGACAAAATACATTGACGTAGATCATAGACATAATTTTTCCCCTTTTTGTGGGTAAGATTGTTGGGTTTCTTTTGTTTGCGATACAGAGTTAACCGATGACATGTCTTTTGTTTGGCAGTTGATAGGATATGGCGCTATTGTATTATTCATTGGCGTCATCTTAATTGGTTTGTATGCATTTAATTCTTTGAGTATGAATCCAAGCACAACCAGTGTGATTGTCATTGAGATTAGACTAATAGACATATAGGTGACAAGTTGTGATCCTATCACATGTTGTTGGTGGAACCATTCTGTGGCAGTCCACAGGTGATTTGCAAAAGACATAGGTGTGCTCCAAATAAATGTTAATCGTTATGTGAATGATGTTTTAATGGTTTATTCAAATGCATTGAGGATAAGGTTGTGCTTCAACCCTATTATAGCTTTCTTTGTCAGTTGTTTCCGGTAAAGCAGAATCTTTGGTGGGTATTACTCTCCCCAAAACAACAGTGGGTTTGTCATTATTTGGGTCAGGAAGATAGCTTGCGCTTTGGGTATTTTCCGGTATAGCGTTTGATCCAGGTATGATATTTGTGTTGGTTAACTTAGAAAGACGATACACTATACAGGCGGTGATAGTTTGCAAACCCAGCGTCATAAGCAGAGATACTAGACTAAAAACAATGAAAAAGAATGATCGTTTGATGATAAGGTGGGTATATGGTAGTAAATCTTTAAGTATATAATTCATAGTTTTCTCATTTTTTTATAAAAATGGTTATATTTAATTAAAAAAATAATCTTTTGTCAATTTTTTTTCTTGGTTCAAGGTGTTTAGTTCGGCATGACTGGTTCATTGAAGATAAACTCAGTTTACTCACAAAGTATGCAATGACCCGAGAACTCATGAAGTCAGTCTTGATAATTAGATACGCATTTCAATTCATAGCGTACTCAAGAGTGTTCACTGATAAGTGCCAGTATATTGTGTATAGCACGCATTGCTCGCTATGCCATGGATTCACTCATACAGGCATGAAGCTTAGGAGGTTTTAGGGCGTAATGCAAATGGCGAAATCTTAGGCATTGAAAGATTTCTTCTTAAAAGTCTTCAATGTATTTAAACCAAGACTGTTTTTAAGTTTTGTTGGCTGTCTTCAATTCATTTGTCATCAGACGGCAATCATACATGAAATTATCAATTAGGATGGTAAATGGGTTAAGTAATGTGCTATGTTTTGGTGTAGATGTTTAGGTGCATAGTATTTTAAAGGGTTTGTACGACAAGGCTTGAATATTTTACTGCTTGTGTGTGTTGGATTTTGATGCCAGTTTGTAACTTGAGCAAATGACATGACGCTTTGTAGATCAAGAAAATTTATGATGATAGATTGACCTGGTTGATACAATTGCGTTAAAAAAGCTTGTTTGGTTCGTGTACAACCATGATTCCAAGCCTGTTTAAATGCACCAAGAAAGTATGCCTGAAACAAATGTATCAAGGTTTTTTTTATGCTATGATTGCTATCAAAACGTAGCCAATCTAGCGTTTTTATCGTGGATGATGAGATCATTCTCACAGCCCATCGTAACTTGAAACACGCAACGAAATGTTCTCTGCGTTTAAGCAGTGCTCGAAGAATTAAAGTACGATACTCTTTTTTATTAAATGGTTCAGGATCATGAGGCATTTCATTGGAGGTACTTAATGTATGATAATAGACGGCTTCGCGTGAGACATCAGTAGGCTTATCTAAGCATTCATAATGCGCTTGGATGACATCCAACGACCATTGACAAGCTGTGGTGGTATCCACACATTTGATGGCGTTAATATGAAGTAAGTAAAAGCCTGTTAACCATGGCGCGAGGTGCTTTTGTAAGAAAGGTCTAGGTAATTGATACGTGATGATTTTATGCCAGAGTGTGGTAAGCCAATCGATGCTTAGGCAAGATGAGTTTTCCATAGTTCCTAGCATACGATGATGCATACAATTCAAAAAAAGTCTTATATCTAAACGATCACACTGACCAATATGATGACAAATCATATTAAGAGGTAAAGATGAGCTAATGCAATACCAACGAGGATCGGTGACTGTGTGTCGTTGTAACATACGTTTAGATTGCGATGGGTTTGGAGATAATGTCATACCAAGTATTTTTTTTTGATATATACCAAAATGGACTCTCTAAGTTTTTAATGGCTCGATATTCCTGTGTTAATTGTGATGATATGGTCGCAAGCTTTGACTGAGACATCAGATAAGATATCACAATATCCCAGCGTCGACGGTTGTTATCATTATTATCTTCTGAATCTATTTCATAAGTACAGCCATAGGGTAGAAGGTTTTGGCATGATTGTGTCAGTGCATCAAGTGTATGGTATTTTTTTAAAAAATGTAGGGCAAATGGTAAGGCAATTGTATTGTCCAAGGTTGATTCAAAAAAATAACAGGGTTGTACCATATCTTCAGATACTTTGGGCCATTGGTGCCATAAGTAGGTGAATGGTGATGGGCAGATCATGGGCATGATACAGCGTGTTTGCCTTGCATGATCAAACACACAAAGGGCATTTTTTTGTGTGATGATATTGGTTAAACAGGTCTGTTGATGTCTATCCTTGGCCATGAGTAAAGATATTTTCAAAGGGATGTGATCGATACTGGTGAGAAGACAATGGAGTAAATTATACGACCTGGAAAATTGGCAAGCTAGGTGTAATACGGTTCGATCTGGTTTTAGGTCAATGTGATGATGTATCCATTGTCGTATGCTAAAGCTGCGATATGTTTTCATATCAAGTATATGAGAAGAAGACAATATTTTATGTGCTAGTATTTCTTTAGCACAATGGTTTTTTTTTGCAACATTCAACAATAATTTGAATATACCTTCACAATTTCTAGGGGGATACATCATCAAAAAATGAATAGGTAGGCATTGTTTAATCTTAGCAACATGGCCAAGTTTAAGCTTAACAACATCGTCAAGACCGTTTTCTAAGTTATAATTAGGACGCCATTGATAAAAATTGGCACCTTGACGTAACAAATCTCCTAACACATCACTTTTTTTTTGCTGGGAAGGTACGGATGCGTTAGCTTTGGTGATATGGCTATGTCGTACTTGTGAAGGGGGGAGGGGAGTATCAAACGAAGTATCCATTTGAGATTGAGCCAATTGGAAGAGATAGCGTATTTTTTGTAAATGACCGGAGAGTATACAAAGGTGTAGAAGTGATAGCTTCATACTCGGTTCTTCGAAATCTTGCTCGATACAATACCAATGAAAGGGTTCGTCCATCATCGATGGAAAAGCTTGGCGTAAAAAAAGCGCATCATCGCGCGTTGTCATGCTTAACAGTAAATCGGGTGATGCGTTGATGGCTTGTATCAGTTGGTCAGAGAGTGTGAGATCCGAAGAAAGTGACCAGTGAAATAATGCTTTTTTTATATTTTTCATTCGGTATAACCTTATTCTATATTAATGAACCTATGCATCAATATTGAAAAAATATTAGACTATTAAAAAAGATTCAGAAGGCGTCACTACAGCCAATAGACGAAAACAAAAAGTCCTAACCAAACAATATCCACAAAATGCCAGTACCATGCCACTGCCTCAAAGGCAAAGTGATGTTTCGGTGTGAAGTGATTTAAAAACATACGCCACCAAATAAAAATAAGCATCAGTGTGCCCAAGCAAACATGCACACCGTGAAACCCTGTCAATAAGAAGAATGTACTCCCATAGATCCCAGAACCTAAAGTGAGACCTTTATCACGATAAGCTTCGATGTACTCATGGTATTGGCAAAAAAGAAAGAGCATGCCCAACGCGATGGTTGCGCCTTGCCAGATAAGTCCCATTAAGCGCTTACTTTGTATTAAGGCCCAATGGGAAATGGTAATGGTGACACCACTGAGTAGTAATATGGCTGTGTTGATAGCAGGGAGATGCCATGTATTCATCACACCATCTGGGCCTTTAAAACGTGAGGCATCCGGGGTGTTGAGTAATGGCCAATGGGTATCAAAGCCTGGCCATAACAGTAAATGAGTCCAGTGTTCACCAAACGTACCACCTAGATAGGGAACGGTGTAAACACGTGTATAAAATAATGCCCCAAAAAAAGTAGAGAAAAACATGACTTCTGAGAAGATAAACCACACCATACTCCATCGATAGGCTTGATTCAGTACACTGTTTTCATTTAAACCGCCAAGACCATCACGAACCACTTCGCGAAACCAGCCTTGTAGCACAAAGGATAATAAAATAGCACCTACTGCAGTCAGCCATAACCAATGAACGCCTTGGTGAAGAAAATGAACAAAACCAAATGCCATGCAAAATAGTGCAACACTACCGATAATTGGCCATTGGGTAGGGGGAGTTAAGTGGGCTTCCTGGCTCATGTGGGTTGATCCTTCATCGGGAAAAAAGTGAAATGTAATGTGGCGTCTTGCAGTTTAGGTGTATTGGCCGCTAGCTTCCAATGAATATGTAAGCTTATTTGTTGATGAGCCTTTAGGGTGATGGCACGATCTTGGATGGGCTCCAGTGGATGGAGATAGCGTGCCAGCTGACCGGGTGCAAAGCTGATGCGTAGTCGTGCGGTGTGTGTTTTTTTATCTTGATTATGCAAGTGAATGGTTTGCGTGACCACATGATGATTGGTTAATAACAGAGGGCCAGTGGTGGCTTTCCAAGGTAAATTTTGATAGGCCGTGAACAAGCTTCGTGTGATGAGTTGTCGTCGATGGTACGCCCCTTTTTGATGAGAGTCTTTGCCTTGTTGTGTGACCTCACTGTTAATGCCAAGTTCTCGACATAATACGTGATAGAAAGGCACCAAGGCATAACTTGAAGCGAACATCAATGTGGCCGTGATGATCAGTATCGTACCGACGCGACGATTTTTTGTACGAGGCCAGGCTTTGACTAACCAATAAAATAGCAAGATAAATAAGGTCGTCAAGGATAAAGTGAGGCCAATAGGACTCGCCGTAGGGGTGTGCATGGTATGCAGTAACATCATCGCGGACCATGCTACGGTAGCGGCAGTCAGAAGGGGTATGGCGCGTAACGTATCAGTCATGACGCCATCCATCACTGCTATTAAAGTCTTCATCACGGATCAGCGGTGGTGTCATGAAAGAATGGTGGGGAGCGGGTGAATCCAGTGTCCACTCTAAGCCTCTTGCACCATCCCAGGTTTGCCCTGACTCAACGGGTTTCCCACGTCGAATACCATCGATGATCAAATACACAAAGAGCAATTGAGATAAACCAAATAAGAGTGCGCCGACACTGACAATGGCATTGAAATCAGCAAATTGTAAGGCGTAATCGGGTATACGGCGCGGCATGCCGGCGAGACCTAAAAAGTGCATGGGTAAAAATGTAATGTTTGTTGAGACAGTGGTCAGCCAAAAGTGCCACTGACCAAGCCGTTCACTGTACCAGCGACCAGTCCATTTAGGGAACCAATAATAGATGGCAGACAAAATGGCGAATAATACCCCAGAAACTATGACGTAATGGAAGTGGCCAACCACAAAATAAGTATCTTGGTATTGATAATCTGCTGGAACAATGGCAAGCATCACGCCACTGAGTCCACCCACCGTGAATAACAACAAGAAAGCCAGGGCAAATAACATCGGTGTTTCAAAGGATAAGGAGCCTCGGAACATCGTCGCAAGCCAATTAAAGACCTTGATACCAGTTGGCACAGCAACCAGCATGGTGGTGTACATGAAGAATAGCTGTGTTTTTAACATCACACCTGTGGTAAACATGTGGTGAACCCACACCACAAAAGAAAGAATGGCAATGGCAGCAATCGCATAAATCATGCTGATGCGACCAAAAAGTGGTTTACGGCAAAAGGTTGGCATAACCTCGGAGATCACCCCAAAAGCAGGCATGGCCAGCACATACACTTCTGGGTGTCCAAAAAACCAAAATAAATGTTGGAAGAGCAGTGGATTACCACCACCGGCAGCATCAAAAAAAGCGGTGCCAAAATGCCGATCGGTGAGTAACATCGTCACGGTGCCTGCCAAGACTGGCATGATGGCAATCAGTAGAAAACCTGTGATAAACCAACTCCATACAAAAATAGGCATACGTCGATAGGTCATCTTGGGTGCACGCAAGGTCATGATGGTGGCCACAATATTGATGGCAGCCAAGATGGAAGACAGTCCCATGATATGGATAGATAAAATCATGTAGTCAATACTGGGTGGGCCATAAGTGCTTGATAATGGAGCATAAAAAGTCCAACCTGCATCTGGACCACCACCTTGTAAAAAAAGTGTGCTCAGTAAAATCGTAAACGCAAAAGGAAGTAGCCAAAAACTCCAATTGTTTAAACGAGGGAAAGCCATGTCTGCTGCACCAATCATCATCGGGATTTGCCAATTGGCTAAGCCAGCCAATGCCGGCATGATGGCACCAAAGATCATGATGAGGCCATGCATCGTCACCATGGAGTTATAAAACTGAGGCTGCATAAATTGTAGCCCAGGCTGAAATAATTCAAGACGAATCAATAGCGCCATGAAGCCGGCACCAAAAAACATCAGCAGTGAAAACCACAGGTACAATGTGCCGATATCTTTATGGTTCGTGGTGTATAACCAACGTTGTATACGGGCAAAACGGTGAGTTGAAACGGCTTCTGTGCTCATGCTTGATCCTTATGCTTGTCGTGATAGTTTTGAACATCTTGGGGTTGTACTAACCCCCCTGCGTGTTTGCCATGACGTGTTTTATCATCATTGCCCCATGTGTTTCGTTCATAAGTCACGACACTGGCAATGTCTTCCATGCTTAATTGATCTTTGAATGCTTGCATGGCACTGCCTTTTTTTCCATATAAAATAATGTGAATATGAGGGCCAACAGGGCCAACACTTACCTTGCTTCCCTTCATGGCGGGAAAGGCTGGTGGCATACCACTGCCATCTGCTTTATGACACACGGCACACCGTTGTGTGTATACCATTTTCCCCTGGGACATGAGTTGTGCTTTGCTTTTATTTTTAAGCGGTTCAATGGGCGCTTCTTCTTCGTCCAAAGCCATCAGTGAAGGGCTATGGTTATCTGCGCTTGGTTGATCCGTTGCTGCAGACGCCATCATCACTTTTCGATGGCCTTTACTGTGATGTTTGACCCAAGTGGCAAAATCTTTTTCCGTTAAGGCAACAACCACAATAGGCATAAAACCATGTTGCATGCCACAAAGTTCAGTACATTGTCCACGGTAGATACCTGGTTTATCAATGCGAGCCCATGCGGTGTTGATGATCCCAGGTATGGCATCTTTTTTGACGCCTAATTGAGGGACCCACCATGAGTGATTCACATCAGAGGATGTGACAAGAAAACGTATTTTACGATGAATAGGTAACACCAGTGCTTTATCAACCTCTAGTAAATAGTGTGGCCCTTTTTTTGCTTTGCCATGGATTTGATTTTGGGGGGTTTTAAGATGGCTAAAATAATGGATACCTTGATCGAGGTAACTGTATTCCCAATGCCACTGATGGCCGACAATTTTGACAGAAAGTGTCGAAGAGTCGGTATTATGCATGGCCATTAAAACACGCGTAGCCGGCACAGCCATGACAATTAAAATCAGCGCAGGTATGACCGTCCAAATCACTTCGGCTAAGGTGTTGTGGTGAAATTGTTCAGCTTGTGCGCCCTGAGTACGGCGAAAACGCAGCATCATATAAAACATGGCACCAAAGACCACCAAGGCAATGGCCACACACACGTAGAAAATAATCATGTGTAAGTGAAATATTTCATGACTGATGGGGGTTACCCCTTCTGGCATATTCCATCCCTGTGCAAGGACAAGTGTTGGTAAGCAAAGTAGCGTGATGAGTGAAAGGGCGCGTTTAAAAAAACTTACCATAATTTATAATCTCCTGAGGTGGTGCTTTTTTGCACCATGTATTTGACTGCTGCAATAAGATCGGTATCAGAGCATGTTTTGCATTGGCCGAAAGATGGGCTGTGTTTATAGGTTTTAATGGCATAAATAAAGAGTTGATCCATGCCTTTGGCGACGCGAGAAGACCAAGCTTTTTCATCCCCTAACCTTGGTGCACCCATGGCGCCACGCTGGTGACAGGTGGCACAGACGTTACGATAAATCTCACGGCCTTTGGCCAGTGTGGGTTTTTGTGGTGCGGGGCCAAGGCGTTGCATACTGCCGCGACCTTTGAGTGCTTCTGCTAAAATATAATCGACAGAGTCTTTAATGTCCTGATCAGAACAAGTAGAGCATAAGCCTTTTGCTGGCATGCCGTTATACCCTTGAATGGCATGGGTATATAGCGTTTCTTTACCTTGTTTTAAACGTGTTTTCCAGGCCGATTTATCGTTGGTTTTTGGTGCGCCACCTGCCCCGACAGCATGACAGCCTGCGCAGTAGTTTTGATAGGTGCCAGCGCCTTTTTTTGTATTGTCCACAGGCGCAAGTGTAGGTCCTTTGAGTGATTTCAGATACACAGCAATGGCTTTAAGGTCAGATGTTTTGAGGTGACGAAGACTGTCATGGTTTACTTCAATCATAGGGGGGGCTTTGATATGGCCGCCTCCAGGCAGTTCATCGTATTTAAAAATGCGAACGATTTGATCGACGCTGATGGCTTTAAGGCTGACCCCATTAATGGGGGGCGCATGGTAACCATCTACCATACCACCATAGTAGGCTTGGTCTCGTTTAGGTGCGCCGAGAAAATTAAGCGGTGTATGGCACATCCCGCAGTGACCAGGTCCTTCTACAAGGTATGCACCACGGTTCCAGGTTTTGCTTTTACTGGGATCAGGTTTGAAAGTTTCTTTGTGTGGGTAGAAAAAAAGGATATTCCAACCTAACATCCCAAGGCGTATGCGAAATGGCAGTGGTGCGTCAATGGGCTTATTGGCTTGTTTGACAGGGGGGATAACATTCAAATAAGCTTTGATCGCTTTGATATCGTCTTCTGGCATTTTACTGTACCAAAGATAGGGGAAGGCCGGAAATAAGAAATCACCATTGGCGCGTCTTCCATGTTTAAATGCACGCACAAACTGGGCATCAGTCCACGCGCCAATACCTGTTGTTTCATCGGGTGTAATATTGGAAGAATAATAGGTGCCAAATGGTGTTTTTAGGCCAAGGCCTCCAGCCATGAATTGGCCTTTGGGTGCGGTATGACAAGCGACACAGTCTCCAGCTTTGACTAAGTATTCACCACGCAGGATTTGTGATTTATTGGGTTTGCCCTGTAGTGAAAGTTTTGGATAAATGACGCTACCATCTGGGTTAAAAGCAGTTTGCGTCATGCTGGCATGACACAGCATCGATAGACCCAGAAGAAGGCAAATGAGACCACTCAGTCGATGTTTAAGCATCATGAAACGTTCCTTGGTTTATGGCCGATAGTTTAATGGGTTTTGGGTGATGGTGCAAATGATTTTGTTTGTTGACGATCATCCCATGTGACAAAGACAACAAGGTGTTGTTGATGTTTGATTTGTTGGTGAGGAGCACCAGGCACTAACAACCATCGCAAGAGAGGGCTCCAAAGATGATGATGCTGAATATGTTGATAGGCTTGTAATGTCATGGCCGCTGCATTGAGTGGTTTTTGATGAGAGAGCGTTAAAGAAGTTTCGATACTTTGATGACCTAAGATAGGCGGCTGGCTTTGTTTAGCGACATAACAATAATCCATTTTCAGCTGTAACTGTATCTGATTGGCTAATTGAATAGGTGTGATATACGTTGAAAGATGACAATCATGGTAATGTATTTTTGTGTGATAATGACTTAGGGGTTCTTCGATGGGTAGCTGTATACCACTTTGTAGCGTTAATGTGGTTTGTGCATGACCCCATATGTGTTGTTCAGAGACAAGGTGTGCAACCCCTTTCTCTTCTAGTTGACTGAGTGATTGGCTAATCAGCATGGGGATGGCGAGTTGTTTGGCTTGTTGCCACCATGGGTTTGTGGCCGCTTGACTAAGATAGTGAAGTAAGCTTTGTGTGTCATGCAAACGATGTTTTTTCAGCCAATGACGATCAAATAATGCGAAAGTGACATGAAAATGATACATGGGGTTGGGGTGGTCAAGTTGCTTGATTGTATGCAGCCATTGTTTGAGTTGGGTGGGTGTCCCAGCCAATGCCAGCGCATTTTGTTTCGTCATGGGTACAAGGTATGCAGGGGGATGGGGATGCAAGGCTCGAATCCAATCTTTCAAGGTACTTACATCTTGGTAGCGCAGTTTTTTTACCGTGGTTTGCCATTGGGGTGTGATATACCATGTTTTATGTTTTTGTTGAATATCGACATGAAAATAGTTGGCGATCAGTTGACGGAATTGATGGACGTTGAGGTGATGAATGGCCAGTGTAAAGGGTTGATGCAACTGATTATCAATGATCCAGTTTGAATGAGTGAATTGCGCAAATTGACTCATGAGATGACTGAGTGTGACGTGTTCTTGGTGTGTCGACAAATCCTGTGGATTGCCTATAAATCCTGGGGCGGTGGGTGGAAGTGGTATCGATGCTTGCGCAACGCACATGACACCGAGATACATGAGAATACGATAGATCATAGCTTTTGCCTTAGGATAGTAAAGGGCAAGGTAGCATAAGTGTCTTGTGGCGTAGATACCGTAAAAACTTGCTTAAACTAAAGGTTATATGCTAGATTGTCCACAGTTTTATGGCATGCATCGAGGTAAAATATATGGCTAATATTTTGAATTTAGCTGGGTACATTTTTAAACAACAAGACCCAGCCTATCTCGTGGATATTCAAAAGCCCTTGCGTGAGCGTGCCATGGCTTGCCAAATCAAAGGATCTATTTTATTGGCACCAGAAGGTTTGAATTGTTTTATTGCAGGTGAAGCTGAGAATCTTGAGACATTCCTTACTTATTTATATGCCTGTTTGCCGGATACGCGGGAAATTTCTTTTCGGCGAAGCTACTCAAATCATCGTCCTTTTACACGTATGTTAGTGCGTTTAAAGAAAGAAATTATTGCATTTGATCAATCGCATGTTGTGCCTGAAAAGCACACGGTGAAGCATTTACCTGCAGCGGTTTTTAAAACATGGTATGATGAAAAAAAACCGATGCGCGTTCTTGATACCCGTAATGATTACGAGGTCGCACTGGGTACATTCAAAGATGCACATGACTTGAACATCAAAAATTTTAAAGCTTTTCCTGAGGCAGTGAAACAGCAATTGTCATCATGGAAGAAAGATGAGCCGATTGTGATGTTTTGTACCGGCGGTGTGCGTTGTGAAAAAGCGGGGGAATGGATGAGGCAGGCTGGTTATCAAAATGTTTATCAGTTGTCTGAGGGCATTCTTGGGTATTTTGAGCAATGTGGTGGTGAGCATTATCAGGGTGAATGTTTTGTATTTGATAAGCGGGTAGCGGTATCGCCCCACTTAAAGGAAACGGCAACGCGCCAATGTTATGCTTGTCGACAGCCAATGACCATGGCGAAGTATCAGGAAAAATCAGGCCAATGTGATTGTGGTGCGGCAGTGGTGGCGCCCGCTTATGCAGAAGAAAAGTAGGTCTATCCCATCTATGAATGTGTGCAGTGATGTAAATGTTGCACCTTAGGGTGTTGCCAAGATTTGATATCACAACCCACAGGGCGCTCATGTGGCCGGCAAGGTGTTGGGCCTTGAAGATCTGCGCAGTGATACCACAGTCTTGAAACATGGTAACCATGTTTCCAATTATGCCAAAGGTGATGAGTGCGATCAGCAATAGATCTCGCGTACACTTGGCTTGTTAAACACAAAAGGCACAGTCCTAAGCAAGCTTTCATCATTGTTGTCTCCTTTTTTTTCATCTTAGGTTGACCATCATGCGCTGTCAAGACATGCCATGAGTCTGCGTTTTTTTTGATGTCTTTGCTTCACGCCGACCCTGATTATTAACCGGCTTATTATTTTCATCCTGTTTCATGTGGTTTAATTCATGTGCGTTCGTCTTATTTGTTAGAGGCGGGTAACTTATTTGTTCTAACTTATTTAGTTTATGTTGAGAAGTCAGGGCGGTTGTGGCGCCGATGATAGTAAGGCTAAGTCCAATCATACCGGTGACGATAAGCATGATTTCTGTGATGCCAAGGGTAGGCAGTGTGAAATAAGCGATAACGGGTGGGATGACTACTGCCACTGATAAAGCCAGGCATACAACACCATGCCCAAAGATTATTTTATTCGCCCGTACCATTGGTTTGCGCTGTTCAGTGATGGCATCTTTTCTAAATTGATTGGCATGCTCTACCAGTGCTGGTATATCAAGTTGAATCGTGTTTTCAGGCACTTGCGTTTTAGCATATTCCACTAAATTGATTAATGATGAAGTATATTGGTTCATGGTCGTTTGGTATTGATCGCCTAATACGTCTATCTGTCCATCTGCTGCGGGTGACTGGCTCCAAATATTGTCCGTCTCGGTTAAAAATCTTTGGCAGTCAAAATCTTTCTTAGTCTGTGTTTCCTGTACGGTTTGAATTAATTTGGCGCGGGCATCGTGGAAAATACGATGCACTTTATCAGAAGCATCTCTCGTTGACCAATCGGCCTCTTGTCTTTTATCCGCACCTATGCTTGCATAGCCTTTTGCTTGGCAATCAATCAAGGAAACGACGGTTGCTTTCTTACCATATCGTCCAAATCGACCAATGATTTGCTCTGCGTCGGCTTTTGTTTCGGGTGTATGTGTGAGAATGCCCAGCATATCATTTGCAGAAGTATTACAGCCTCGGCCCAGTACGCTTGTGGTGATAATGATCTGCTGCCCACCTTGGTTAATTTGCTGGACCATTGCTTTCATCGCATGTTGAGATTGAACATGATCATGAGAGGTGTATGTCCTAAGTTGCCAAGCTTTGTCGCCGGTCGGTATGCTTGTATTTTCACTTATCCACTGGTGTAATGCCCGAACTTCCTTGGCATCTTGACAGAAAATAATGGCGGGCGTTTTCTTTTTAGCATGACTTCTTAATAGTTTTTCAATGGTTTTTCGCTTTTTCTTAGAGCTTGTAAAGGTGCGATGTTTCTCTTTACGTTTTAGATTTTTATGGGTAGGTATCATCATGACGCTACGCGTTTCTGGAAGGCAATCAGGTGAGCGCAGTGCTTCATATTGACGTGTGGTGCCAGAAATGCCAGAGACTTTGTCATATTGTTGGCAGAGTGTGGTGATATAGCTTCGGCGTTCGGTCATGTATTCTGGTGGGCATCGGAAGGCCCCTTTTCTGTGGTCATCGTTTAGCCAGAGTTTTGCCAATATAAATTGATACACACCATCTGAGAAAGTTGAGCCATGTTCAGGTAAGCCATCGTTTCTTAGTACAGTAATACGGGGTAACTGATGACCCACCCCATCGATGATCTGTGTGCATGGGACTGAGACGGTGAAGTGCTTGCCTTGCTCTAGTGCAGAGGCTTTGCGCGCTGAATTGATCCATGTGTCGCATTGTTTCAGCCAATCGTATTGTTGATAATTGCTGGTGGCTTGTTTAAATGCTGGGTATTTGTCTTCAAGCGCTTTTTTAAGTGCTTGCTTCGTGATCTTTGGCTGTTTTTGTATGATGTTTGTGATCAGTGGGTAAACTAAGTCAAGGTTTCGTAATGCGGGCTTAACCGCTGCAATGTTTTTAGGATTTCTGTCATGCAGGGATAAATCGCATTCATCCATGAGTAGGACAGCATTTTTTGGCCATGTATTACCTTGTTGTATAGCGCGGCTATGACAAAGTGTCCATTGACTGGTTTCGCTATAAAGTACTTTGGGTGCATGCAAATCAAGGTAAGTCTTGGGATCAAGCCCTGCATGGATGGTATCTGATTGATGGTCTAGGCCTTGAAAAAATTGCTGATACTCTTTTTGATCACGTCGCGCTAATGCTTGGTTGCTTGTGGCTAAATGGATGGTTTTGCCGCTTAAAAGATGCACGCCGGCTTCTACCGCTGCAATTCTTGATTTTCCTTCACCGGTTCGTATTTGGGTGAATACTTCCCTTTTTTCTGATTGGGCTTTTAGTTTCAGTAGAAGGGTTAGCATTTGTGTGCTGTTAAGACGTTGCCCTTGTTTGACTGGCTTCCCATTTTGTATCCGCCGCTTGCCTGTTTCGTCTCGCTGCTCATCAAAAGCGGTGCGCTTGAGGGTGATGGCGCTGATGGCTAGGCGAGTGATGAGTGTGTTATCTTCAGCAGAAATGTCTGTCGCATCATGCGAGGAGGGGCTAGCTTCGTTGTTTTTTTCTAAAAGATCTTGTTGTGATAGTTTGTCAAATTCGTTTAATTTTTGTTCGAGCTTTTTGAGTAATCTACTTATGTCGTCTATGGGCATCTTTCTTGTGCCAGCAGATTGTATCTTTTTGTATTGCTGCAGTGCGTATGACGCGTCAAAGCCATCTTTTTTGGCGAGTATTTGGGTTAGGTCATCTTCATTGAAAGGGTTTTTGACAAATGTGTCATAAGCGCGGGTAATATCATCCTGTTCTTTTTCCACATTGTCTTTAAGCCATGAGAGTGGTGGAAACGGTGGCTTTTGATAGGCGATGTCAATGGCAGTGGATAGTTGATCATCGGTTGCTGTTAATGTTGTAAGGCCTTGGACGGATTCCCAGTCTTCTTGCAGTACAAAGTGGGGTAAGAGACGATTGAGTGCTGTGTTTTTTTCAGTGCCATTGCGCTTAAAAATAGTATTAATCGTTGTTTGTAGTTCAGGGTTATCCAAATGAAGCAGGAGTGTGGCAAATTCGTCTGAATGTTTTGCTTGATAATGGTTGCCAAGCTTTGCAATAAGGTCCCATTGTGTTGTTCTTTCTTTGGTTGAGATGCCTGGACGATCTAGTCGTTGCTGGATTTCGCGGGTGAGGCTAGGAAACTTTTGACTCACACTTTCTATGGTTTTTACTTGTTGTGTTATTTTCTCTGGGTCAAAAAGTGTGCAGGCGTGGGCGGTGATGAGTTGGGTAAATAAGTTGGGCATGGTTTTATGTTCGGTGACATGCCCTTTGATGTGCTTTAAATAACTGTTTATTTGTGTGGTTGTGCATGTTGGTAGTTTTTGAGCGATGAAGGATACATGCGGAAGTGCATTAAAGTCTTGTGCTTCGTTGATGATATAGGTGCAAAAATCTTCGATTTCTTTGGGCTTTGTGCGTTTGTCAATCAGGCACTGGACGATTGTGTGAAAGAGAATGCTGCCATCTGATGGTAGATCGGCTATTGAGTCATCGCATAAATAGGCTTTGGCGCGAGCCATGGTGGTGAGTATATGTGTACGCCATTTTTGCTGTTTCTCGTTACCCCCTTCTACATTTTTACCTTGAGAGAGTAGATATGCTTTGATTTCGGTGCTTTGCGTTGGCGGTAACTTTAGCCCATCGAGAATAGCTTGATCCCCTTCGGTTAAGTTGCCTTGATAAGGTGCATATAAATCATTTTTTGCATGGGTTAAATAATCATTGGGAAAGCATTCAGGATGGTTTTTTTCGAGATAGGATAGCGTGGCATATCGACGAATGATTTTTGGCGTCTCATCGAGGTAGCTAGCTTTGACCTTGCCCCCCATGTTTTGGGCATCGTTGTCTCTAATGTTTGTAATATTCTTACCCACTTCGCTTTTCAGTATGTCAGCTTCTTCTTTTTCTATGCCTTGGATGATTGTTTTGAGTGATGCGATAACTTCTGGTGATGTGGTATGAGTGATCAAGGGAGTGGTTGCATGTTTGGCTTCATCGATGAGATAGAAAAAGGCCGAGCGATCAGCGATGCCATTATTCATCATGTCTCTAAGCGCTGTATTACGGGTATAATTCATTGAGGGATGTTGGGAGATTGGTTCATCTGGGTTTGATTTTTTGCGATGTTTGAAAAATTCGTCTTCGATTTCTTGCCTTGACAGGGGCATGTCTTCCCCTTTTTTTGTGACTTTGCCAAAGTCGATGTGATTAAAAGCTAAAGTGCGTCTAACAGGTAATATCATGCGGGGGTGAGCTGTTAAATCTATGATGTAATTGGCATGGGCGATGTCCAGATCTAGCGCCATACCAGGTGTGCGTGTTGAGAAAAATGTGTTGGTTTTTCCATTGATTTTTTCTAAACGATTACCCAGAAATTCTAATTTATCCAATTTTTTCCTATCTAGGACAGCTACCTTTGCTGCATTTGCTAAGAGTGCTGCTTTGCTCATATTTGATTCTGGTAAAATAAGACATGCACGTTGTTGCAGCATGCTTATGTCATCGCATGACATTTGTGGGCTTGAAAAAATAAATTGACCCATCAGTTCGGTTAAAGATCTGTTGTTACCTGACATGCCTCGGTGTGATTCATCGACATCTGCTTGAATGCCTTGGATTGTTTTTTTACAAGCTTCCCATGTTTTTTTCGGCGGGGTTTCGTCTGTTGCATGTTGTAATGCATACGCGAGTGTTTTTAGGTGTTTTTTTTCAAGTTGATCTTTCGTTGTGTTGTATTTTATCTCAGGAGGTCTCTCATCATTTTCAATATTGGCTCGCGCTTGAATACATGTGCGAATAACGCCGTCAGTCTCAAGACATGCTTGTGCTTCTTCATATGGCGTTTGCCCAGGGTGGTAGGCAAGCAATGTCCAAAAATCTGAGATTTTATTTCGCCCTGATTCGCCTAGCTCGTCAATTTGATGAATAGGGCGATTTTGAAAGTTGATTCTAGGGTGAAAAAGATGGCATCGTTCGCTTGATACATAAGTCTCTTCGCTTATGAGTCGGCGTATGGCGCCACTGCCAGTATTAAGGTGAAGTGTATCTGGGTGATACCTTAAAGCCTTAGCGCTGATTTGAATGTTGGAATCTGATGGTTGTGCTTGCAGTCTTTGGTAAGATGTATGAAATGTTTTCCATTGAAAAGATTTATCTGCTGCTTTGAGGGCGGGGTTTGACATGATGCTATGTATGCGACTAAGCACGGTCAAAGCTGGTACGGGTCTGTTGTCTTGTGTCATGCATTGTGATTCAAGATAGTACTTCATGCCTTCGTTTTGTGTAAGGTCCATTTGGCAGTCATCAGGTACTACTTTCCTCAATGCTTCAAGGGCCTCCCGTCGTTGTTCTTGCGTGCTAAAGCAATCTTGATTTAAAATTTCCTCCCAGCTGTCAATCCATGAATTGCTGGTGTAGGGTGTGGCTTTGGTTTCGGATTGTGATGAGAGTTTCTCAAGATTTAATGAAAATGGGTCACGATGAGATAGTTCGGGCGTGTAATCTAGAATGTTTCGTGCAAAGGTTTGGGGGTTGCGTTGTATTTGCATGCCTTGTGGTAAATGGATGAGATCGATGCCTGCTTGAAAGGGATGTGCGTCAGTCTTTGTGATGGTCTCGATTATTTTTTTTCCTGCAGATGGTGTCATGCCAAGAATAGTATCTGGGTATGCATCCGCAGCTGCGGGGATGCCAAGCAATTTCCGCCATATGTTCTTGCCTTTATTTTGCTGATCTTCAGAGAGATCTTCGTATGCAGAAGCTTTGCCTGTTATTTGTTGATAGTATGCCTCAATAAACATGGCTTCGTCCCAAGTTTTTCCTAGATGCAGACTATTTTGATCCATCTCCATGGATTGGGTTTGGCTTGTTGCCACCATGGGTTTGTGGCCGCTTGACTAAGATAGTGAAGTAAGCTTTGTGTGTCATGCAAACGATGTTTTTTCAGCCAATGACGATCAAATAATGCGAAAGTGACATGAAAATGATACATGGGGTTGGGGTGGTCAAGTTGCTTGATTGTATGCAGCCATTGTTTGAGTTGGGTGGGTGTCCCAGCCAATGCCAGCGCATTTTGTTTCGTCATGGGTACAAGGTATGCAGGGGGATGGGGATGCAAGGCTCGAATCCAATCTTTCAAGGTACTTACATCTTGGTAGCGCAGTTTTTTTACCGTGGTTTGCCATTGGGGTGTGATATACCATGTTTTATGTTTTTGTTGAATATCGACATGAAAATAGTTGGCGATCAGTTGACGGAATTGATGGACGTTGAGGTGATGAATGGCCAGTGTAAAGGGTTGATGCAACTGATTATCAATGATCCAGTTTGAATGAGTGAATTGCGCAAATTGACTCATGAGATGACTGAGTGTGACGTGTTCTTGGTGTGTCGACAAATCCTGTGGATTGCCTATAAATCCTGGGGCGGTGGGTGGAAGTGGTATCGATGCTTGCGCAACGCACATGACACCGAGATACATGAGAATACGATAGATCATAGCTTTTGCCTTAGGATAGTAAAGGGCAAGGTAGCATAAGTGTCTTGTGGCGTAGATACCGTAAAAACTTGCTTAAACTAAAGGTTATATGCTAGATTGTCCACAGTTTTATGGCATGCATCGAGGTAAAATATATGGCTAATATTTTGAATTTAGCTGGGTACATTTTTAAACAACAAGACCCAGCCTATCTCGTGGATATTCAAAAGCCCTTGCGTGAGCGTGCCATGGCTTGCCAAATCAAAGGATCTATTTTATTGGCACCAGAAGGTTTGAATTGTTTTATTGCAGGTGAAGCTGAGAATCTTGAGACATTCCTTACTTATTTATATGCCTGTTTGCCGGATACGCGGGAAATTTCTTTTCGGCGAAGCTACTCAAATCATCGTCCTTTTACACGTATGTTAGTGCGTTTAAAGAAAGAAATTATTGCATTTGATCAATCGCATGTTGTGCCTGAAAAGCACACGGTGAAGCATTTACCTGCAGCGGTTTTTAAAACATGGTATGATGAAAAAAAACCGATGCGCGTTCTTGATACCCGTAATGATTACGAGGTCGCACTGGGTACATTCAAAGATGCACATGACTTGAACATCAAAAATTTTAAAGCTTTTCCTGAGGCAGTGAAACAGCAATTGTCATCATGGAAGAAAGATGAGCCGATTGTGATGTTTTGTACCGGCGGTGTGCGTTGTGAAAAAGCGGGGGAATGGATGAGGCAGGCTGGTTATCAAAATGTTTATCAGTTGTCTGAGGGCATTCTTGGGTATTTTGAGCAATGTGGTGGTGAGCATTATCAGGGTGAATGTTTTGTATTTGATAAGCGGGTAGCGGTATCGCCCCACTTAAAGGAAACGGCAACGCGCCAATGTTATGCTTGTCGACAGCCAATGACCATGGCGAAGTATCAGGAAAAATCAGGCCAATGTGATTGTGGTGCGGCAGTGGTGGCGCCCGCTTATGCAGAAGAAAAGTAGGTCTATCCCATCTATGAATGTGTGCAGTGATGTAAATGTTGCACCTTAGGGTGTTGCCAAGATTTGATATCACAACCCACAGGGCGCTCATGTGGCCGGCAAGGTGTTGGGCCTTGAAGATCTGCGCAGTGATACCACAGTCTTGAAACATGGTAACCATGTTTCCAATTATGCCAAAGGTGATGAGTGCGATCAGCAATAGATCTCGCGTACACTTGGCTTGTTAAACACAAAAGGCACAGTCCTAAGCAAGCTTTCATCATTGTTGTCTCCTTTTTTTTCATCTTAGGTTGACCATCATGCGCTGTCAAGACATGCCATGAGTCTGCGTTTTTTTTGATGTCTTTGCTTCACGCCGACCCTGATTATTAACCGGCTTATTATTTTCATCCTGTTTCATGTGGTTTAATTCATGTGCGTTCGTCTTATTTGTTAGAGGCGGGTAACTTATTTGTTCTAACTTATTTAGTTTATGTTGAGAAGTCAGGGCGGTTGTGGCGCCGATGATAGTAAGGCTAAGTCCAATCATACCGGTGACGATAAGCATGATTTCTGTGATGCCAAGGGTAGGCAGTGTGAAATAAGCGATAACGGGTGGGATGACTACTGCCACTGATAAAGCCAGGCATACAACACCATGCCCAAAGATTATTTTATTCGCCCGTACCATTGGTTTGCGCTGTTCAGTGATGGCATCTTTTCTAAATTGATTGGCATGCTCTACCAGTGCTGGTATATCAAGTTGAATCGTGTTTTCAGGCACTTGCGTTTTAGCATATTCCACTAAATTGATTAATGATGAAGTATATTGGTTCATGGTCGTTTGGTATTGATCGCCTAATACGTCTATCTGTCCATCTGCTGCGGGTGACTGGCTCCAAATATTGTCCGTCTCGGTTAAAAATCTTTGGCAGTCAAAATCTTTCTTAGTCTGTGTTTCCTGTACGGTTTGAATTAATTTGGCGCGGGCATCGTGGAAAATACGATGCACTTTATCAGAAGCATCTCTCGTTGACCAATCGGCCTCTTGTCTTTTATCCGCACCTATGCTTGCATAGCCTTTTGCTTGGCAATCAATCAAGGAAACGACGGTTGCTTTCTTACCATATCGTCCAAATCGACCAATGATTTGCTCTGCGTCGGCTTTTGTTTCGGGTGTATGTGTGAGAATGCCCAGCATATCATTTGCAGAAGTATTACAGCCTCGGCCCAGTACGCTTGTGGTGATAATGATCTGCTGCCCACCTTGGTTAATTTGCTGGACCATTGCTTTCATCGCATGTTGAGATTGAACATGATCATGAGAGGTGTATGTCCTAAGTTGCCAAGCTTTGTCGCCGGTCGGTATGCTTGTATTTTCACTTATCCACTGGTGTAATGCCCGAACTTCCTTGGCATCTTGACAGAAAATAATGGCGGGCGTTTTCTTTTTAGCATGACTTCTTAATAGTTTTTCAATGGTTTTTCGCTTTTTCTTAGAGCTTGTAAAGGTGCGATGTTTCTCTTTACGTTTTAGATTTTTATGGGTAGGTATCATCATGACGCTACGCGTTTCTGGAAGGCAATCAGGTGAGCGCAGTGCTTCATATTGACGTGTGGTGCCAGAAATGCCAGAGACTTTGTCATATTGTTGGCAGAGTGTGGTGATATAGCTTCGGCGTTCGGTCATGTATTCTGGTGGGCATCGGAAGGCCCCTTTTCTGTGGTCATCGTTTAGCCAGAGTTTTGCCAATATAAATTGATACACACCATCTGAGAAAGTTGAGCCATGTTCAGGTAAGCCATCGTTTCTTAGTACAGTAATACGGGGTAACTGATGACCCACCCCATCGATGATCTGTGTGCATGGGACTGAGACGGTGAAGTGCTTGCCTTGCTCTAGTGCAGAGGCTTTGCGCGCTGAATTGATCCATGTGTCGCATTGTTTCAGCCAATCGTATTGTTGATAATTGCTGGTGGCTTGTTTAAATGCTGGGTATTTGTCTTCAAGCGCTTTTTTAAGTGCTTGCTTCGTGATCTTTGGCTGTTTTTGTATGATGTTTGTGATCAGTGGGTAAACTAAGTCAAGGTTTCGTAATGCGGGCTTAACCGCTGCAATGTTTTTAGGATTTCTGTCATGCAGGGATAAATCGCATTCATCCATGAGTAGGACAGCATTTTTTGGCCATGTATTACCTTGTTGTATAGCGCGGCTATGACAAAGTGTCCATTGACTGGTTTCGCTATAAAGTACTTTGGGTGCATGCAAATCAAGGTAAGTCTTGGGATCAAGCCCTGCATGGATGGTATCTGATTGATGGTCTAGGCCTTGAAAAAATTGCTGATACTCTTTTTGATCACGTCGCGCTAATGCTTGGTTGCTTGTGGCTAAATGGATGGTTTTGCCGCTTAAAAGATGCACGCCGGCTTCTACCGCTGCAATTCTTGATTTTCCTTCACCGGTTCGTATTTGGGTGAATACTTCCCTTTTTTCTGATTGGGCTTTTAGTTTCAGTAGAAGGGTTAGCATTTGTGTGCTGTTAAGACGTTGCCCTTGTTTGACTGGCTTCCCATTTTGTATCCGCCGCTTGCCTGTTTCGTCTCGCTGCTCATCAAAAGCGGTGCGCTTGAGGGTGATGGCGCTGATGGCTAGGCGAGTGATGAGTGTGTTATCTTCAGCAGAAATGTCTGTCGCATCATGCGAGGAGGGGCTAGCTTCGTTGTTTTTTTCTAAAAGATCTTGTTGTGATAGTTTGTCAAATTCGTTTAATTTTTGTTCGAGCTTTTTGAGTAATCTACTTATGTCGTCTATGGGCATCTTTCTTGTGCCAGCAGATTGTATCTTTTTGTATTGCTGCAGTGCGTATGACGCGTCAAAGCCATCTTTTTTGGCGAGTATTTGGGTTAGGTCATCTTCATTGAAAGGGTTTTTGACAAATGTGTCATAAGCGCGGGTAATATCATCCTGTTCTTTTTCCACATTGTCTTTAAGCCATGAGAGTGGTGGAAACGGTGGCTTTTGATAGGCGATGTCAATGGCAGTGGATAGTTGATCATCGGTTGCTGTTAATGTTGTAAGGCCTTGGACGGATTCCCAGTCTTCTTGCAGTACAAAGTGGGGTAAGAGACGATTGAGTGCTGTGTTTTTTTCAGTGCCATTGCGCTTAAAAATAGTATTAATCGTTGTTTGTAGTTCAGGGTTATCCAAATGAAGCAGGAGTGTGGCAAATTCGTCTGAATGTTTTGCTTGATAATGGTTGCCAAGCTTTGCAATAAGGTCCCATTGTGTTGTTCTTTCTTTGGTTGAGATGCCTGGACGATCTAGTCGTTGCTGGATTTCGCGGGTGAGGCTAGGAAACTTTTGACTCACACTTTCTATGGTTTTTACTTGTTGTGGGCTTTCAGGAACAATCAACGTATCGGCTTCATCTAATACCAAACAGCGTGGTGATTGATTAAACAAATCAGGATGAAGACGGCGATGGTTATATTCATTCAAGAAAGTGTCGGTGGTGGTGATTCTGACTTGTTTTGCTTGAATCACATAGGGTGTGTGTATGTCAACTCGCTGTAAGCTCACACCAATGGCTTCAAAAAATGAAGCATAGTCGGCAAAAAAACGGTCTGCTAATAGCGTGGAACTGGTCAGGGCATCCACACTCATGGAACCCTTGTCAGTATTTTTTCCATACAAGGCGTAATAAGCTGCCAATACCGCAAACAGACGATCTTTTCCTTCACCCGTGTCTTGCTGTATCAATAACTTGGATTGATCCTTGCCACGAATCACCATCGTCAATAATGACACCCATTGTGCCGTGTTGAATTCTTGCGCATCTCCACCATTTTGAGAGGCTGTTCGCGCAAATAACTCCACCAAAGTCATTAAACGCTTAGGTATCGTGAGATTTGATTGTGTCAATGCATTTTTTAAGTGATCAAATGCTAGCTCACGATGTGCTTTCACACCGTTGTACAAATCCTGTGCATTGATTAAAGGCATGGCATCTGGACGGGTCGTTTTCACACGATGCCACAAGGTGTTAAATCGTCTGACACTCTTCAGTGCATGATCTATCCGGCGCTTAAAAGGTGCTTGCAACCAATGTGTTTTATCGTTATCTGTTTTCCATTGTTTCGCCTCCACATAAGGGGGATAAGGGGCTTCCTTATAAAACGCAGCTAAGCTTTGGGTGATTTTTCCCGCCATGCTCGCCTGACATCCCGCTTGATCACCTTGGCGCCAAAATAACGCCCAAAGACGAACCGTGGTGAGATCAGTCTCTTTTGTGATATCAACTGTCTGCTCACCACGTTGCCATGCCTCTAGAAAACTTTGCCATATCTGTTGCTTATTTTCAGCGGTCTCGTTTATGATCATTTGATCTAAGGATTGAATGACCGCTAATGGCGTCGTCAGTCTTGTTAAGCAATCTTGATGGTATTGTTTGATGGTCTTTTGATATACACCGTCTTTATCATGGCATTCTTGTTTTAACTTTTCACATCGCTGCTTCGCTTGAAGTTGACGTTTGCGTCTTAACAATATCCTGTTTAATTCCGTCAGTTGTCGCAGACAATCCTTGAGATAATCACGAAAACACTGCTGATATCTTTCATGCCACAGCTGATACAAAGCTTTAGATTTACTCGGGTGATTTTCTTTCAAGTAAGTGGATAAAGCACCCATAGCGTCGATGTGCTTTGTATTGTCAGCCGTTTCATCCACACAATAAGCCAGTAAACGATAGCGATCATCTTGCCATATATCCCGCCCAAGCACGCCTTCTTTCTTTGCTTGTTTGATCATACTAATCCATGCAAACAATAACGCTGAACTCCTACCGTGTCTAACGCTTCTCAGCATTTGGATCTCATAACACGCATCTTCAATACGCCCCATATTCTTGATAAGTGCTTTGAAGTCAAGGGCAGACCACGGCCCATAATCATTGAGATGTTGACACCATTCATGAAAATAAGGACCTTCAGCTTGAGCCGCTTCTTGTATGAGAAAACAAAGAATCTGTTGATACGTTATTTGCGTGGTATCATTATACGATGTCCAATCTAATAGTTGTTCGACACAACGTTGTACATGTTCTTTCTTCTGCGCGTCCATATTGGATCGCTTAAATAATTGCGTCATGTAAATACGCATAGCATCAGGTACCTTACTAGACTCACTATACAAAGCCAAGCAATGCTTTATCATCTCACGTGTTGCCAAGTATGCTGGGGTTTGTTGTGTAGAGAATTTGTCCTCCCATATCTTATAAAGTGCAGAAAGATAGCTACTTTTTACGCTGTTTTTTTTGCTGATGGGCGTCGTAAGTGATTGTGTCAAAACCTGAAATATACCATACAAATGATATTGATAAGGAAACAGTTCATCGCATCGAAGCTTAGCGCAAGCATTTGTGCTCATACACTGTCCTAGCTCTGTTAGCATATCAAGAAACAGTAAAAAATTTGCCCGATCTTTCGTATCCACCCCCATAGGCACAGCATCAAAATCTGGCAGCCGTTCAGATTCATTGCTTTGCTGAAAAACATCATACCAATGCTTGCCCTCTTTATCTGAAAATAATTTATCACCATCTAAAGCCTCTTGATAGGGCTGTAACTCATCCTGTACCGCCAACGATAGATGATGCAAAAAAGGAAGCACACCCTTGATTTTCTCATAGATCACAGTGTCTTTATTGACCCTCTCTTGTACTTGATGGCACTCAAAGGGATGAAAAGTTGAAGAACATCGACGAGTACCTGTCTGTATATCATAAATTTGTATCATGCTCTTGCTCGTGGCCTCTTTCACTATATTGAGATAGCCATGCTGAAATAAATAGCTAGTCGCTAACCACATGTTTTTAACATACGTATGATAAGGTTGAACCTCATCATCACAATCTACCTTAAGTGCGGGTAATACTTTAAATGTAGGCTTGAAAACTCGCTGAAAAATCTGATAAGGTTTCAAGGCCTTGAGCCACTGAAGGTGCTGAGAATCAGGGGCAGCATTTAAACATAGGCTGTATTCAAAAGATAAAAAACCATAAATATTCACCAAATAAAACGCCCGATCTATACGCTTATCAACGATGGTACTAAAAAAAGATCGATCAATAATAAGCATTTTCAGGTAGCTGATATCTTGTTCTGTGCAAAAAAAATCCTTGTTGCTAAAATAAGAAAAGAAAAGACCACGTCTTTCTTTAAAGGTATGCCTATTGAATAGTATCTTCGCTTTATTGTGTTCACGTAGACCTTGTCCTAAATTTACCACAGCTTTTAAATAAGGCATGTAAGATGGAAACAAATCTTCTTCTTTCATCTCAACAAGTTGAACTAGCTTATCACAAATCTTTCGACTTAAATCAATAAATTGTGCCTTATCCTGCTGCAGCGACAAAAAAAACAATTGGCAGGTGACATCCTCTATAGATAGCCGACGCATCAGAAGATCATCCTTACTCATACACGGCGTGGATGTTATCTGATAATACAGTCTTGGCATACCTTGGCCCGACGTGTTCCATACAGGCTTGTATATGGATACATGACTATCGTTCTTTGCCATCTTGACCAGAGCTTCCTGATAAAAGGCCTCATACTTCTCCAACTTTAAGCTTATGGATGCCCAATAATTAAAGCCCACCGTCATCGCTCGCGGTACGGATGCCATCAAACAATAGAATAAAGCAAAGTTATTTTGGCATGCGTCATCATCCTTGAGTAAAGAAGATGCGAGCTGTTGAATATCCGTTTGATTGGTTTGTGTAAAGCCTAAATTATTTTGATACTTTCTATCATTTAGGTAGTTAAAATAAGAAAAAGATTCTCCTTGATTAGGCCAGGGCTCAAATAATTTTTCTCGACTAAGACCCATACGGGGTGTAAAACTCCGAAACCCCCATGCATTGGTATCTTTAGCTTCCCATAATAAGCGCGGAATCACCACAGGATCAGCTACCTTTAACCCAAATAAATACTGCTTTTGAATACGCTTCTCATCACCAGATGCTAAGGGATTACGACAAACTTGATTAAGCCGTGATAAATAAAGAATAGGCGATAAACTAACCTCTTCATACTGATAATCAGCGGGTATGTCCGACATGAACGAGCTCATTTCAAGGCAGGCAAGCTTTAATTGGTCTTCGCTACATAATACCTTACCATTGTATTTGCATGCAGAAGCTAGCCTCTCAAATAATTGTTTCGCCTCTGTTGGCGCATCCAACCACAAAACGGTAGCCGCCTGTGCAGGCCCTTCAAGATCAACAGATAAAGGATGAGATGGGTGATCGGATCCATAAGACACATCATAATGAAGCGCATAATCTCCATGGTCACTCATCACCTGACAAAAGCCATGCGGCAATTGAAAGAAGTCAATACCATGGATAAACAAATGCACATGGGCTACTATTTTTTCCACAGCTTCATGGCTGACACCACAATAGAAAGGATGTGGATAACGTAGCGTCTGATTAAAACATTGATCCCAAAAAAAGCCGATAACTTCTTCGTCAGTCATGTTGTCAAGCATCGGGTACACCGCTTGATACTCACGTATCCACTTAAGTAATGCAGCCTTTTGATAACGCGCGATAAACTGATGACGCTGGATGATATCCTTAACAATCCTGACTGCTACATCAGTAACTTTCGATAAATCACGCGTCACAGTATGTTGGAAAGACTCTGTGACTTGCACTTCCATGGTATGTTGCATAATACTTTCCTATCGTAATATTCGATTTATAAAGAATCATAATATAACACGTTAAGCATTTTTTTTCAAAAACCAACGCTTGAAACGCCTAAATCCCTATAGGGTCATGCAAAAGCGAGT
>CACKMC010000003.1 GCA_902601155.1 Coxiellaceae bacterium | reverse complement strand
ATATTTCACTATAAAATCATTATAATCTTTTTCGGTAATATTCCCATTCCCCAATAGATTGCCTATCCATTCCCTCTCTGTTGTATACCCGTACGCCCCCTTTTTGACGCAAGCATTATCGCACGCTGTCGTGTATCCCCTTACAAAGTCAGAGAATTTATACTGATAACGGGGCATATCAGGCATCTCTTCTTGCCTCGCCAGCTGATCCGCAAGTGCTTTTTCTTGGATTAAGTCGCGCAACACGATATGAATATCACCGGCGTTTGGACTCGCTGGATCATAGCCAAAAAAAGCATCAGCCTGTTGTTCGCCAGCATTATATCGTATGAATTGACGCCATGTAGTATATGCCTCTTTTGCTTCATTAGCATCATCAAGACGTGTAAAGCAAAGATCTTCTGCTCTGTGATCGACATCAATCAAACCAAGCGATTGATCTTCTGTTTTTTCCAAACGAGCAAGTAATAAATTATTTAAAATATCACTGGGGCTTTTCATTATCATTGGTACTTAAATTGATTGTAATCACAGTTCCATTTATTTTACAACAAAACTCTGACTTAGTCAAATAAAAACTCATTTTTCTATCATTGATACCCACCAGGTGGTGCATCTACTCATGACACGATGGAAAGCACTTCTTGATGGCCATCACTTGCCATGACTGCCACTTGTATCCATGGCGAAAAAACCTGTGCAATCGATGAATCACCCACCCAGCTCATGACATAATTTGGATCGTTACAATCTGTTTTGATCTGAAGATCTGATACACAATCTATCAAAAATCCTTGTGCTTCATTCGATGGCAAAAGGACTATCTCCGACAAACCTTTCATCAATCGACCTTCTTGTGATTTAATCGTCGCCTCCATGGCTGTCCACCATGCCAAAAAGTCGCGCGTCGTCGCACCACGACGCCGCCACCACTGCCCTATCTCTGGATGCGCATATCGCTTCATAATCCTTGATGCATAAGGTCGAGAACACACCCACTCCAAATCAAAGCCCGCTGGACTTGGTCCAATCCAAACCATCCACATCTCATGAGAATGAGAGACACTAAAGTGAACAGCAGTATGGCTCATCACACGAGGTATCCTCGCTTGCCAGCGATTCAAAATGACATCATCCACCGCACAACCTAAATAATGCGCCAAACAAAAACGAAGACGGTGACGGGACCGTTGACGATCATGATAAGATGAAGTAATACGATATAACACAAGCATTCACAATTCATGGCGCGCCCGGAGAGATTCGAACTCCCGACCACCTGGTTCGAAGCCAGATACTCTATCCAACTGAGCTACGGGCGCTTACTCGATCAGTATACGTTAATTCTAATACAGATGTAACCCGTCCAAGTCGTCGTTCTGGCCCTTCTCTGTCTCTTCTTCCACAAAATTAACCATATTATCGACCATAACCCGATTAAAATCATAGCTTGCTTTTACTTTCTCGTGCCTCTGCACCCAAGCTAGCGATTCAGGAGGAACATTGTTGTATTGATTCACTTCCTGCATCACTAACGCTCTCTGGTGAAGCCAATATGTTTGAGATGACAGATGCGCGATAAGCACATTACTCACAAAGAAAACAAAACTCGTCAATAACAAGAGTAAGCCAGCAGCCAAACCCAGCATCCAGGGATGCGCCACCAAGTAAGGCATGAGTGAAAAACTGGGAAACACAGTATGCATCACATGAAGACTATGCGCTATCGTGATAACAAGGATCGACAAAGCAATCGTGGCAACGACACCATGACGCTTCGATGGTGCCTCTCCAACGACTATCGCATAATTTGTTCGCCAAAGACCACGATCCCACAACCATGCAAAACCCATGAATGATGTCACACAAAAAACACCCAGCATCATCATATATGGATGCGTTAATACTGGATGTCCTAAAGCACGCAGTGCATGGGAAGCTGCCTTAACACCGCTTCGAATACAAATAGACCAAGCCAAAGCAACCAAAGTCGTCATGCCAAGTATCGCAAGCAATAACGTATTAAACCACCGCATGGATCGACGCAAGCGATCCGTAGACGCCTGCCACTTTATTGTTTTATCCTTGCGTGAAATCTCAGAAAAATCAGTCATTCTATCAGCATGGAACAACAAGGATGTCGCGCCTAACAGCACATTGCTAACCTTTGAGCCCAGTGATGAATCGTCTGACTGCACTTGAGACAATGACGGATCATTTAACATAACCTGTACCTTTCCATCGTCGCTTAACTTTTCCGCTGTAAAGTTAGGCTTAACTACTGGAAGGCCTGAATTAAAATGGGAGGTATAAAAGCTATCTGCCTTCAACACCGTATAGGAACCAAACCTTTTAGGATCGGGCGGTGTTTCATAATAAGGCGAGAAAATAATCAGCTTTCCTGATGCAGTATCCTCATCACCGTCATCCGCTTGATAGATAAAGTTGTAGGCCCCAAGCCAATGATGAGATTGCCATAACTTCCAAACATTTTTGCTTGCATACACAGGAATCTCTGTCTGTGCAACAACAAGCTTGCCACATGCAAAAGGTCCCATCGAAACTGCCAAGGGAGTATTGGCTTTCTCTGTACGTTTGAATTGTTGAGTCTGCACCTGCTTAACCTGCACACTCTCAACCATCCCTTCCTGCATATCCATGGCCACTGCATCAGTCAAAGTACCTTGATTATCCTTGAGCAAGCCCTGTTTTTTTGACTCAAAAGCCTGCTTAAAATCTACGTTCCTTGCATCAACTATTTGCGCTGCAATGAGAACCTTTTCGGATTCATCTCTCTTTGTACGCCGCGCCTCTAGATGACTAAGCCAATGCCCATGGTTCATCAGCTCCCCATCGATGAGCACCTGATATTGCGCATTCACCGTGACTTTTTCCTTACTCACCCCTGATAATTCAAGTTTTTTCGGATGGATAATCACCAGAATATCTGGAAATCCTTTGCCACGCGTACGCCCTGCTGCTTGAATAAAATCTTCAAAAGAGGCATTCTGCGACAAGACACTCGTCATCAACACTGAATAAGACTGACTTGTTGGTTGTACATCGACCCCCACCGTTGCACTGTTGGGGAAAATAGCCAACACATTGTCTCTAGGGACGGACAAATTCCTTTTATCGATGATGGGTACTGAGTGCAATGTATCGCGCTTAGACCCATCTAACCAATATAAAGTTGGCTCCTCAGGATCAACATATGCCACGTATGCTAAAGAATCCGCTTCTCTTAAATAAGCCTTGACAAAACCCGCTATGCCACCCTTCATGCGATATTCATTGAACAAGCCCTCAGGATCAATCAATGTGCGACAACCATGGTGAGCTAATTTTTGAATGAATGAGCCATATTGCCATTGATTCGTTTTTTCGTCGAGAAAACTATAACAAACTGATTCCTTCTTTTTAACCACCTGATCAGATGGCGCCTCTTCAACCAATTGAAGACACTCACCTCGAAAACTCTGTTCAGTCATAGGTACGCTGTGATACAAAGCATACTCTTCCTTATACAAAGCCTTACAATTATGAGGCCGAATTGTCGCAGAAAGCGCAACCCCATCAAGCTTTTTAAACATATGCATAAAATCAGCGGCTGTTGTGGTTTTAACTTCTTGGGTAAAACGCAGTCCGGATAACGCCCTATGCGCTAAATACAGTGCAGCAAATTTTTGATACACTTTGTTACTAGAATCAACGGCTAAGGCTCGAAAAGAATCGACTAAATTCGTCGCATAAACAAGAAAATCTTTATCAGGTTTATTATGCTCGCGCCAATCCTCCGCAAGTCGTTCCCCATCTTTACCTAACTTTTCTACACACCATGTGCGCAGATCCTGACGCTGTTTCTCAACATATTCTCCTTTTAACAGCAATAGGATTTGATGCACCCACTTTTGATTCAATAATTCAGCATTTGGCTTGTGCATCCAAAAATAATGCGTGAGCCAATAAGTAAACTCGACAGAAGCAAAACGAGAGTTGGATTGACCCACATCATCTGAACCCGCAGGTATAGCAAGCCCAGATTTACCTATATTTTGGACACGAAAATCTTTTTGAAAAACATATGTCGTATCTCCACGTTCAATGGTATGAATCATATCCTCAATAGACTTTAAGATAATGAGATATTTTGTGGGTATTTTGTCTTGAACTTCTTGTTCACCGATATACTCAAATCGACCTGCTTCTGTCTTCTGACATTGACCGAGTAATGCTGAAAGTGTTGCGGCATTGATATCGTTCAATACCTTACCATGAAAGCGCGACATAAAACGATCTAAAAAGAGCTGGTAATGCCTTAACGAACCCAGGTATTTTTCTTCACGCTTCGCTTGAAAATAGGCAAAACAAAAATCATGCATAAGAAAATGGATGGATGGTTGTAATGACGTGACTTTCAATCCCGTTTTGAACGTTTCAGAGGGATCTAAAATTTCATCATCTACTTCGTCAATGACAAATTTTGCTCGCCTTAACAAGGCAAAGCATTTGGCAGCATAAGTGTCCTGCGCATCGAAGTGTTTCAGTAATTGTCCCAAGAAGGCCATAGATTCAGCACTACATACCACAGGTGCTCCTCGCTCCCAAGCGTCTATGATCGATAAAAAACAATGTTCCCATGTGGCACTGTTTAAATCATGATCACGAAGCCATGAGGATTCAATGTAAAAAGGACTATAAGGAAAACGACTAAAATAATGCTTAAAAGAAGGTATTAAGCGCGAGGGAAATAAAAACACCATCGGTTGATAAGGTGAATAAGCTGGCAAGCAAAAGCTTTTACCAAAACCACAATACACATTAAAGATAGAAAGCTGGTCCTCAGCGAGTGATGCTAGCACCATTCTCACTTGCTGACGCTTCAAAGTGATGGGCTTTCCCTCCATTTTAGTCATATGCCACTCAAAGAAAAGCGCACGATCAGTCTGTGTACAGCCTACCTTATACTCCCGTGACTGTATGCAGAGTGCTTTGAACTTTAACAAGCCTGCTACAAGCGCTTTATCATCTTTTGATGACTCGAAAAAACCCTTCCAGGTTTTTGCATCAATATCGCCATATAGCAGAGAGTTATCCATCGAATCGTTCCATAGCATTTTAAGTGGCGCAAACGATTTTTTTGCCATGGCAACTTTCATCCATCGCCTCACATGGGGAAGCAACTCTAAACACGCAGAACTGGCATGCAAAGGCGGTTTAGAGAGTAATTCAAAGGCCATTTGCTCACACAAGGCCTCATCACTAAAACCATGTGTACGGTGGGCTGGCATGGCCTCGCGAATCTTACTGGCAAGCCCTGCAGTCTGGAAATAATAGTCGGTATCGATAGCAGTCTCAGCCACATTAATCCAATTTGCAATC
Organism: Coxiellaceae bacterium; assembly: GCA_902601155.1. Taxonomy (GTDB): domain Bacteria; phylum Pseudomonadota; class Gammaproteobacteria; order Comchoanobacterales; family Comchoanobacteraceae; genus CACKMC01. Next base: position 52,444 of record CACKMC010000003.1, on the reverse strand, counting down.
GCGCCTAATGATACATTATCCTGCCATACTAATGCCTTGTTTTCCCAACCTTTAGGTATACTACTAGACTCAGACGCCTTGGCACCAGACTCTTCTGTGTCAGAATCTTCCAAAGCATCCTCTACACCAGCCCCTAACATAGCATCCTTTGCATCAGCATCTACCTTGACACACTCAAAATGATTCTCACCCTCACTTAATGCTTCTATTGCGATGATCTCTTGTAAACAATCATCGGCATAACCTGCAAATAAAGATTCACATTGGATCAAGTCTTCTTGTGGTAAAAACACTGTTGTTGGGTTAAGATTTCTCAGTGTATCGAGTACCTTGGTGGTTTCTTTGCACCTCTTTTTAACATCATTTTCAAAAAAATCCCGGATTGTAGACGGTAGCAAGCTATCCTGTGAAGTATCATGACGCCAAGTCAATAAACGAGAAAAATGATCACGTTGATGGAGATCTTCAAATAATATCGCCATTAATCCGTGTCGTTCTACACGAGTATTCTGCTTACCAAATGATCCCATCCCTCTGTAATTTACTATGGCTTCACCATACTTTAGCCCATAAAATGTCTGGATGAGGTTGTCGATGCCAACAGCCTCATGCTTTTGCCCCCATAAGCCTTGATGCGGTATGGATAAGCAATCTTTCAACCATGTAAAAACCTGAGATAGTCGGACAAACTGTGCTTCTGTCAGTTTTTTAGCACCCTGATAGCTGGAGCTCCACACGCCTAGCCCTTCATATGAAAAAGAGTGCGATACCCATGCCATCTCACGTAACAAAAGATTAAGAGAGCCTGGCATCACCTTCTGTTGAGATAAGTCATGCGTAAAATACTCAATCCCTTTCTTATACCTGAATACAGTGTATTGAAACAAATCTGCTTGCTTAAATATCATCGCACCGTTGACATCATCGCGGTCCTTTTCAACTTGAGACTCCTGGCAAGCAACATCCCTTGGATACTGTTCATTAGAATGGCCAACATAGCGCCACTCATTTTCTTTTCCAACCACTGAAAAACTAAAGTCAGACTGCTTTTTCTTGCGTGTGGCACAAAGCTGAAAGGGTCGTTCCAGTGAACCAAGGGGGCTGCATGCATATTTGCCCTCACTGAGCTTATATGCACCAATTGCATTACGACCCACCAAGGGCACCAAAGCATCCGAAGAAATGTCATAAGCTTTATCACTCAACACTTCTAATGTAAGACGATCAATTACCAAGGTATCAACAACCAACCAGTGCGTATACATCGCTTGTTTGAGCGTGAGATCTGCTGTATACGTTTGCCCGTTATAACGAATAGATAAACAGTATTCAAAACGGGTGACTTTTTTTAAATCTTCAACGATTAAGGCATGCTTAGAACCCGGCGCCATCAATCGAACCAGTTGACTTCGACCACTTTGACCCATCATCAAGGAAGGATTCAGCTTCTCAGTCATCCAATATTCGTAGGAGGATGTACCAAACAACTTTCTAAGAACCTCTTCTTGATCATCATTCAATACTTTGTCAACATGGCTAGATTTTAATACCTTGGGCGTAATGTCTACAACACAACCTTTATCACTCAACACTTCTAATGTAAGACGATCAATTACCAAGGTATCAACAACCAACCAGTGCTTATACATCTCTTGTTCGAGCTTGAGATCGCCTGTATACGTTTTCCCATTATAACAAATGGATAAACGGTAGGTCATGACTTCTTTTAAATCTTCAACGATTAAGGAATGCTCAGAATCCGGCGTCATCACTCGAGCCAGTGAACTTCGAAGCGTGACCATTCTTGTATACGTTTCCCCCTTATAACCAATGGATAAATCGTAGGTAGTGTCGTCGTATGCTTTTTTAAAATCTTTAACGATTAAGGGATGCTCAGAACCCGGCGTACTCCTCATCATCTCTATAACCAGGAAAATTGGAAGCGTGAGATCTTCTGTATACGTTTCCCCCTTATAACCAATGAATAAACGGTATTCAGAGATGACTTTTTTTAAATCTTCAACGATTAAGGCATGCTTAGAACCCGGCGCCATCAATCGAACCAGTTGACTTCGACCACTTTGACCCATCATCAAGGAAGGATTCAGCTTCTCAGTCATCGAATATTCGTCGGAGGATGTACCAAACAACTTTCTAAGAACCTCGTCTTGATCATCATTCAATACTTTGTCAACATGGCTAGATTTTAATACCTCGGCCGTAACTTCCATAACATCTGATTGGCTTGAGTCACTCGCGGCCTGGATCGTATACTCATTTCCACGTATTGCCAAACATATAGGATATTGCTTTTGAGCCTCCTCTTCTTCCTGCAAATTAAGCTGTGCCTTTCCTTTGAATGCTTTTAATTTTCCCGCCTTCAAAGCACGCGTTCGCAAAAACTGTCTTAAGATCTTAGTATCACCTGATAATTCCGGCACCAAAACCCCATGAGCTTGAAGTTCAACTTTGGCCCATTGCTGACTCAAATCCAGCTGTTTTTGACTATCTTTTTCATAGGCTATCAAAGTTAAAATAACCTGACGGAGCACCAATAAATTACTGTCATTACTATCTCTTACGGTCACACCCGGCTTACTTTTTTCCACAAACCATCTCAAAATATCAAGCAATGGTTTCATATACGCTTCAAAAAACGCTGCCTCTCTATTCTTTGGATTTAAACACGCATGCATCACCACATGTTGAATCACCTCCATCGATAAATTTAACTGGCGACGCACCATGGCTTCAGGTTGGACAGTAGGACAATTACTGTCTTTAAATAATTTGCCCACATAATCTATCACGGGTTTTAGCGGGTGTGCATGGTCCTGCGTAAGATCATATGCTTGGATCTTTTTATCAAACTTAGGATGCGCCAACATCGCCCCCACCCATGCTTTATCTGACTCGCTTATACTGACAGACTGCAATAGGATGTGTTGATTTCCTAACCATTGACTAAGCACCTGACCTATATCGTCAGTATGATAGAATCCACCCTGAAGCATATGACACATCCCAGAAGCATATTGCCCACCTTGTGCCTTTTGAAAAGTAAAAGATGGCACCTTATTTTCTTCCGAGGGAGTCGGGGTATCTTCAGATGATTCTTGCTCTTCTTGCCTAGACGATAACAGTTTTTGAAAGCCCTGTTCGTGTATACTCTTCTCAACATGAGGGCTGTGTACGCGTTGTAATGTATCCAGGCCTCTCACCTCACTATCTAAATCAGGCATAAAAAATATTAAAACGGCATACTGAACAAATGTCTTGGGATTTAATTTTTGAAAAGCTGACGACAATGACCACTCACAATGCCTGTCATAAAATATGTCACCAGGATCTCTATCCCAATCACATGCTAAAAAGGACATACCACGTAGTAGTAAACCTTTTAGCATGACGTGTTCTGTGTCGGTTAAGCCTTCCCAAAGCGTGGCAGATAATAATCCAATCTTTCGTTTGTCTAAGAAATGTTTTCTGGCATAAGCTTTAAATTCGCTGCTTGCCAAGTCATGAATCCATGCTTTCATGTATTCATCACATGTTTTTTTGAATGACATTTCTCTGTCTGCTAATGCCTTGCTTCTCTGGCTCTTGTGTTTATTAAAGTTTGGGTGAGTGCCAAGCTCAATAGATGTTTTCTTTTCAACGCATCGCTGAGTAATCTTCTGACGTGCCTTGTTAGATGTTTCACCATGGCCCTTAATTTTAGCTATCTCACCTTCTCGCCAAGTGTCCAACTTATCTAGTAACTCACTTTTGATATCCTCAAATTCTGCATCAAATGTTTCGTTGTGCTTCTGCAAAAATTCACATGTGTCGTGTAGTAGGCTTGTGATGCCTTTTACATTCTCTGCAAAACTGTCTTTCAACGCCTGATTTGGCGTGTCATAAGTAGGCGCCTGACATTGCGCTTGTATCTCTGATAGATACTCACGACCATGTAGAAAGGGATGACCAAAAGCTGGTTCTTGACCTAGCCATAATGATTCACCACGATTATTAATCAAACGTGTCATGGTTTCTGTCCATGCTTTATCACGACTCACCATTTTTCCATGATACTCAACAAATGATAGCGATAAATCGAGAGGTTGCTTACCTAAGGCATGACCTAAAATTTTTAAAGCGTCACTCTGCATACTACGTTGATGGCATAATAAACTCGAAGCAATACCCCAAAAATGACGATTCAATACAAACGGACGCCGGCCGCTGACCTCTATGTCTAGACTTCTATGCTCATATAACGCCCAAGTATAATGACTACTACTGTAGGATTGCAATTTTTCATTGCATGAATCAGCCAACGTCCCATAGTAACCCCTATGCTTCTCTATCGAATCAAATGTAGCGGATTGACCTTCCTTGTACAATAAAGGCTTCACATAGTCTGTAAAAAAAATATTGATTGGTTCTAATGCCGGCACATCTTGCAACCATGGCATAGTCTTAGCAGACTTGCTTGTTGGAGAGTGCGCCACTGCTTTACACACTATCTCGGGTGTTGTCACTGGGGAAGGTGCAAAAGATCCTTTTTTATCCAATGTTTTTAGATAATCCCTGAGTTTTTGCATAACCGCTTGATCAGACTGTAATAAATCTTGATCTTTAGGATTTGAGGGCCTTGTGATATGTTCGTCAATATCTCGAAGCACCAAGCGTTTGACCTCAGGTGATTGAACACTCTGATAAAGATCATGAAGAAAGCAAGCATGCAAGGGGCTTGACGTGTTAAACATATGCACGCAAAGATGCACCTCAGAGCCAATAAATGGCTGACTATTAGGATAATCTTTAAAATAATTGTTGACTAATTCATTAAGAGAATCTTTGTCATGCAAAGGAAATGCTTGTGTGAACTGTCCAGCTTGCGAAGATACCGTCAAAGTTGCCGCGTCCCAATCTACTTGTAAAGAAAGCGGTTGGATAAAAATACGATTTGCAAATATTTTGAATGAATCAGAACCAATCATCTGATTAACCTGCTTTCTTAGGCCTAGTAAATAATCACACTTGTTTTGTGTGTTGCCTAACGCTCCCTGAAATTCAGCACAAATCTTAGTAATACTATCCTTCATAACATCAGACATCGACTTAGCAAAGCAAGCCTTTATTTTGTCTATTAAAGCAGGGTTGCTAGATAATATAGTCATAAACAAGGGCGACTGTGTAGCTAATAACATTAAATTGTGCTGTGTTTTTTCTAACTGGTTAAATTGTGCTCTCGTAGATTCATCCGGAAGTGTATTTATTAACGCATTATATGCCGCTTCCATGATAGCATTTCGAGCCTTCTCTAATTGCGTCAAACCCATTGCTTGAACAATCCCATTCATGGAATCTTGCCATGCTGATAGATCTAGTGGGTCTGGATTCTCTTCGTTCATATACGCTGTTTTCCACTCACGCAGAGCAAACTCAAATTCATCGATCAAATCTTGAATGGCTTTCCCCTTGCCTGTATTGATGAATGCTTTGCGTAAATCATTAAATGCTGTAATCGTCGGATTCAAGGCATCAGAGAATCGCTTCATCTCTTCCGACGATTGATCACTTGATACATCAGGCATCTCGGGGACAAGTGAGTCTAATGGGCTGAAATTAAGTGCCTTTTCTAATTCATCATAGCAATCAGCCTCTGATCGAAGAACATCCATTACTTGAGATGTTTTTGAATGCCCCTCGGGATTGTGCGCAAAAAATTCATCCAAACTGCTCTGATTTGCATCGATGCTTAACTTGGTCTTAAATGCCACCACAACCGGGCGATACAATTGATAAAACCCATAAGCATGACCATATATCTCTTCAGCCTTTTTCAGGCTTGTAAAATTTCCATCGCCGTCATTCGCTTGACGAGGAAAGACCCTTCCACCCTGTTTTTGAATGTAGGTTCTTGAGAGAAAAGTTTTGAATAATAGCGCAACACTAGGATCGATGCAATCTAACGTCGATTGCAAAGTCAACATCCTATTATATAACAGCGTTGGATTGCCCTTACGATACTCGGGTGCCGCGATACCAGAACAAGCTTCTCTTATGTCGCCAATTAATTTATTATTAATACTGTTATCTTGCATTACTTTTCTCTTCTTTCGATTTATCACATAACAAAATACCGCATATCACATCGTTTGTCAAGTTGACTTGGGCTGAACGCAGCCCTAAAATAAGCGCATGCTGTCATGCCCACGTGCCCCCATGCTTTCCTTACCCATACTCTACACTTTTCGTCGATGTCCTTATGCCATGCGTGCACGCATGGCGTTGCACTATGCAAGCTACGCCTATGAATGGATCCCTGTTAATCTTCGCCAAAAGCCAGACGAACTCTTCAATCTATCCCCCAAAGGCACAGTACCCGTTCTTATGCTATCTGAGCACAACATCATCGATGAAAGTATCGACATCATGCAATGGGCACTTAAACACCGTGATCCTTTACAGTGGTCCATCGATGTATCAGAAAAACACACACAAGACAAAAGTCTTCATACACTACACCAATGCTTTATTCCTCATTTAAATCGATACAAATACCCCAATCGTTACCCTGACACCCAGTCAATGGATCACTACCAAGCAGGCATGACCATACTTCAACACCTTGATGCCTGTTTACAACAACAAGCTGGCATGCTTGGCACAAAACCACGCTGGGTAGATTATGCCTGGCTACCCTTCATTCGCCAATGGGCTTATACAGACCATGCTCGCTGGAAGCAAAATAAGCTTAGCACACTTCAACATTGGCTTTCACAACAACTGGAATCGACGCTATTCCAGAGCGTGATGATTCATGACGACCCAACCAAAGGTAAAAAGTATCCTGTCGATGCACGCAGTGATCACACTGCCCCATAGGACAATGATCCAGCACACGCACATAACCCAGATCCAACCAATGACGCATACGCTCTGCCACAACCTCTTCAGGCCAACCACACTTGGCCGCTAAAGTTCGCCGTGCCATAGGCCCCCATGACGCCTGTAAACACGCCGCTAAACGCATCACACTCATACGACGCAACCTCTCGATTTCCAAGCCACTGCCCATGCCAATACAAAAAGCATCGCCATCAAAATCAATGACATCATCGCCACACCATGCATCGCAAGACAAGCAAGACTATAGGCAAGCAACAAAGACCAGATAACAGACAATACCGACCATCGAAGACCCAGCTCTCGCTTAAAAGTGGCCACAGTTGCCATGCAAGGCACATACAAGCTGACAAAAACCAAGTAAGCAAGGGCTTCCGTACTGTGATGAAAGTGCGCCACCAAACCCTGCACAGTCAATGGCGTGACTGACGTCATATGAAACATATCCATCGGCACAGCACGCATGGCTTCCCAAAGTGACATCACGGGCATCGCCGCCTGGGTTTGATACAATACACCCAATGCTGACAACATCACTTCTTTGGCCCACACACCCGTTAATAAAGCCACCACCGCGGGCCAATTATCTGACGCAATACCAATGGGCGAGAAATATGGAGTCAATGATTTCGACCAAGTGGCCAATAGACTATGCGCTAAATCAGCGACATAAACACCCCCTTCCCCCCAATGACCCGCCCATGACAAACAAGCAGCCAGCGGCACAATGACCATACCGGCACGTGTCAAAAAAGAAGCCACACTCCGTGAAGCGGTTCGTACCACCGAAGACCACCTGGGACACTGATACGGCGGCAATTCCATCACCAAAGGCGAGGTATCTGCCGACACACAAAGTAATCGCGCCACCAAACCAGTGATCACCGCAGCCCCAATGCCTAACACATACAGCCCAAGCACCAGCAGAAAGGCTGTGCGAGGAAAGAAAACATGAGCAAATACCGCAAACACTGCGAGACGCGCACTACAAGACATGAATGGAATCATCAGCGCCGTCAATAAGCGCTCACGATACGACCCTAAAACACGCGTGGCCATCAAAGCAGGCACATTACAACCAAAGCCAACCATCATGGCAATAAATGCACGGCCCGGCAGTGAAAGATACTGCATAAAACGGTCCATCATAAAGGCAACACGGGCCATATAACCTGACTCTTCTAACGCATGCAATCCAAAAAATAATGCCCACAATGACGGCACAAAACTTAAGGTCAACACCGCACCTTTTAGGGCCCCTTCAAGCCAAAAAGCCTTGACCCACCCAGAGTGAACCATCGGCACAAGCAAAGTATCTATCAAGCCTTGCTCACCCAACAATGTGATCCACTGACCCAAGATGCCTGCACCTTGAATGGTGACAAAAAATAACAGCGCCATCACCATAAAAAAACAGGGCAGTGCAAAAAAACGATGCAATAATATTTGATCTAAACGTGCGCGTGTGGGTGCACTGTCTTGATGCAAAGCCAAACGCTTCATCCAAGCATGAATCCATTGATAACGTTGCTCTGCACGCACAATCTCATAAGGCCACGATGCACCACAATGTGCTTTAATCAGAGTGCACTTAGGTGCCAATGCATGCGAAGCACCATACTCTAAAATCAATGCAGTCAAACGATTTACCTGCGGTTCATGGGCTTGTAATGTTTGACGTAAATCAGCCACCAATGCCGCACAATCAGCAAGCGGTACAATGGCTTCATTCGGTACTTTGGCATACTGCCAGGGCGTTTGAAGTCGACATAAACTGCTTGGATCCGTAGCCTGCACACCCCAGACAGGGCAACCCAATACTTGTGACAAAGCCTGCAGCCTGTCCTCACCAAAGGACACTAAATCCATTTTATTACAGACAACAATCATAGGCACACCCAGCTCAATCAACTGCAAAGTCAAGTACAAATGCCTCTCTAACTGACTGATATCTAATACATTAATTAATAAATCAGGGGTATCTTTTAACACATAATCACGCGTGATTGCTTCATCAATAGGCTCATGATGCGACAGTGGCAGTAAATGATAACAACCAGGCAGATCAATCCATGCATCCTCACCCACAGAAGCTTCCCGGCGCTCAACAGTCACACCCGGCCAATTACCGACGCGTGCATGCTGGCCTGTCAACTGATTAAATAATAGCGTTTTACCACTGTTGGGATTGCCAATCAAGGCAATTCGGCGCGTCATTCTACCTCGACTTCAATACAAGCCGCCTCTTTTCGACGTAACATCCATGTGGCACCCAATACCGATAAACACAAAGGACCACCTAAGGGGGCTAATTGGGAAACTTGACAACGTGCACCACGCACTAAGCCCATACCAATCAAACGCTGGCGGTAACTACTCATAGTCGAAGCGTGAAAGCCGACCACACGAAGCCATTGACCGCATGAAGCATCTGCCAAGGTCATACCCAAATCCTAAAGATGATAACGATTCTCATTAAACCACAGCGCCTCACTGACTGTCAAGTCGATAGACTACACCGATAAAGCCGTATGACGACACAAAGCTTTTAAGCCCGTACACCGCTGAACACCGGCCAGCAACAGTGCACGCAAACTACGTGCAATCATATGATCATACTGAAACACTTCATTCATGGTATGCAACGCATGCATCATGAACGCATTTTCAGCACGTCGACTTCGATGATAACGACGCAAACACAAACCAAGTGATGCCTCATCCAGGGAGGATTCACGTAATAAACTAGCCAAAACCTTCACATCACGAAAGCCCATATTCGCACCCAATCCTGCTAATGGATGAATGGCATGCGCTGCATCACCCATCAAAGCCAAACGGTGCGCATCATAACGTGACGCATGACGTGATATCAATGGGAATGCTTGACGATGCTCACAAGAAAGCACACGCCCTGCTGACACCGGTAAATCACACGCATTTAATGCCGCCAAGAAAGCCTTGTCATCAAGTGCCAACAAGCGTGCAGCCTCATGAGAACGCACACTCCAAGCCAGTGAATAATAGGGCCCATTCAACGGTAACAAGCCAAGTGGGCCTGTAGGAAGAAACCGCTGCCAAGCAATCGATTCGTGATGACCACTTATCTTCAAAATACCCACCAAACATTGCTGATCATGATCAATCGTTTCACAAGCAATGCCCGCGACTTCACGCACGCGCGAACGCGCGCCATCTGCCCCTAATACTAAGCGCGCGGAACCTGACCATGCCGAATGCTCCGCCTGAACACACGACTTGGTAAACACTAATGAATCAAGGGGTGTTTGCCAATGAATCGGCACACCCTTCGCAAGTAATTGATCACGCATCGCAATCAATACCGCATCATTTGGCACAAAATACCCTAAGGGCTTATCATCCTCTGCCTCCCAGTGAATATGGCCACGACCTTGTTGCCCCACCCAAATCCCACGAAAAGGTGCCTGATAGGCGTCATCTATGTTGGGCCATACACCAAGCTGCGTCAGCCAAGCCACTGTTTCCGCATGATAAGCATTGACCCGCCCCCAACGAGGCGTCTGCGAAGTAGGCGCTTTCGCGCCATCAATCACACACACCGACCAATCAGTATCTGCCAACGCTAAAGCCATACTCAAGCCCATCAAGCCAGCCCCAACAATCATGATGTCATAATCATGCTGTACCATGCCACATCCTCCGCCATATCGGTTTATCTTGATGCCTATAATGATAAAAGGCGCCGCCAACATGGCACAACAATAATGCACCCAATGCGTATAAAAAATTATGATGCCATGCATTTGCCCACCGCGCTAAGCCAACATCCAAAGACACGCCTGGCATGGCCATGACCCAAGCACCGATCGCAGGTGCACGACCTGCGGCAGTTGACATACACCACCCTGTCAAAGGCAAACCCAATAAACAGCCATAAAGTGAACACTGTAAAGTACGCACCCCCCAAGCGATCCATGGCTTGTCCCACAAAGGCAAAAAGCCTTGGTGTAGACGATGACATAATCGCAAACAAGCCAAAGCAAGCACGATTAAACCAAGCCATTTATGAGACATATAAGCCGAAGACTTCCAGTGTGCAGGCAAATCACGCATCCACCAGCTCACGGCATACATGCCCAACACAAGCCAAGCCACACCCCAATGCAAATAACGACTCACCCCTCCATAGGCATGTGGCTGATCACGCATCTTGATCATCTCCTTGACAAACATCCCACCATAATTGGTTCAATTGACGCATGGGCTGGTCCAAACGTTGGCGATCACTGAAATGCTGCCAATCCACACCATCAATCGGTTGCTCCTGCCATGAACAAGCAAAAATAGCCTTACGACGACGGCCTGTCATCGGATCAATTTGCCACTGTAAACATTGTGCACACACCCCTTTTAACGCACATTGAACAGGCCCAGCAACAGAGGCATAACACACCGCAGACGTTTTGAAAGCCCCCGCTTCGCGCCATTGTGGCAAAGCCAGTTTTAACCAATCTGTCCAAGGTGGTGCCACCCATGAACGTATCATCGACAAGGGTGTATCCCAGGTTGCTTGCATAGCCTCAGGCGTCAACGCAACAAAATCATCCCACGCAAAAGCCTGACGATCTTGCACCCGCCACCAGTGCACGCCGTGACATACTTTGGCACAGGCATCTTGAAAGCGTGGCAAATCCCCAGCATGGCACAATACATGCATAGTGACTTTAGCCCCATCGGCATGCATATGCTGTGCTGTACTCCATGCCTGCACCATATGCTTGGCATCTGCCAGCAACATCACCGACTCACCCGCTTTAGGCAAGCGTGTGCGCACGCCTGTTGGCCCCATCACACTCAGTGTATCCCCCACGTTTGCTTGTAATAAAACCTGCTCAGCATACGAGGTACCCGCCAGGTAAAAAGTCAGATGACCTGTTCGCACATCCCATGAAAAACAGGGCGCACTCACTGCCTCAGCCAACATCGCTTGGCGCTGCCCCCCTAGCCCACTGAGTCGCTGCAATCGAAACCAATGCCCCAATTTTGTGTGTGACACGACTTGGTATGCACGCACGGTCAACCAAACCCCACCTTCTGGCGCAGAGACCTTAGCCATGACGGTCGGTTGCCACCAACGCTCACTCACGGACTGAAAAGACCAGGCTTTTCTTGCCCAGCGAGCCGATCTCGATGCCTGAAGCACACGATCAATCTCTGGATAAGTGCGTAAAGCAGAAGCCATCGCTTTCACCACACTGCCATGGAATGCAGGATGGGTATCGCCAATAAAACTAACCGCAGCACCATACTGTTGGTAGCTTGTAAAAGGCCCCCATCGCTTGCCTTTGCAATGAGAAATTTCACTGACTCGACCCTCACCTGGCTCATCATAGGCCAAATACGTGAAACGATGCCGCTTAAATGTGGAAGGGTGCTCAAACGCATAGGCTACATTTGGCTTAGAGCCTGTGGCCACCAATATCGTCTGTGCAGGCAGTGTCACGGGCTCCCCCTGTTTAACCCACTCACCTGAGGCATTAAGATGCATGGCTTGACATACCAAACCTGCCACATGACCCTGCTCATCACAAGCGACGACAACCGGTGCATGTTGTGACATATAAAGCACACCTTCTTGAAGCGCTTGATGTAATTCTTCATGATTTTGTTGATAGGCAGGCGAATCCTCCATGCGTTTACGATACACCAAAGTGACGCCACCTAGACTTTGGAGATAAGCCGACACCGATTCACCACGGGCACGACACGCCATGATATGTTGCGCGTGTGCACACTGCGTATCAATCACTTTCATCATATCCGGTGCAAATTGTGCACGCACACTGGCCTCTCCCCACCGTGCCGTCATGGCATGATAACGTGCATGAACACGCTGTACTTGTAGAGCATAATAGGCTTGCGCCTCTGTCGCCGCATCGACAGCTGTTAAGCCACCACCAATGACCACCACTGGCCAGCGCAATTGTAAACTCGCCAAACTATCCTCGTGGGCTGCACTGGTCACATGCAGCGCCATCAAAAAATCATTGGCAGAGCGCATGCCTGGCGCCATACTACGGGGAACGGACAAGGCTTGAGGCAAGCCTGCCCCGACTGCCAATGCCAAATGATCATAACCTAATCGCCACGCGTCTTCCACCGTCAGTGTGCCACCAAAACGCACACCCCCATAGACCGCAAACTGTTGACGTCTGACCAAGCTCAAATAAATGAGATTAAGAAAGTTTTTATCCCAACGTACGGTGATACCGTACTCACTCACGCCACCAAACCCTAACGCCTCCCGCTTGGCAAGCGTTGAGGTCATGTCAGCATAATGTGCCATGGGTGCGGTGATCCATGTGCTGGGCAAACGCTCTATTTTAAGGCCATCTAGCCCCAACACTTGGTAGCCCTCCATCAATAAATGATGGGCCAAGGTAAAGCCGCTTGGCCCCATGCCCATCACCATCACCCGATCACCTTGGGGTACTTTGGGATAATATTGACGCTGACGCAGTGGATTCCATTGTGTTAACAACAAATAGATTTCAACACCCCAGGGCAAATTAAGCACACTCGTTAACGCATGGGTCTCTATTTGGGGAATGTCCACAGGATCTTGTTTTTGGTAAATGCAGGCACGCATACAATCATTACAGATACGATGACCGGTGGCAGGGCAAAGCGGATTTTGAATCATCACAACCGCTAAGGGCGCAATGATGGCGTCATGGCGTATTAACCAGTTCATCTCTGAAATATGCTCTTCCAGGGGGCAACCTGTTAAGGCTGAACCAAAAGCATCATGCTTTAAGCCGGCTTGTCGATCTTGCTTACGCAATGGAAAGCCTGTTCGGCAAAAATCACCTTCGTTTTTATGACAATACACACAATAATCCACTTCACGTAACACTTGCTTTGTTGGTGCACGCGGATCGGTGAGCGCAAAGCCTTGACGCTCACGATGCTGACAAGCTTGTTGTCGATGAAAAGGGTCATGAAGTAATGGCGCTGTGGGCACCAATTGCCATGGATCACGTTTTTGTGGCAACACAAAGCTCACCCAATCTTCAACCCATGTATGCAAGGCGGTATGTTGCAAAATCCCTGCACACCAAGCAATCAATTGTTGTCGCTCATAGGCTGCGTTTTCATCCGCCTGCCAAGCAACGCCCAAGGCTGCCACACGACTTTCTCCAAACCCTTCTTCGCCACAAGCTTCTTGCAACCAAGCATGAATCCTATGCCAATCCTCTGGCGCTACTGCAGGATGACGCCTGCCATGTTTGACCACATAAAAAGTGCGAAAAGCAAACAAAGGGGACAAGGCTCTTCGCGCCGACCTTTCCTTAGAAACCGCCTCATCAATGTCAAAGAAATCAACAAGAAAGCACTCTAAATAAGGTGCCAACTCTAAGATAATCGCGCTATAGTCTTGGGCAGATACGGCGGTTTCACGCACGCGTAGCAACTGTTTGCTTGCGGCAGAGGATTGAGACGATAACCAATCGATAAAGCGCTGATCAAGCGCCATGAGGCCTTCAGGTGTCTGAAGCTGCGAAAAGGATATGGGGGCTGGCCATTGGGGCACTTTACAATCCTTAAGACTTCGCTATACTGATGGCAGTGTAACGGAGAGAGGCATGGTTCGTAAAGTCATCAGCCAAGGCATCATGAAACTCTTAGGTATTCGCCCACCCTATGTGAGTGAGCTTGATCGCTTTATGCATCAAATACGAGCCAGTTATCCGGCATCTCGGTCTCAACAAGAAGAAAGACGACGTCACGATGCTGTGGTTGAAAAACGCGACGAATCAGCCACTTAAGCTTCTGTCACCCCATCAAGTGCAGCGGCCAACTGGTCTTGCTCATGCAAAGCAGCGACGATGTCACAACCACCAATCAATTCACCTTTGACATACACCTGTGGAATCGTTGGCCACTGACCAAAGGTTTTAATCCCTTCTCGCATCGCAGGATCTTCAAGCACATTGACGGTGTGCAATGTGACGGGATACTGCTTGAGCACTTCAATCACATGGCCTGAAAAACCACATTGAGGGAAGGTTGGCGTGCCTTTCATGAAGACGACGACAGGGTGTTGATCGAGCAATTGTTGTATCACATCATGCATGATTATTCTCCTTAGGAAGCTTTGGTATGAAGCGATAAAGCATGCACCGCTTCTTTGGTTGAGTCGGACAATGCCTCGTAGACTTTACGGTGTTGTTCTAACATAGACAAAGACTTGAAATCCTGCCATGTGACGGTCACAAAAAAATGCACATCATCTTCACTCAAAATCTCAATCTCAGCACCTGGTAGCGCACTGCTTATTTCGGCATGCAATTGTTGTTTCATAGGGCCTCTGCTCACACATCCTAGGGATTAAAAGTGTAACATGGTCATACAAAAACACAAGACAAGACCTTGCCCCACCCTTTACTCATTGACATTTCTTTGTTTTTTTGCTAGAATTCTTAAGGTTTCGTTTAGGATAAGTTTATGCCCGCATTCATCACAAAAGCACAATTTCAACAAGCGCTATTCCACCACTGGGCAACGCAGGAAGTCAAAGACATCAGTCCAACAGAGCAGGCTTGGATTCGCAACAAATGTAAGAACCAACAGCTAAGCGAATCACATTGCGCCCATTTAGCCGCTGCCATTGCCTTTTGCAAAAAAATGTATGGCCAGAAAGCCGCCTATGAAGTAATAAAAGGCCACCCATCCACAGAAGCCTTGCATGACAATTTCACGCTCTTACAAGAATCACTGAATACGTACACGACCTCACCAAATATCCGTGTCAAGGCGCAACACCAAAGCCAACCACTGGCTGAACTTGGTTTTTTAAGAAAAGCTTATATTTATGATGGCGAAAAATTGACCTGGGAAGGCAAAACACTCACCACAACAGGGTGCTCCTTCAACAAAGGCATGGAGCTCTGGCAAACCTTTAAAGCGCGTCATGGCACAGGCCATACCTTACTACTTCGTGTCAATAAACCAAGCCGCCAAGCTGGCTTGATCAATGGTTTTTTACTCGCAGCATTTCGTGATGGCTTCACAGGCCCCATCCAAATTAAAACAGATCAAGGCAAATCGATATTACCACTTGATGCGCAGGGCAACATTCAGATGAGCAAGGGACGCTACACCGACCACTATTATCATCGCAGCAGCTCTTGGCCCATCGTACCAACCGTCACGCCCATGCAAGCGGCATTGCATATGCTTGCCTATCAACGTGACGTCTATCGTGATTTAGACCTTGCCTCAGGCACACCCAAGTCACCTGCAATCAATCAAGCTATCTTATGGAAAATCCTTAAGGACCCTGCCAGCACACCGGCGCAAAAAGAAGGCTTTTTGAAGCATTACCTTGGCAGCACCATCACACCTTTGGTGCGATTACAACTCCTATACGCCATTGAGACAGAAACACTTGGCATCAATGACTCTCCCTATGGCAGCCTGATCCTGAAAACATTGAAAAAGCCACTTGCCACACGACGACGTTCGCTACAGTATGACCAAGATAGCAACTGTTTCACCTATCAAGGCAAAGCATGGGCTTCTGACAAAGGATGGATGGACATGCTTAAAAAAGCCGACATTGGTGGACTTGGCAGCAAAGCCGCCAACATGATACCAGGCATGGGACTATTCTTGGATCGAAAACATGTACAACAATCAGGTACGCACCATGATTTTATCACAGCCCAAACAGCAGAAGAAAGCGTCCTTGTTTACAGCACGCTACTGAACACACTACGCCATGGCACAGAACAAGAACAATGGCGAGTACTCAGCACCATTGACCATACCATCACGTATCAAAACATGACCGAGAAAAAACAAGTGATCTATCAAAATATCGTGCGCGTACTCCGCCCATGCTGCGACAATGTGTCAGCCTTTGATTCACTGTATGCACAATCAAGCACCCTGCCTCCACAAGCACAAACCCTACGTAACCAACCGCGCTATGCCATCGATCTATCCAAACAAGCACTATACGAAGGCGAGCTGAGGGCACTTGAGGAAAAACTGACAGGAAAACAGCCATCGACAAAGCTCACGCTCTTAAGCGAAGCAGAAAAGGATGCTTTCGATGCTCCTCTAACGCCCAAGTCTACCCAACTGTTACTGCAGGCCAGCGCACGCCTACGCAAACAATTGGCTTGCACACTAAGCAATGGCCAAAAACCTATACAGCTCAAAAATTATACAGCATGGTGCGATGAATTAAAGAAACTTGCCCAGAATGATAACTCCTTGCTCTTTAGCCCGCAAGAAAGAAACATGATTAAGAAAGAAAATACAGCAAACCCAAGCTATCAACTATGGCCATTGATCATGCGCATTGCCTTACAGCATCATCACACAAACAATGCACAATCAGACCCTTCAGCTCGCAATCGAGATGCTGCGCTCGTGGTTCAATCGATACACATGCTGCATAGGAAACATACTGATCAATCAACCCATAGAAGTGTGTCAACACCAAAAACATGGCTGGACAAACCAGTGGACTTCACCACACCAACACCAGTAACACCACAGATAATGTGATGCGCAACAAGCAAGCTTAGTCGTCATCCGACCCTTGTTCCGTGCGCCCTGGACTTTGGCCAGGCGACACACTGGCCTGCTTTTCCTGCATCAAGGCCTGAATCGCTGCCTGCTTTACCTCGTCGACTAAGGGGGCAACCCTTTCTTGTCTGGCCAATGCCTCCGGTGTGGGCTCATAACCCTCGGTCAAAACACCAAAGGCCTCTGCAAAACACCAGGCCGACCACTTCATCGCATCTGTACCACCCTTGAAACGAATGCCTTGCCACCCTTGGTCCTTCGCCAAACCGACCAATTGGGCCGCAGTAAAAAAAGTCTGGCGAACAATCGTACCACGACCACTGTGCTCTTCCATATCATCATCCATCATGTCAGGGAAAACAGGCTCAGGCCAAGCATGGCCAATACTCGCACTCACAATAGCCGGAATTTCTCCGGTCAAATCACCGGGCCAATACTGAATAATCCAACCAAAATCATTAGGCAAAAACAAAGGATCACCAAACTCACCGGTATCAAGCCACTCAGGATGAGACAAATCCTCACCCTCACCAATCACACGAATCATTTCAAGATGCGGTAAACGATCTAATAACAATTGCGTTTCTTCAACACTGGGCTCACGGTATGACAGCTCTCGCACCGCATCACCGTAACGATTCATGCTCCAAAAGTTTTTATCCTTACCTTGCATAGACCTTCCTTGAGAAACGCTCTTTATGAATGTATCGCCAAAGCAAGTAAATGTCCAGTTACCATAACCGACACGTGCATAGATACGACACACAGCCTATCTATGACAATCACCACATCCCACCCCCGTGCCTAAGCAAATCTTGCCGTGGGAACCACCTCCCTCAAGACCTCACCAGACGGCACAGGCGTTGCCATAGCCACAGGACATGCCGCATCAACAGACAGAGGCTTCACTTCACCCGCAGGCTTAGCAAGCCCTAGACGGCGATAATCTTCATGATTCAAACGAAAAGACGTCGCACGTGGCTTATCATCTTGCTTCATGGATTGCCATTGCTGGTACAACAGATAAAGTCCAAAACCACCTATCCCTGCACCTACCAAGGCACACAACAAAAGCATACCTGATAGGATACGCAATCCCATACTGTGTGCGTTTGCGATCATCGAAAGATGCATCGTGGCCAGCGTCAAAGCTCTTACTAATAATAGGACCATTCTCATCACTTGCACAAGCATCTTAATCATCGCAAGCGGGGGGACTTGTTGTGGCATCATATCTCTCCATTTCATGGTATACCCCATAGGATACACACCAAATATGAATAAATGATGAAAAAAAATAACCTGATGATTTTTTATGCAAAAACCAATGATTGACACAACCCATCAAATACACTGCTTGCATCAACAAATCATACACCTCACACATTGAAAGCCCATCAGCCCTGTGAACACCCAACGTGATTCACAAAAACCCAACCATATCGTGATACATAGACTAAGCAAGCGACGAACAACGCCATGCACTCTTAAATAATCCAACCTATGAACACTGAAAAACTGTGCATATAGGCACAGCCATGATCATGCCGCTCAAAAATTGATAAAGTCATAGCGTTCTTTACTTATGATGATCACCCACCTCACATCCGGTAAGTAGCAGGCAGAGGAGTCAAGGACGAATCATGGCCTTCTTCTACCACTTTTGCAACAGGAATATCTGTGTCCAAGCCCATACTCATCACCGGAACCGCTGTATAATCTCCATCGAAATTGTCACTTCCTTCTGGTAGCACGACAGCCATCACAACAGAAGGCCGTTGTGAATTGGTTTGACCCATGACGCGGGGAAGATGACCCCATGAACGCGCTGGCACAGCATCTGTTTCATGGGAACAATAATCATAATGTCCTACCTCATGCGACGAAAACACATCACAATCATCCTGATCTCTTACCGTATCACGCGATGGCAAATCACAACTATGTTGATCACTTGTTGCAGAACGTGAGGACAAATCACGGTCGCAAGATCCAAGTGTTTGGGGAGATTGATTGGTATACCATCGGTACAAAGCAACGATACCAATCAAGACACTAATCACCATTATAACATTCAGGGCACGCTGTACAAATTTCATGGATGCAGGCCACTTTTGAGCACACACATCCCACATGCTATGGACTACATGAGATAACTTTCTTAACCCTATAACCAATCCCACTATACTGAGCACCAAAACGCTTATCAGAAAGAAAAATTTATCATACGAACCCTCTAAAAAAGCACCGATGAATAGGGAAAGCAAACCGAATAGCAATACTGCCAGCAAAATATCGACGGCTATAATGATTGGACGGAAAAATAGAATATATAATAAGTGATGGGCATACCCTGCCGCATGCAAAAAATACAGCAAGGCATGGCTCATGCTTGCTAACCAGATATGCACACCCTTCATGCCATGCCATACCCACGCAAACAAGACCTCCAAAATACTGGGCTGCACCAAATACATACAAATAACCTTAAACAAAAAACAATATGAGAAAATATAGAATACTTTTATGAAACATTTATGAAAAAATCATACCAACATATAATAAACTATTTTTTTATGTAAAACAACAATTTAACGCACTTATAAACATGATAAATAAAGTTTTTTTAACCACATGAATCCACCCTTCATGACAACTCAAAATAATGTCGTCCAAAAAACCATGGCATCATATCATGAAAAAAGATGACCGATGACGTGTAGCAACACCTTGCATAGATAAAGATCATCGCTACTTATCATCTATGATAGCTATATGCTTGACATCACGCCCATGGGTTTATCATGGTGACAGAAACCAAACATATATCTCAATCCTAATACACTGCCCGTGCCCCTGCATAGCAAATACACTCATTTTTTGTTACCATCAATTCGATTTATTGGAAATCTCATATGCCTCAGTCATTTGAACAACGACTCACCAAGCTCGATGAAATCAATCAAACACTGGCGCAAGATCAATTACCACTTGATAAAGCCCTGCATTTGTATGAACAAGGGATCGAATGTATACGAGAAGCGCAAAAGCAATTGGATGAAGCAGAAAAAACATTGGCAAAATATACAACTCATGATCAAAACTCTTCATCGTAAACGCTTCATACATTATATAGAAACGACCTGGTTACCCACGTTACGTGCTTTGCCTACATCTCTTCGCATTGCCTGTGTGTATGCCATGACGCCACCAGGCCAATTACTTCGCCCTATACTTTGCTACAATAGCTGTGAGGATCATCACTTAGCACTGTCACTGGCTGACCCCTGTGCATTAAGCCTTGAAATGATCCATACCTATTCGCTCATCCATGATGACCTTCCTTGCATGGATGACGACGATATACGACGCAACAAACCTAGCTTACATCGTCAATTTGGCGAAAGTGTGGCATTACTAGTGGGTGATGCCCTACATAGCGAAGCATTCAAACAATTGGCAGAGAGTCATGTCCTCACGCCAACACAGCAAGCGAAACTCATCGCCGAATTGAGCAAACACAGCGGTTTATTTGGTATGATTGAGGGACAATATAAAGACCTATACCAAGACATTACCACACGAGATGAATTACTCCCTATTTTCAGTCAAAAAACAGGCAGGTTATTTGAATACGCCATGTGTCTTGGCTTTTACCTCAAAGGGGAAACACCCCCAGAGTCATTTCGATCGTTGACCCATCATTTTGGACAATGGTTTCAAATCCATAATGATTTCAAAACACCACTCACCGCCACACATAAAGAATGGCCCTATCATTTCTCAAACCGTCAAAACGCACAAGAAGCCTTTACTAAAGAAACTAAGCAATTGTTAACACGAATCGAACAATATAAACCACAATTTCCATCGATGATGACTCACTTACATACATACATCACCACACATATTCATCAAACGATACGAGCCTAACAACTGAAAAACTTCGTGTGATATGTATAAAAAAGCATAGGGTCGTCTCATGATAGTCGGTCAATACTCCAAACATACGACCGTCATGAACCACCCTATGCACACACTTTAATTATTATGCCATCCGCGTTATTCACTCGATATGGCATCATCATAACCACAAAGTATGAAGAAAAGATGAAATCATCAAAACAATCAAATACCACGACACCAAACACTCGATCCACCCATGATTAAGACCATGAATGCAAAATGTCATGGTATCAAAACATGCTTACACACATGCACCACGACGCGTACCCATCAAACGATACGTGTCTAGCAACTGAAAAGCTTCATATGATACGCATAAAAAAAGCATAGGGTCGTCTCATGATTGTCGGTCAATACTCCAAACATACGACCGTCATGAACCACCCTATGCACACGTATAAATTATTGTGCCCTCAGTGTTATTCACTCGATATGGCATCATCATAACCACAAAGTATGAAGAAAAGATGAAATCATCCCATTAAGTCAACACCGTCATGGTAAAAAATGACCATCCATCTCCAAGCAGACCATACAAAGACCTCAAACAATACGCCAGATCAATGGGTGAATGAGACATCAATAGGCTCTATCACGAAATGATACAGTGGGCAAAGTGGGCTTCATGGCATGACCAAAAATTAACTCGTAAGGTATGGGGTATGTCGTATGATCACCATGTGTTTGACGATACAAAGTATCCCAATGACGCCAAAAAGACCATGGTATTGAGGCAGGCCTTGCTTGTTTTAACCACGACCCTGTGGCTTGCCATGGCTTCCATATCATACGGGGACTAGGATAATGAACACGAATCATCTGACGATCTAACACCACCTCATGAAAACCATGATCTTTTAATCGATCACCCAATGTATGCATGTCCTCAAACGTATTCACTGCCCAGGGTGCAAGTGCTCTGACTGGTGCTAAAGTGTCAGGCCCCCAGTGACTAAAAAAGAAAAAGCCCCCAGGCTTAAGCACACGATAGACTTCTTGCATGACATGCGCCACCTCATCCACATAAGGCAAGACTGCGTTAGCCACGACCCAATCAAATGACTGCTTAGCGAATGGTAGGCTTTCTGCACGTCCACACACTGCCTTCCCTTCATTCTGTTGGCACATCGCCATATTTAAATCACATGCAACCCACTGATCACAACACGTTGCCAACCACGCAGAGGTGGGACCTGCGCCCAAATCCAAGACCATGTCAGGACGATGATTCATCCAACGTATATGGTCCGCAAGACGCCGACCCATCTCGCGCATGATCTGAGCATAAGCCTTATAAGAAGATGCTGATCGGGTAAGCCTTGCTTGTTTTGCTTTGTCACTGATATGAATCATAGTGTCACGGTAACATACTTCTTGTCATAGACCAATCTGTTTGCTAAAGTCACGCTATGTATGATCTTGCACGTTTACGTATTGAGGGCCCCAAAGCCTGCCAATTTCTTCAAGGCCAACTCAGCTGCGATGTCAATAAGCTGGCCATCAAAGAGGTCGTCTGGTCTGCCTACTGCTCTCGCCAAGGTAAAGTCATGGCCAGTGGCTGGCTATGTCGCCATGATGTCGATGCTTACCATTGGATCATTGCCCGCTCATTAGCAAGCAAGATACAACAAAACCTTCATCATTATGCGCAGTTTTCTCGTCAAGCCATCCTACAAGATGAAGCATACTTTTGTCTCAACGACACAGCGTCATCGCAACAAGATGGCTATCGCTTGGATGAAACCAACACCCTGACCCCCAGCGTAGAAAGCGACCCAAGCGCCCCCTGGATGAGACGGCTCATTCAGCAAGGCCTGACACTAATTACGCATGAAACAAGCGAAAAATTTACACCGCATATGCTTAATTTTCAAAACACTAAAGCCATAAGCTTTACCAAAGGATGTTTTTTGGGCCAAGAAATTATTGCACGCACTCAACATCTTGGCGAAAGCAAACGACATACACGTATCCTGTCCTTACCCGAATCGAGTGATACACTTGCCACATTACTAGACTCACAACAAAAAACGGTGGGGAAAATCACCAGTCAAACCCCATGCGCACCTTTCTTAGCGACCGCTGTGGTATCACGCCAACACACAGGTCCTTATCAACTCATGCCGTCTTTGGTCGAAGTAACGGAAATAAAATAACTTCGCGAATACTCGCCTGATTCGCAAAAATCATCATCAACCGATCAATCCCAATCCCTTCGCCTGCAGTGGGAGGCATGCCATACTCTAATGCTGTGACATAATCTTGATCGAAATACATGGCTTCTTGGTCACCCGCTTCATGGCGCAAAACCTGCTCACGCATACGCATCGCCTGATCTTCTGGATCATTCAGCTCTGAGAAACCATTCGCCACTTCTTGTCCACCTATGAATAATTCAAAACGATCTGCGCGACTTGGATCCTTATCTTGACGTCGGGCCAGTGGCGAGACAGCGATGGGATAATCGGTAATAAAAGTAGGTTGAATCAAGCTAGGCTCTACGGTTTTTTCAAACAAAGCAACCATCATTAAATCAGGGTCTTTCTCGTCACATGATACACCCTGATCGGCCAAATAAGCCTTCATTTTCTCTGCATTACGCAAACAAGCCTGAGATAAACTAGGATGCTTGGCCAACACAGATTCTGCCATGCTTAGACGGGTAAAAGGTGCGTCAAAATGAATATCATGATCCTGATAACGACAGACACGACGTCCTAATAAAGTATCGGCTAAATGGCAAAGCAAGCGCTCGGTTAAATCCATCATGGTCTCATAATCGGCATAGGCCTGATAAAACTCAACCATGGTGAACTCAGGATTATGGCGTGTCGATAACCCTTCATTACGGAAGTTACGATTTAACTCAAACACACGATCATAACCTGCAACGATTAATCGTTTCAGGAAAAGTTCCGGCGCCACACGTAAATATAGGGGCAAATCAAGGGCATGATGATGCGTGCTAAAAGGTCTCGCAGCGGCGCCACCTGGAATCACATGCATCATCGGTGTTTCGACTTCCATGAAGGATTCTTCGACTAGAAAAGCACGCAGATGATGGAGTAGTTGACTTCGTAACGCAAACACATGACGTGTTTCATCATTGGTCATGATATCAAGATAACGCTGGCGATGACGAAGCTCTGCTTCATGCAAGCCATGAAATTTTTCAGGCATAGGATGAAGCGATTTACTCAATAAGGCAAAAGTCTCTACATATAGAGACAACTCACCCATCTTAGTAAAAAAGAGATGACCACTGGCATAAATGATATCACCAAGATCTAGCTGTTTCGATGCCTCATACAAAGCCTCCCCTAAATCTTGCTGACGAAAATAAAGCTGACACTGGCCAGTATGATCTTGAAGGTGCATAAAACTGGCTTTACCCATACGACGACATAAGCGAATACGACCACACAAAGCAAATTTCAACGTTGTCTCTGGCAAAGACGCCGCATCTGGGTAGTCCGCTTTGAGTGAAGCCGCCTGATGAGTCGGGCGGTATTGATTGGGATAGGCTGCGCCACCTTCTTTCCATTGTTGACATTTTTCATGACGTAGTTCATGTTCTGTGGCTTGTGTCACATTAAACTCCTTGCTTTAAACTGGCCTCAATAAATGCATCCAAGCCACCATTCAACACATGCTGTGTGTCAGCAGTTTCTACTTGGGTACGCACATCTTTGACGCGAGATTGGTCTAATACATAATTACGAATTTGATTACCCCAACTAATTTCTGATTTTGCCGCTTCAATCGCAGCCTGATCTTCTCGTAACTTCGCCACTTCCAACTGATGTAAGCGCGAACGTAATTGCTTCATGGCTTGTGCTTTATTTTGGTGCTGTGAACGCTCACTTTGACACTGCACCACTAAACCTGTAGGCATGTGCGTTAAACGAACGGCCGAGTCGGTGGTATTCACATGCTGCCCGCCTGCCCCACTGGATCGATACGTATCAATACGTAAATCCGCGGGATTGATAGTGACATCGACATCCTCATCCACCTCAGGAGAAACATAAATAGACGCAAAGGATGTATGACGACGATTACCACTGTCAAAAGGTGACTTACGCACCAAACGATGCACACCTGTCTCTGTTCTGAGCCAACCATAAGCATAAGGACCTTGTATATGTAATGTGGCATGCTTGATACCTGCGACATCACCGGGCATTTCCGCCACGACATTCACACGCATTTGATGTGCATCCCCCCAGCGAATATACATACGCATGAGCATCGCCGCCCAATCTTGGGCTTCCGTACCACCTGAACCTGATTGCACCTCTAAGAAAGCATGATTTTCATCATGACGACCAGAAAACATTCTTTGAATTAATAATTGCTGATAAGCTTTACGATACCGCGTGATATCTTCAAGCACACTTTGATACTGTGCACGATCTTCCTCTGCGAAACTTAAAGCCAACCACTCTTGTGCTTCTTCTAACTGTTCAGTCAACGTATCAAGCGGTTCTACACGGCGCATAAGTTGTGATTTTTCTTGGTTTAAAGCCTGGGCCTTCTCACGATCAGACCAAACAGACTCATCACTGAGCGCCGTGTCGATTTCAAGCAAACGTTGCGTGTGCTTTGCCCACTCAAAACCTTCTTTCAACGACTCAAGTTGTCGCTGTAAAAGAGAAAGGTCCGAGAGATGTTGTGGATGTTCTTCCATAAGATATTGTCTTAAATGCATGGGTCGTGAGCGACTCGAACGCTCGACCAGCGGGTTAAAAGCCCGATGCTCTACCAACTGAGCTAACGACCCATGGCAAAATTCTAGCCGTTTTTTAAACAAACATCAAGCCCTTCATTTCGCCTCTCTCGCACAAAGGCATATAGGCTAGGTGATATTCACTGAACGTCTGTAAGATATTGCTGATATACGCCAAGCCATCAACATCAACCACGAGACTTCGATTAATCACCCTATCACTACCCCCTGACCTTTTGCCACCATACTGATTTGCAAAAAAATCAACCATGATGACAATAGGGTATAAAATACCCTATTACCTTCGTTTGTCATGTCATATGCTAATGACAAGCCCCACATGAGGGATTCATCCATAACTAAAATGAAGGATAATACAATGAAAGAAACCCATAATAACTCAACATTTCAACTCTCTTCTGATGCAGCAGCCAATCCATGCTTAGACCAATTACTTTTAGAGATTAATGCATACTACAAGGAACTAAATAAGAAAAAAACAACACTTCGCAACGAGATAACGTTCGCAAAAAAACTATCAACACCCTTAAAAAAATTCAAAGAACCATTCATTACCACGCTCAACAATAAGATCGCAAAACTAGAACAATTGATCGCTGAAAAAGAAGCACGACTCCCTACCCTCCCTGTTGATCAAACATCTACTGCTTATACCGATGCCAGCGCGCAAACAAGCACGAATCATTTAGATGCCATTGCTAAAGGCAGTACATCGCCTGTCGTCGAAGCAAATGATGGTGAGCATGCTAGTGATGAAGAAGCCTCAAGTGATCATAGTGCACAAAAAAACACACCTATGCTTGAATCCCATACACATCAACACAATCAATCTTTTTTGATTGAGGGCAACACATCGCTTGATGCAGAGGAAAATGATAGTGAACAGGTTAGAGATAAAGCAAGACCGAATTTCAAAAGCTTGCGTAAAACCATACCTATTTCCGAATCCAAAAATAACTGGCAGGAGATCTCTTTTCATGATCCATCCATTCCAGAGCCTGGGATTACATCACCAGAAACCACGCAACGCAATACGGTCAAAACACCCCCACCTATACTACGAAACGCTCGCCCCCACGATACCTTTCCTTTGGATGGCTGGGATGAAGCAAGCCTGACAGCACAAGCCACACAGCCAAACAACAGAAGAACTCCTGGGAAATTTAGGGACGTCGCGCAAGCCATGGCACAATTTTCCGAGAAATCTATTATGTTTGTGGATCACTCTATTCACCTCAATACTCATGTAAAAAATGCATTGACCAATGTATGCCAACAAATACTTAAACATCGATCAGGAAAAGTGGGTAATATTCTAAAAAACGAACCTTTAAAGTGGATTAATGCGGAAGATCGCACAGATGAAACTCGCACATTTAAGCGTTTTGCAAAACAATTAGCTACCTTTCAGCATGGCCAAGCCATTGCAAAATTAGCCACGATATTAATTCACAAAATTTGTGAGGGACAACTGCCTACGCTCGAACACAAACAAGCCTTGAAGGCACTCAGCCAATGTGACAAACATCCTGAACAAATCTTATATGCATGGTATCAACAACACAGACTTGCCATGGAAGATGCGCGCACTAATCAGCCTGATCATAACGCTTTCAACATTCAGGATGGCCATGTACCTGCAACTGTGATAAGTCATGGCCAGACGATGGCACCATCGGTTTCCTCCATGGACAATCTAAACACACCCATATCAAGTGGACAATTTAGGACATCCCAGAACGCCTCCGACCAGCTACGTATATTATTTGGCACACAAAGCATGCAGTCTCGTCATGATGATAGCCACAAAGCCTCGACTACTTTATAAAGTTAAACCATCTCAATAATAAATTATATAACAAAGACTAATCCCTCCTACATGGAGGGATTTTTTTAGCTGATAAAACGCGAACCACTTTCTTGAATACAAGCTAATAAATCGCAATCAACCAAAGACAGTGGCACTTGCCTGTCATAGCCTAAAACATGACCAAGCTCAACGCATTGTGAGCCATAAGCACACTCCATACGGTCTTTGATAAAAGCCACATAATGCTCAACGGTTCTTACCGACAAAGACAACACTTGCGCAATCACCTTGATCCGCACACCATGCATCAGAAAAAAAAGCACCGCACTCTGCTTAGGCGTTAGTGTGGGGTAAGATGATATTAAATGATAATCTCTACTCACACTCTCCGTATAATTTTTATTAAGTCCACGCGTTAAATAATGGATATAATTAAAAATAGGCCCTTGCTTTAACTGCCAAGAAGAGACCATAATAACACCATCTTTCACATATTTCTCTGTATATAATACTCGTAAAATACGATCCGAAAATGTGGTGACTGTGACTGTTTTACAGACCTCACCTGGTCGCGCAAGACTCCACTGGTCTCTTGTAATAAAATCACCCGACAAGGAAGCCATCGGACAACGCAATTCAAAATCTGTCAATCCCAATAAATCAATGGGGTTTTTATAGCCAGTGAGATGGGCAAAAGAATCCGTGAAGCCTAGAAAATTTGAATGCTTGTCTTTTTGTATCATAAATAAAGGTGCACATGACTGTACTGGCATCGCAATACACCGATCACCATTAACCCAGTGCATCACGAAGCCTGCTCTCAATCCATGTCATATATTGTACCAGATATAACCAAACGCTTAGGTATAGATTGATGATACTGTAAGAAACGACCCAGTGAGGCCAATTGATCTTTCGTATAACAACGCATCTTCTCTTTTATGCGCTCAATATGATGCTCTATGGTACGCTTGGAACGGATTAACAATAGGCTGATCTCACGCGCTGTTAAACCTTCCATTAAAAAAAACAAGACCTCACTTTCTCGGACAGACAAGCCATCATACGATGTAATGATCGTGTAATCACGATGAAGCTGAGGATAATACTGTCGATCAAGTTTGGCAAGAACAAACTGAAGGTAGCGTGACAGCACGCATTGTTGTATAAACCAACAATGCGATAACACACCAGTCGTATGAAGTATTCGCTCGGTCATCAGAATTTGTGGTACGCCCTGAGAAAACGATGAAATTTGAACTGATAAATATTGAGACAAGTGCTCTCGCCATACCTTTTGATCTCTGGCAATAAAACGTTCGGCTAGCACCGCTGTGGGACATCGAAGCTCAAAATCAGTGGTGCCCAGCATATCAATAGGATTGGCATAACCGACAATGCGTGCAACGTTGGTAGACAAGCCTAAAAACTCACCTGAACAACTTTTAAGCACGGAAAAATGACTGTTTCTTTGTTGATCTGGAGAAATAACTGATACATTATCACAGGCTACCCAATACTGGTGTATTGACACAACACTTCCTTGTATTTCTTTATGGATAGTAACATATATGTTGTTTACAATCAATAAAAAATAAGCGTAATAACGATATTATTCAATGTAAAAGGAAACAAAAGCAACCAACATTTCACCTTACTTACCGAACAAGTACAACATGCGCCATACATCACAAGAAGCTCAAACCAAACATCACACAACAACGTGAGTCATCAGTATACTACAGGCTAGACTTGCGACAACCACCGGGATGATGGCATCAAACAGCAAATAATAGTATCGATCTATAGGACAAGGCTGTCGAGAATCAACCCACGGGGCTTTTATGGCCAGTGAGATGGGAAAAAGTATCGGCTAACCCCAGAACATTCGACCACCTGACTTTTTTATCCTCAACAAAAAAGCACATCACTGTGCTGGCACCACCATTCACTGATCAAAACCACGGACCCAGTGCATCACGAAGCCTCCTCTAAATCCACTTCATGCATGGTACCAGACATAACCAAGCGCTTAGGTATAGATTGATGGTACTGTAAGAAACGACCCAGCGAAGCCATTTGATCTTTCGTATGACAAGCCATTTTCTCTTTCATTCGTTCAATATGATGTTCTACGGTACGTTTAGAGCGCATTAGAAACATGCTGATCTCACGCGCTGTTAATCCTTCCATTAAAAAGAATAAAACCTCACTTTCTCGAATAGACAATCCATCGTAGGCTGTGATGATCGTATAATTCCGATGTAATTGATGATGAAATTTACGATCAAGCTTGGTAAGAAAAAATTGGAGGTAATCTGATAGTATACACTGTTTGATAAACCAACAGTTTCCCAAGATGCCTTGTGGTATAAAGCGACGTTCCGTGATGAGAACATGAGGCGCTATTTGAGAAAACGATGAAATTTGAACCGTCAAATGTTGAGATAATTGATGACGCCATACCATTTGATCATGCGTAAAGAAAAACTCGGCCAACGCGACTGAAGGACAGCGAAGCTCAAAATCAGTGGTACCGAGCATATCAATTGGATTGGCATAGCCAGCAATAAATGAAAAATTGGCAGACACACCCAGAAATTCACCCGAAAAATTTTTCAGAACCGAGAAATGACTGTCTTTTTGTTCATTTGAAGCAATAACCGATGCTTTATCGCAGGCAATCCAATCTCTTTGCACAAACATTACACTTCCTTGTATTTTATAATTAACTCAACATATATCGCTTTATTTTGCAATGACTAAGGTGATTAAAACAAGTATTTCATCTAACTTGGCAAGTCAATAAAAGAGATGGGGCCATCACGAACAAAACAAGCGAAATATCCAAAATCAACATCGGTTAGTACCCTCCATAAGCAATAGAAGTCATCTCGTTCTGATTCATCTATCAGTGCTTAATCACGAAGAAAATGTAGGGTTAAATCAGCAAATATTAGAAAAAAAACCAATCTTTGTCATCATTCGATCACGTGATACCAAACACTTTCAATACATCTCACCGACTGTGTCAGATCACACCAATCGGCTAGGTATAGATTGATGGTACTGTAAGAAACGACCCAGTGAGGCCATTTGATCTTTGGTATGACAACCCATCTTATCCTTCATCCGTTCAATATGATGCTCTATGGTACGCTTGGAAAGATGCAAAAGTGCACCGATATCACGTGCTGATAAATTTTCCATTAAAAAAAATAAAATCTCACTTTCACGTATAGATAAGCCATCATAAGCTTTAATAATGGTGTAATAACGATGTAGCTGATGATAATACTTCGGATCAATCTTGATAAGAAAATCATGAAGATAACGTGACAGTGTACTTTGTGTAATCAACCAACAATTAATCAAAAGACCTGAAGATATCAATCGACGTTCAGCGACAAGAACATGAGGTATACCTTGAGAAAACGATGAAATTTGCACAGAAATATGATGAGATAATTGATCTCGCCAAACCAACTGATCACTCGCCATAAAACATTCAGCCAGTGCTACTACGGGACATCGAAGATCAAAATAAGTCGTACCTAACATGTCAATCGGATTATCATACCCTGCAATAGATGCAACCTTAGCTGATAAACCGATGTATTCACCTGCATAGTTTTTAAGGATCGAAAAATAACTATTTTTTTGTTCATTTGGCGCAACCACTGACGCTTGACCACAAGCAATCCAGTGTGGATACTCAACCATGATCATTCCTGATAATTTCCATTGTACGATAACTCATCATGTTTTATAAAAAAAGCATCCCACGCAAAAAAACGGCCCTCCCCTCACCACCATGATTGACAAAAAGACTAAGTAGCGCTAAATTCGCACTAAACACAACGGGCAACGAATCATGTGGATCATCACCGATCATATCACTATCAAAACAAGTCTTTTGCCTGCGCGATCAATATGCCAGGATAACCAGTGGCTATCACATCTTAATACCCGATCAGTGTTAGCGCGTTTACGAGAGGACGTCTTCTATACCATCTACAATCAACCCACCTTTGACCCACCTCAAACAATTCAAGCCTGTGCTTTTGGACGATTATCTATGATCTATCATGGAAAAAAACAGATATACCGTTACTATCCTAGCCAAGAAGAGATCACATGGAAACGTCAAGTCGATTATGCTTACTTAGATCACCTAAAAAAATATGCGCCCACTGAATTTCTCAAAGAAATGACCCCTAAACACCCTTCGTCCAATCAAAGCATGGCACAAGATCATCGCAAAGGCCTGGTATTAGAACACCCTCACCATCGTGCATTACATACACACTTTCACCAAGCAGTCATCACACACCGTCAACCACATCAGGCGTCACACTATTCTACCCTGTCTACAACGCGCCCCCCTTCACCCCCCACCAATGAAACACCATGCATCACGAGGCGAAACCCAGCATTTTCTAGCCCCACGCCTTCTCATCACATAAGCGCAGCTAGACAACGTCATACCTTAGCATACACCACACACCCACCACTGACTTCTCAAGCAATTATACCCAACAAAATTTAACCAAACTATACCATGGCAAGCTTGACAAAAACCCAAACATGGACTTGTTATCTCGATCTATTCACGTACACTAAATAAAGACACACGATGTGCAAAAGCACCACCCTTATGAATGACGTACCGCAACATGTCTTAACCATCGCTGAACTCAACCAACGTGTTAAAACACAACTAGAGAGAGATATTGGCATGGTATGGCTGCAAGGTGAATGCTCAAACCTTGCCAAGCCCAGCTCAGGACACTTATATTTTTCACTCAAAGATCAACACGCTCAAATTCAATGCGCATGGTTCAAAAGACAACAGCCCATACCCTGTCCACCCCTGGCACATGGCGATCAATTGTTAGTGGCAGGCTGTGTTAGCCTTTACCCACAACGTGGCGATTATCAATTAATCGTTGAACAAGTCCAATATATCGGCGCAGGTCAACTGGAACTGGCCTACCATCAATTGAAAAAAAAATTACACAGCGCAGGCCTGTTTGAAAAAAAACAACCGCTCCCCCGTTTCCCACAAAACATTGGGCTCATCACTTCTTCCACAGGCGCTGCGCTACAAGATTTATTACGCGTCCTTCACCGTCGATGGCCTATCGCTAACTACCATCTTTTTCCCACTGCTGTCCAAGGTGCGCAGGCTGCGCCATCCATCATTCATGCCATGAAAGATGCCAGCCAAAGTGACTGTGATGTCTTAATTCTTGCCAGAGGTGGCGGCTCACTGGAAGATCTTTGGGGCTTCAACCACGAAGAACTTGCCCAAATCATGTACGCTTGCCCCCTACCTATCGTCACAGGCATTGGCCATGAAATTGACTATACCATCGCTGACTTTGTGGCAGACCATCGTGCAGCGACCCCCTCTGCTGCCGCTGAAACGGCGACGCCTGATCAACAACATGTGCAAACACATTTAAAAGAAATGACAACACGTTTGACTCAGCGTATGCAAAACTGTCTGCAAACCAAGCAACAAACACTACATGTTATCGGCCAAAAACTCACCCACCCCCAAGCACGTATCCAAATCCAACAACAACACCTTGATCATCAACGTGATGCCCTTGAAGCACGTTTTATGCACCAACTACAACATTATCAACACCAATTCTATCAACGCGTACAAGCATTAGAAGCACATAATCCATTGGCCACTTTGGAACGAGGCTTTGTGATGGTTGAGTGCCCAAACACGCAACAAGCGATCACCAGATGCCAACACCTGAATAAATCCACCGTACAATTACGCTTTCATGATGGTAAAGCACTGGCCGACATCACGGCGATTCATCCTGATGCACAGACTGCTGAATCATAACACCACGCTGTTGCAACATGGGACCTAAGCTTTGCCAAATATTTTTCATGATCACAGGCTGTGCTTTCGCATTAGGATGAATACCATCCGACTGCATGAGTGACGGGTATTCCCCCACATGGCGCAAGATAAAAGGCGGTGTAGGCAAATGGTGATTTTTTGCAAGTGTGTCAAACATACGAACAAATGAACTCACATAGTCCTGACCATAGTTTGGTGGTAGACGTACACCGACTAATAAGACATCGCCATAAGCCTTTGCATGGATAATCATATGGGATAAGCGTGCCTGAATCCCTTGAACCGGTAGACCACGCAAACCATCATTACCGCCCAGCGCAATCACCGTTAAATTAGGCTGATAACGTTTAAGCACACGGGGCAAACGCAACAGTGCACCCGAGGTGGTTAAGCCTGCTTCACTGACATTCACCCAACGCACATCATGGGCATAAGGTTGTATTAATACCGACCAATGAGATTGCGGCTGAATACCGAAACCACTGGATAAACTATCGCCCATAATCAATACAGTAAAGCCATAACTTAATGGCAACCATCCTAATAATAAAACCAGGAAAAAACGCAGCATGCCTTGCGCCTCCTTACAAGATTAGCTAGGATCAAGTCTAACATAAAACAGGAAGTTTGCATGGATGCAGCAGCGCTTATCGTCATGGACAAGGTCAGTCATCACTATCAGACTAAACAAACTGATTTGACTATTCTTAAGTCCTGTAGTCTCACGGTTCAAGCCGGACAGTCTGTGGCAATTTCAGGAAGATCTGGCGCTGGAAAAACCACATTACTGCACATACTTGCCGGACTATGTATTCCACAAAAAGGTCAGGTGACACTTCTGGGGCACCATACAACGACCACAGCGCCTTCACAACTCATTCAACTTAGACAGCTTTCGCTTGGGTTTATATTTCAAGATTTCAAATTAATTCAATGTTTAAGTGCGCTTGACAATGTGGCATTACCGGGTCAATTGGCTGGACATAAAGATGCGAATGAGCGAGCTATGGAAGCACTAAACACGGTGGACCTATCACACCGACTACATCACTACCCTCATCAATTATCGGGTGGAGAACAGCAACGTGTCGCCATTGCGCGCGCAATTGCACAACGGCCTAAGCTTCTTTTTGCTGATGAACCCACCGGCAATTTAGACGATGATAATGCCGAGCAAATTCTTTGCCACCTCTTTGACAATCTTCAAGATACCACCTTAGTCCTGGTGACACATGATCGACAGGCCGCACAAGGTTGTGATCAACACTATCAATTAAATCATGGTCAATGTCATCGTGCTTAGACGATTTATTCAAATCTTACTGTACTCAGGACACCATAGCTATCGGCTACGCCTTATGTTCATCACACTGGTGATTGGCTTCACCAGTCTATTCAGCGTGCAGTTATTTCATCAACACTTAAAAGCCACATTAACACAACAAACCGCTGCACAGTTAGGAGGCGATTTACGCATCAAAAGCCCACAAGCTTTGCCTAAATCATGGCTCAAAAATTATCCACATAGCCATGTGATTCAATTGACCACCGTGGTATGGCATCGTGGTACGACTCAAATGCTTACGCTACACGCCTTCGATGACGCTTACCCATGCAAAGGACAATGGATCACTGATCCCGAAAGCCACACACGTCCAAATCAAGCACTTTGGATTCAAGCTCCCTTACCCAGTTTGCTTCAGCTTAAAACCGGCGATACATTAAACATCGCAGGTCAAACATTACCGATTGCAGGCATTGTCAAAGCAGCACCTGACCATCCCCCTTTTTCATTGAATTTAGCGCCCTCTGTTTGGATGACTCAAGACACACTCAAGTCACTTGATTTGCTAAAACCAGGCAGTCGTGCCAATCATTTATATTATGTCCATTGTCAAAAAAGTTGTGAACCACTGATCCAAACTTTTCGCCAGCAACGCTCACCTGGTCAAAGCTTAATCACCCCAAAAAGTCGATCTAACCGTATCAATAACTCACTGGAACAAGGTTATCGGTTAGGCACATTACTGAGCACGTTGAGTGCATTGGCTTCGTTCCTTAGTTTATTGTATCTCGCCCATCATTGGCTTCATGCACAACGTGATAACCTCACCATCTTAGGCATTTTGGGTGCCAAACCTCACCAACTTTTGATGGCCATCATCGTCACATGGCTTGGTTTACTGACAAGCAGTGCCCTCCTAAGCACCCTGCTTGCCGGCATGCTGCAATACGGCATGCATGCCCTACTTAAACCATGGCTAAACCTCACACACACCACGTGGATTCCTGCTGACATCGTTTGGATCATGGCCTTTGTTTTACTGGCCATACTCAGCGTGATAGCAGCACCCGCCTACCAACACGTGTATCCTAGACAAGTTTGCCATCGGCATACCATCGATGGATCATGTCTTATGATGCTACTTATCTCCTTGCTCTTCTACAGCAAGCAACCAGCCTTTGTATTAGGATTCATCGTGATACTCCTTGGCATCCTGGGACTGCTTTATCGTGTATGGCATGCATTGATTCAATGGCATCATACGCACTGCCAACCCAAGCAAGCACGTGATTACCTGGCACAAGCGCACATTTATTTTGATCGACGTTTATACGCCGGTGTACTGACGATTTGCACCTGTCTTATCACCTGTATTGTGATGGCAAGCAGTGCAAGCTTTGCCATCATCAGCCACTGGAAGCAACAAAGCCAGGACATCACGGCTAACTATTTTGCTTTGAATCTTAGCCAAAAAGATAGCATGACCCTTCAATCCTGGTTAAACCAACAAAAGATTCGCCATTCATCCTTCTACCCGATGAGTCGTGGTAGGCTCATGGAAAAAAATAATCAGCCAATTCTAAAGACACTCAATACGACCCAAAAACGCTTTAATGTGCTGCATCGCCCACTGAATATCAGCTACACCACTCAATTACCTGCCAACAACATCTTAGTCTCCGGCACATGGCCACCTGCGCCCCATGAGTGGTCCATCGAAGAAAGCTTGGCTAAGACCCTTGATTTAAACATTGGCGATACACTGGGCTTTCTGATGCAAGGGGAGAAAATAACAGGCGTCATCTCAAGTATTCGACGATTATCATGGGCTGATATTCAACCAAACTTTTATGTGATTGGCCATGAAACGCCATTAGCAAGTTTACCACAAGACTGGTTAGGTAGCTTTTTTATTGAAAAAAATCAGCAACTTAAAAGTATTATTGACGTATTGCCTAGTATCAATTTGATCGATGTTACGCGCGTGATTCGTATCGTGGAAGAAGCACTCCATAGCTTATCTACTTTATTATCAGGCTTTGCTAGCATCACTATTTTATCCTGTGCAATCTTAGTGCAATGCGTGTATTTAAATCAACGACCACATTGGCAGCATCTTCAACATCAAATAGCTTATCTCGGCTACCCCATGGAACATTTTGAACGCTTTTTAGGGGGCTTATTACTTGGTGGCGTCTTGATCCTAAGCAGTCTCCTCGCCGATATCATACTCATGGTACTTCACCAATCTCTTTGGATGTCATACCATACCTTCCATCAAACCTGTGCCATCATAAGCTTAGTGGGTGTATTGCTCATCATCAACACATTACGCACTCAAAACAATCCACATGAGAAAACATAAAATCATAGGCGATACTTGTGCAGATCATCCCTCGACAAGACAGGTGACACATTCTACACTGGTCTTAATGTTTTTGTGAAATCTTTATGTCTCTACTCGCCTCACTCAATCCTAAACAACAAGATGCCGTCACCCATACCGATGGACATACCCTGATCCTTGCGGGTGCTGGCAGTGGTAAAACCAAAGTACTGGTCCATCGTATGGCTTGGCTGATTGATCAAGGCTTCATGCCTGAATCCATCTTAGCCGTGACATTTACCAACAAAGCAGCCAAAGAAATGCGTGAACGTGTCAGTCATACCATCAACACGCCCTTTGGATTGCGTAGCTGGATTGGCACATTTCATGGTTTATGTCATCGCTTACTTCGTCAACATCACCAAGAAGCAGGCCTTATTGAAAACTTTCAAATCCTTGACCAAGATGACCAACTACGCTTGATACGAAAAATCATCAAAACCTGTCAACTTGATGAAAAAAAATGGCCACCCCGTCAAATTCAATTATTCATACAACGTGCCAAAGAGCAAGGTCAACGCGCTAAAGAC
The DNA here is from genome assembly GCA_902601155.1 of Coxiellaceae bacterium. Taxonomy (GTDB): domain Bacteria; phylum Pseudomonadota; class Gammaproteobacteria; order Comchoanobacterales; family Comchoanobacteraceae; genus CACKMC01. The sequence goes on along the minus strand of CACKMC010000003.1, from coordinate 14,346 downwards.
TGTGACTGTGATACGCCCTACAGTCAACAAATGAGTACGCTTTATGGTCATTATGAGTCTTACTGCAAACGAAGCTACCTTGTTGATTTCACAGAGCTACTACTTGCATGTGTTGAATTACTTTCGCAAAACGATTCGCTTCGTGATCACTACCAACAACGCTTCAGCCATATTCTTATCGACGAATTCCAAGATACCAACCAACTGCAATACCGCTGGATCAAATTATTAGCAGGCCCCTCCACGCACATCATGGCTGTGGGTGATGACGATCAATCGATTTACAGTTGGCGTGGTGCTAAAATTCAACATATGTTTGATTTTACCCATGATTTTGACCCCGTAGACATCATTAAACTAGAACAAAATTATCGCTCCACCCAAACGATTCTTGAAGCGGCTAATCAGGTCATTCAACACAATGATGAACGCCATGGTAAAACCTTATGGAGTGAACAAGGCAAAGGATCCCCTCTCCTTTGCTATCATGCCTATCATGAAATGGATGAAGCACAATTCATTGCCAGACATATGCAACAACATGAGCGACTTGATCATGAGACTGCCATTTTATATCGTGCCAATGCGCAATCCCGAGCATTAGAAGAGACACTCAATCGTGCGGGCATCGCTTATAAAATCTATGGTGGACTTCGCTTCTTTGAACGCGCTGAAATCAAGGACGCACTGGCTTATCTTCGCTTGATGGTGAATCGTCATGATGACGCCGCTTTCGAGCGCGTGGTCAATCTACCTCAACGTGGCATTGGGCAAACCACACTGACACGCTGTCGTGAATATGCCCATCAGCGCGGTGTGTCATTATGGGAATGTGTACTTCAAGCGCCGATCAGTACACGTGCGGCCACGGCACTGCATCATTTTAAAAGCCTCATTGATACATTGGATCAAAGCACCCAAGGTTTGCCCTTGAGCACACAATGTGAAACCATGCTGGAAAGTTCTGGCTTACTCGCCTATTACACCAAACAAGATGACGAAAAAGGCTTGAGTAAGAAAGAAAACTTATTAGAATTACTCTCTGCCACTCAAGCTTATGATCAACCCAGCCAGGGTTCACCACTGACCGAATTTCTTGCCCATACTGTGCTGGATACAGGCGATGACGACACGGAAAAAAATGTCGTGCAAATGATGACCTTGCATGCTGCCAAAGGCCTCGAATTTGAAACCGTTTACCTCACCGGCATGGAAGAAGGTTTATTTCCTCACCAATTAGCGGTCGATAACCAATTAGAAGAAGAACGCCGTTTATGCTACGTAGGCTTAACACGTGCTAAAAAAAATCTAATTCTTACCCATGCGGAACATCGTCGTCAACATGGTCGAGAAACCTACCAACGCCCTTCTCGTTTCATTGACGAAATCAACCCAGATTTGATCGATTTCGTCAGACCTCATCAACCACAACAAACACATCACTTTCAACACCCAAGTCATACCTCACCCTCGACATCTACGCCCTTGTTACAGCTAGGACAGGCAGTACGTCATCCAAGCTTTGGCGACGGCGTGATTCTCAATGCAGAGGGACAAGGTGAACACCTTCAAGTTCAAGTACGCTTTCAATCGGGTGTAAAGTGGTTATTGTATGCGCAAGCACCTTTGTCCCTGTTGTAAAATTCTCCATACAATAGACAAAGACCATAACAATAACCAACCAAAGACCACTGTGGTAACGACCAACCAAAGTATTGCCAATGTAAAGTATGACAAGAAGGACTGCCTTGCCATAATCGTAACCACTGTGCCCCCATAGAAAACGCGGGCGGCAGACATACCCCTGTACTTATTGCATGATTTAATTGTAACCAACAATGACGTGCTGCCACTGCAAAACCTAATACCATGCATAAAAGACGTAACCAGAACCATAGACGATGTGGTCTTATCAACACACCGAGTAATGTTAACATAAAACTTATCCAGATCATTTGTTGTAGCCAGCATAAAGTACAAGGCATCAAACCTAAACCAAACTCAACCCATACCATGGCACACATGACACTCAGGCCTAATACTAATTGATGTGCTTGCCAAGATGTCATGCATTATTTCCAACAAAAGCTCTATCATCCTACACAAAGCCGTATAAAAATTCAAAAAAAAGACCACAATAATTTGCAATTCATCATAAACCGTATATTTTATTAAAAACCTAAATCCCCAACCCACTGGAGAGATCTCATGCCTAAAAAAAACGGAAGAAAGAAAAATAGAAAAAAGAATATACGCTACACATACGATATATCAAGACACATGAAAATATGGATCACCACTGAATCTGATGTATTCCTTCCCATAAAAAATCAAGCACGCCTTATTCAGATGAGAGAACAAAATCCAAGTATCACTATCCATTTCGTGTATGCACAATCATTACTTTCCGAAGACGCGCATGCAGCGCTCCAACATTTTTGTCGCACGTACCAGATCACACCATTTCCGCTTGAAAACACGATGAAATATCTGTCTCAACAGTATCAAGGAAAACGTGCATTCACAAAAACTCATCGAACATTAGACCACCATCTCTTTAAGGAAGTACATACATTGATCACACGTAAAGAACCGCTTCAATTAGCACACACCTACGTTATCAGCATATGTTTACGTGTCGTACTTGCGCCTTTTCTTGGCACCTACAGCGATTTTGATGTCGAAATCCGTATACCACCAAAACAAAAAGGCAAAACGCCACCTTCGCCGAAAAGCGCGCTACTACTCCCCATCACCCAAGTGCTCAATGAAAGAGGACGCTTTATCACACCCTATGCATCCATCAGTGTTTTCGCGGTCAATGGACCATTTCATCATGCACAATCATTAACAGACCTTTTAGCACTCAAGCAGCATATACATGCTTTTTTAAACTATCAAAATCATTGGCATGAATTGATACATGACGAGTCAACAACCTATGAGTCTAGTTGGCGTTTTTTATCACGCATGATAGATACCACCATGGATAACTTGGTCACTATAATTGACAAAATGACGCCCAATGAAAGTAACCGTTATGCATTACTCTATACTCATGTCACCTCAGCCAACCCGCAATTCCCCAGTGTGTTATTTGAGGACCCAAGCACTTTGTATAGTATCGTGGCAACAGATATACGGGCACAACACAAAGCAATGGATGCATCAAGGTCTGATATAGCGTGCTGTGATTACTATCTCCAACGATTTATAGGAAGGAAATTCCACGACATCATTAGTCTTCTAATAGGTTCTCAAGCGTGGGGAAATATATTATTCTCCCTAGATAAGCGACACAATCTCCACTCAAAGATCTCTATGAGCGACAAAGCTGCCATGGCCGAGAAATCTAAAAAGATGTCCTTCTTTTCCCTAGGGTATGCTCATCCCATTGCATCAGAACTGTTAGGTGTGCCTAATGCAATGGTTACCGCGCATGACACAATTGAAAGCAGAAGCGCACCTGATGACCGATCATGGCAATCGTTATTTCAATCAAAAAAGCTCCATGTTGTAGAACAACCGCTTGCTACTGCAGCCGCAACAGCCTCTGCATCATCTACGGTTAAACCAACACTGCCCTCAACAGATCATGGAAAGTCGAAGCCAACCCCTTCTGCCGCATTCGCACCTCACCGCCCTCAACCAAGCCAGGCAACTTCGTCGGCTTCTGCTGAAAAAGAAACCGAGAGCATCATGGCGCAAGTAGCCAAGATGAATCTAAAAAGAAATTGAGTCATGATGAGAAATATGACCCTATACTACCTAGTTCATAATAAATGAATAACAGTCAGCATGGCGCAGCATGTCCTAGCCGGTGAATATCTATTGATCGGCTCATGGATGTTTCAACAAATCATCGCCTAAAGCCTGATTCATCTGGCTTAAATCACACGATATACGATGCTTAGTCAATGGTTCAAGGCAAAGTCAACGCTTTAGATCACTTGACAATCCAAATACGGATCGAAATAATACTTGCTCCTCTGCTAAGCCATCAAACCATGCCTCGCCGAAAAAAAAAGCGTCCATCGACTGATTACTTCTTTGATCCACGCGTTCATATGAAAATAGGCATGTCCCTAAACCCCGCTTCATTCCTCCCTATGCATCATCAACAGACTATCCTAGCCATGCGTGTACGAAACCCTTCTATCGTATTGCATTTTATTTATGCTGACACCTTACTCCATGCATCAGCAAAACAAGCGCTACTGGCATGGAGTCAAAAATATCGCATCACACTACATGCCATTGAATCTTTGCGTTTACCGACTTATCACCAGAAAATCCAACCCCTTTCGGATGAAGCACGCAAACTAGACATCCACCTGTGGGTGTTGATCAGACAATGGTTAAATCGACATCATACTCATCCGCTTCAACCCAGCCATCTGCGCATCATCAATCTATTACTACGTGTCATGCTCACACCTTATTTTGGGACATATAGCGATCTCACCATGTCTTTATCTCTTGACAAACACTTTGCAAAAAACAAATCTGGCAATTTCAAAAAAATCAAAACAAAAAGCCCTATATTACTTCCCATATCGGAACAAAGAAACCCAACAAATATCGCATTAGATTGCTGTCTATTTGCGGTGAATAGCCCGCTCAATGAAAACACACAAAACATCCTGTTTCATATCAAGAAAACGATGCTGTCATCTATCGTATCAGGCAAAACATGGCAAGAAATATTCACCAAAAATAAACAAGAAGACGAGGATTGGGCACTGCTAAATTTACTATCTAAACCCACTGAATTATCTTTGATTGAATTACTGGATGATATACGCTTTGACGACAAAAAATTAATCTCATTTTTGCGTCATACTTTAGTGATCAAATCACCCAAACAATGTCATCGTATTCATGCATGGCCTGCACAGGAAGTTATTCATGCTGTTTTTGATGATCTACTGCACAAAAAAGAACCAAAACACCTGGATATTTTCTCAATTGAAATGATCAAATTAGCAGACTGCCTTGCCTATTATCGTCAACGTTTATCCAGACTGGAGTCGTTATTATTACGGGTGATGGTAGGGCGTTATCGCTGGACATCTGCATTAGTGGCTTATATCACTGCTGACACTTCCAAACGTTTAACCCCCAACGTGCTGACTTGGATGCGCCATGCGTCCTTCTTCTCTATCCGTCCATGTTGTGCCATGCTGCTTCCTTTGATTCATCAGCCTAACCCATGGTCACACACGACGCCGACCACCCAACTCCATCATATCGCCTCCGATCATACATGGACAACCATCGGGCAATATATACAGCATCACCAAGCTATACGCCTTCTGGAAGCCACCAAAAAATTACAACGCACCTATCGACGACACAAAGCACCACGCATTTTAAACACGCCACTGCCCATCGCCTCTTTGTCAAGCTGATGAACATTATCCCATAGGTTTAAGCGGATATCAGCAACAAGGCGCTTGTCGATACCCAAGCATGTATGCTAGAATAACATTGGTTAACCAGGTAGCTACTGTACATGTACAGAGGAAAGTCCGGGCTCCATAGAGCACAGTGCCAGATAACGTCTGGGCAGCGCAAGCTGACGGCCAGTGCCACAGAAAACAAACCGCCGTGTTATCACGGCAAGGGTGAAAAGGTGTGGTAAGAGCACACCGCATCATTGGCAACAATGATGGCAGGGTAAACCCCACTGGGAGCAAGACCAAAACGCGTGTAGTTGCTCGCTTCATCACGCAGGTAGGTCGCATGACGTCGTTGGTGACAACGATGCTAGATAGATGGCTACCCCCGACAGAACCCGGCTTATCGGTTAACCGCCGATTAACCAAGGAAGAGGCATGATTGACAACAATATTATTTCATCGATTTTCCTCATTTTTACTGGTGCTGCCGTACTTAGTACAGCCGCTTTATATACTCGACAGTCTCTGATTGTCGCCTACATCCTACTCGGTGGCTTGCTTGGCCCATGGGGACTACAATGGGTCAATGACTCTTATATTATTCAACAAACGGGTGATATTGGCATTATCTTCCTACTCTTCCTACTAGGCCTTCACCTCGACCCTAAAAACCTGATCCAAATGATCAGGAAAACCACGTGGGTCACGCTGATTACCACAGCCATCTTTGCCTGCTCGTCCTATTTAATTAGTCGCTACTTTGGCTTTAGCCACGATGAATCATTAATCATCGGCACAGCCATGATTTTCTCCAGCACGATTATTTCCCTTAAGTTATTACCAACCAATGTACTGCACCACCAACACACGGGGGAAGTGATGATAAGTATCCTGCTACTTCAGGATTTATTAGCAATCATTGCACTGCTGTGGCTCAATGGTATCACCATGGATGGCTTTGGCCTCACAGATGCAGGAAGTGTCATCCTATCCTTACCTGGCTTACTACTGTTTGCTTTTCTCTTTGAACGCTATGTGCTCATGTATCTCTTTAAACGTTTCGATAGGATTCGTGAGTACCTCTTCTTATTAGCGATAGCATGGTGCCTCAGTGTGTCAGAGATCGCTCATTTTCTGAAGCTCTCTCATGAAGTAGGTGCCTTCATTGCTGGCGTTTCTATCGCAACCAGCCCAATCTCACTGTATATCGCAGAAAGTTTAGAACCGGTCAAGGATTTCTTTTTAGTCATGTTCTTCTTTGCAGTAGGCGCGAGCTTCAACTGGCAATATGCGCATGATGTCTTCCTACCCGCACTGACTTTGGCGGCGTTCTTACTTCTCATCAAACCCGGCTCATTCAAAGTCTTACTTAAGCAAGTCGGTGAGTCGTCTAAAACCAGTTGGGAAATTGGATTAAGACTCGGCCAAGTGAGTGAATTTTCATTGCTGATTAGCGCCATTGCCAGTCACTCATCCTTGATTAGCAACCAAGCAGCGGCCTTTATTCAAGCGACAACCATTCTGACCTTTATTGCATCTAGCTACTTAGTGGTCCTGAATTACCCTACACCCGTTTCTATCGCTGATAACTCCTAACGATCAAACTGGCACAACATGTCATATTCAGGCAAGCCAAAATAATAATGGAATAAACAAATCAGTTCACCTGTATTTTTTACACCCATTTTCTTGATCACATGCGACCGATGCACATCTACCGTGTTGGCACTCACCCCAAGCTGACGCGCCATCTGCTTGGTTGACCAACCCCATCGCCATAAAGCACACACCTCTTTTTCACGCTCCGTCAGTGACTCAAAACGATGATGCACACTGACTCTAAAAGCAAAAGCTTCTTGACTTGAACGATAAAAAATAAGCTTTAAAAGCAGAGGAAGCTGGGCATACACTGCCTCTTTGGCAATATAATAAACATCACGCTGCGTATAAGTTAGCTCATCGTCATCATCGACAAAAAAAATAAAAGGAAATAAAATCCCGCCTCCTTTTCTTAAAAAATAAACAATCTCGTGCGTGATATCTTGTCGATGCGCAATGACACATCCCCAAGGTAAGCGGGTAAATAAGTCCAATGTCAAAGCTTCATGGACCATACTCACTTGATAACCATCCTTAAAAGACCGACTAAAAATAGATTGCCACGCAACGAGCGACTGGGTTAAATACACCTGTTTAAGCACACCGTTATTCATATCAATGTTTTACAACCCTAACACAAAGGACTACTTTATTATCTCTCAGTGAAAAGAAAAAACCATACCGGATATTCACTACTTGATCATCATTATCCCTTGGTTTTTTCATCAATATTGCTTAAAATAATAAAAGATTAATGTGGGAATAGTTTCTATGCGACTTATTTTAATTATCTTGATCACACAACTCTTGTCAGGTTGCGCGGCAGGGCTTATCGCAGCCGGCGCAGGCACAGCAAGCCTTCTCAATGATGAACGCTCACTTTCTACCATCTATCATGACCAAACGATGGCCCATCGCGCCTATCGTGCACTTCGTGGCTCAGCGACACTCCATACCGCTAATATCTCAGTGACTGTCGTGAATCACAAAATACTGCTGACCGGCCAAACACCACGTGCCGCACAAAAACAACATGCTGAAAACCTTATCAAAGCGCTACCAGGTAAAAAAACTGTCTTGAACCACCTAGTGATTAAACAGCCCGTCTCTGCCAAACAAGCAAGTCAAGATACATGGATCACGGGCAAAGTCAAAAGCACTTTACTCACCGAATCAGACATTAAATCAACAAAGATCAAAGTGGTGACAGAGGAAGGCCGCGTATACTTACTCGGACTGGTGACGCATCATCAATCAGAACGCATTATCGATACCACGCGTCGTATACGTGGTGTCAAACAAGTGATTCCGTTGTTTGAGATCATACCTTAATGCTAACTATTCAGTGGACCACCTTAGGGGCTTATGCCATACCCATGTTATTTGCCATCACAGTGCATGAATGGGCACATGGCTTTGTCGCAAATTGCATGGGAGATCGATCTGCAAAAATGCTAGGGCGCCTTTCTCTGAACCCAATAAGACATATTGACCCGATAGGCACATTACTTGTACCCACATTATTAGTGCTGACAACCCCTTATATTTTTGGCTGGGCAAAACCTGTTCCTATCAATGCACAAGCACTGCCATCACGACGCCATCTTGCATGGGTTGCACTGGCAGGACCAGGTAGTAACGTCATCATGGCAATGATCTGGACCTTGCTTTACCATCTTACCAACCTGCCACCATTAATCGAAAAAATGTGCCAGCTGGGCATACAAATCAACCTATTCCTTGCAGCACTTAATCTCTTACCCATCCCGCCATTAGACGGCAGCCGGTGCGTCAGCGCCTTACTCCCTCCACGCCTTAGTTATTACTACGACAGTATTGAGCCATATGGACTTTGGATATTACTTGGATTATTAATGACAGGCTTATTACCGATATGCATTGAGCCTGTCTATGATTTGTTGGCTAATTTTTTGACTTGGCTAGTCTGAATCGTCATCTTCTACGATACGCAAAACAGGTTTATCCGTCTTCTTCCCAACGGATTCTTGGGCCAATCCAAGTTGCAACGGCGTCGTGTCGTCGTCTTCCTCTACCGTTGAGAACTGCATACCCTGCTCTTCTGCTGTATCAAAATAAATACCATCTTCTGTCTCATGACAATAGATAGCAAGCACATGTGAGATTGGCACGTGAATAGACGATACAAAACCCGGAAAGCTGGCATCAAACGTTACATGTTCACGAGTAATCACAAAATCCCGCACAGCTTGAGCGGAAACATCCAAAACAATCTCGCCATTCTCACTGACGAATGAAGTGGGTACCTCGACATCACCATGACTGGCATCAATTAATAAATAAGGCGTTTTTTGAGAGTCTTGTATCCAATCATAAAAAGCACGAATTAAGTAAGGTTTTTTAGAAATCACCGAGTTCCCTCAAATCACATTCATCGTCTGTCAGACTCGCCTGAAAAGCATGGCGAGAAAAAACACGCTGCGCATAAGCCTCGATGATGGTATGATGCGCTTCTTCAAACTGAATATTATAGTGAGGTAACCGCCATAAAACAGGCGCAATGTAACAATCCACCAAGGAAAACCCTTCACCCATAAAATACTGACTACGCTCAAAAACTGGCAAAACACTGACAATACGGTCATGCAACTGCTTTGTACACACCTCAACATGCTCACCACGCACAATCGAAGCAAGCGGAGCCAGCCAATCTTGAGATAGATGATGAATCATCAAACGAAATTTAGCACGAGAAACAGGATAGACTGGCAATAATGGTGGGTGAGGAAAACGCTCATCGACATATTCAACGATAATACGTGCTGTGGTTAATGTCAGTTCTCGGTCCACCAAAAAAGGTAAGTCAGCCTGGGGATTCATCGCAATAAAGTCTTCAGGATATTCGTCTGAGTGATCTAAACTGACGATATCAACATTGACTTCTTTCTCCGCTAAAACAAAGCGCGTTGTATGACTTTCAATCGAAGAATCCGTGTACAGCACCATTGTACTTCGTTTGATCATGGCAAATAAACCTATCGTTTTGAGAATTGCTTACGTTTACGGGCTTTCACCAAACCAGGTGTCTTACGCCATACACGACGTGCATCACGCGTGAGAAAGCCTCCCTTGCGCAAAGCGAGCTTCCAAGGATGGTCGGCCAAACTTGCCTCTTCCATTTGCTCAACAAAAGCGAGTAATGCACGGGCAATACCTAGTTTTAGTGCACCGGATTGACCTGTATTTCCACCACCTTTCACGGTTGCCTTGATATCAAAACGCTGACGCACAGCTAACAATTCAAGTGGCGCCTCAACAGCACCTTTCCAATGTGATCCCTCTGGAAAATAAGTGGAAAGATCACGACCATTGATTTGAATGACGCCTTCACCTTCTGACATAAACACACGAGCTACTGAGCTTTTACGCCGTCCTGTGCCATAAAACTGTGGCTTAGCGGCTTGTTTAGGCTTTGTCACCTTCTTTTTGGCGGCTGTTTTCTTCGTAGCACTGCCTGCAACCTCCGCTTTCTTGGTTGACTTTGCAGCTGTTTTCTTCGTCGCTGTTGCTGTTGTTTTCTTTGCTGCTGTGGCTGTTTTTTTTGTTGAAGCAGCCGACTTTGTGCTTGTCTTTTTTGCAGGTGAAGCAGTCTTCACGTCTGATTTCTTAGTGGATGACGCAGCTTTTGTAGTTGTAGCACTTGCTTTCTTTTCAACGGCTTTACTGACAGTTTTTTTAGGCGCGGCGGCTTTTTTAGCCGCTGGCTTCTTAGCTGTTTCTGTCTTTTTAGTGGCAGCAGCTTTGGTAGACTTTGTGTTTTTTTTGGTCTCTTCACTCATGGGGTGTTATCTCTCTTCGTTCAAGGGGAATGGTACAAGGGACTGTGCTTGATGTTGATGCTCAGCATGTGAGTAAGCTTTCAGCTTTCGTAACATGTCTCGCCCTAAAGGCCCTTTTGGCAGCATACGACGTACTGCGTCGCGTAATAGCTGAGCAGGATCATGATCTAAACGCTTACCCATGGTGGTTGTTTTTAAACCACCAGGATGATGTGTGTGACGATAATAAGGCTTTTCACGCTTGTTACCTGTGACTTTCAGTGCTTGGCAAGAAGTCACCACAACGTAGTCGCCTACATCTGTGTTACTTGTGTAATGTGGCTTATGTTTACCCATCAAATGAAAAGCTATGGCACTCGCCAAACGCCCAAAAGTTAAGTCTGTTTTTGCAACATCTAGCCATAACCATTGACGTACGATACCTGTCTGACCAGCCGTACGCTGCGGATAAAAACTATCAGTACGATTCCCAATATCGTGTTTGGCCATACCTTTCTTTCCCTCAAATGAATTCAGATCCGCTTACTTTATCGTAATTTAACAGGTCATTCAAGTGTTTTTTTATTTTTTATTGACCTTACACCCCATATCGTCATATCCTAACAATCATGACAACACGCAATATCCTCATTCTTTATTACAGTCGCCATGGTCACACGGCTGAGCTTGCCCGCCACATCGCACGTGGTGTGAACAAACACGATCCTGCCCGTGCAATCCTCAGAACCGTCCCCCCTGTGAACAGCACCACCGAAGTGGCCTCTCCGCCTCTACCTGAAGAAGGCGCGCCTTATGCCACTTTAGATGATCTTGCACAATGTGATGCACTGGCCCTTGGCTCTCCCGCTTATTTCGGCAATATGGCATCGCCTTTGAAATTTTTTCTTGAGCAAACATCACCATTGTGGCTTAAAGCACAATTGGTTGGCAAACCCGCGACCGTCTTTACAAGCGCAGGCGGCCTACACGGTGGCCAAGAATCAACCTTGCTGACCATGATGCTCCCCTTGTTCCATCATGGCATGATCATTTGCCCTCTTTCCTATGATATCCCCGCTTTAAATTCAACCAAGACAGGTGGCACGCCTTATGGCAGCTCCTACTGGAGCGGAATTGATGGCAGCCACGCACTTAGCGACGAAGAGCAAATACTTGCTCGCTGCCAAGGCGAAAAGCTTGCAGCACTTACCCTACAACTAAACCGCTAGCTTCTTTCTGAACTGAATCACTGGCGGGCATGGTATTCAGCTCGTTCACAGGGCGCATACTGTCTTTCAAAGCGACCCGATGCTCGTCACAAAATCCATGCGCTTGTTGTTGCAGCATCGGCAAATCTGGATAACAACGACGATAGGCAGTCTTACCAAGTAACACGAAAAAAGGCATGGCCGCCACAATAATGGATACAATCATTAAAGACTGAACCCATAAACGAGTGATAGTCGTACGAAGCCACGGTGCCATTTTACTCAATGAACCTTGCCAACTTTTAGGCACAGACAAAGGTATCGCAGAAAAAAATAAACCAAAATAACTGGCCATCATCGTTGACTCAATGGCTTGCACCGCAAGTATTTCAGCATCATCTAATTGCGCGCCTTCCCATAGATGACGAGAAGGTTGTGACGCAGCACTTGCTAATACCTTGGCCTCATGATTCATCAATTTATATTGGGATTGCGTTAATTTCACTTTCGATAACAGCACCTGATCTCGCTGATCAAGGTACTTAAATACCGACTGCCAAGGCAACGCATGCTTACCACCTTGATGACGATCAAGTGTTGCGGCAATCACGTTGAAGTTGGCAAGTTCTTTTTGCGCATTATACTCACCACGATCAAGCACCAGTGATCGCATCTTATCTTGCTGCACACAACGATACACTGCGGCAGTCACAGACCGTTTCATAAGGTCCTTGTGCTTGTCCACACGTAAAATAGAAGCTTGGCGTTTTTTCTTTAAACGCGCCTCACGCACAGAACCCTTTGCTTGCTTTTGAGCCTGTTTAATCTGGAAGGATAATAGTGATTGCACTTTTTTTTCTTTTGTACAGAGCACCTCAGCATAATCAGGTGTTTCTTGTACCAGCTTATCCCATGAAAAAGAGCCATGCCGATCAGCCCCTGCAAGTCCTATGAACGTATGCGCATCAGTCAAACCACTTAACACTTGAACACTCAATACATCCATAAAACAAACTAACTCACCGATTGTATTCACCATATTTTTGGCATACTGACCCACTTGACCTTCTGTGGGCATCACAACCTTAGCGCGCAAAGACTGTATGTTTTTTGGGGTAACACGGTCTGGAAAATCATGGCCAAAAAACGTCATCATCTCAATGTTTTTATGCGATTTAGGCGCATGGTATACAGGTGGGGATTGCTTCGACATACCCTGCTTTAATAGCTTGTCAGAAGCATGGCCAAACCGCTTCATATCATCCAAACTAAATCCAGCCTCAAACAGTGCTTTAGCGTCGCACAAATCATCGGATAATAGTCGAAATACCGCCTCACTTTCTTGACCAAGTAATGCACAAACAGCACGTATCCTAATCGACAGTGAATGAGACTCATCTTTCATCATGGCCGTGATCGTATCTTTTAAACACTGCTCATCATCACAAACCTGACTAAAGGCAGCTGATAATGTTTTTGGCGCGTAATAGCCGTTCACATACAATGCCAACCAACTGGTTTCTCCTGATTCAATCCATTGACGAATACTGAAAAATCGGGAACACAATAACTGATCCTTAGAAATATCACTGTGTTTAAGCACATAAGACACTTGCTCAGACAAAGGAATTGTTTGCACACACTGTGTAATGGCCTCATGATGTTTGATGATGGCACGTGCCATCGCTGCTTTATCCGCATGACTTCCCGTGGGATGATGGAAATGCATCGCCGTGGCCAAGGCAGACCATTCTGGCGAATTTAACCATGAGATCCACTGCGACTTCGCATGATCATCAAGCGCCCCCATAGGCTGTAGTGCCTCATGGATCATCGCTTGATGATGACGTGCCCCAAACCCTTTAAACGTATGCGCTGACCACGCCATATCTGCCATCATGCGAGTCATAAAATGAGGGTATTTAAAGGCTTTTCTTAACGCAACCACACCATTCACACGCTGTTCAAGCTGACCATAAGCTAGCCACGCATGTGATTTAACCGATATTGTCTCCATAGCTCCATCCTTGGATTATCAAGCACATCCTTATGCTTAAATCGACAAAAGAACCAAGGAAGAACAATAGCAAAAGTAATACAAAACATGACATAAACGTCGCTCCTTTATGTTATTTGTTCATCCTTGAACCATCACAACATCCATGAAAGATGTCATGACATAACATCCCTAAGATACCAAAAAACAAACACTTTGTCAACAAGGGGTGTAAAATACGCTTCATTAACGCCCTATACTGCACCACCACAGAGATAACTTGACGTTACCCATCGGACTGGCTATGCTCGGTAAAAGGGTACCTATTTGCCTATGATGCCAAA
>CACKMC010000002.1 GCA_902601155.1 Coxiellaceae bacterium | reverse complement strand
TGAATCTAAGTTTGGTGGTCAGACCATCACCAAAGATGGTGTCACTGTCGCGAAAAATACAGAAGCAGAAGGTCGTTCAAATCTGGGTGTGTCTGTGATTCGTGAAGCAGCATCCAAAACAAATGACGAAGCAGGTGATGGTACCACCACATCGATCGTTTTGGCACGTGCCATTTATCGTGAAGGAAATAAAGCCATTGTTTCTGGTCGTAACCCTACCTGTGTCAAGCGTGGTATTGATCAGGCAGTACAAGCTGCGATCACTAGCCTAAGTGAGATGTCAAGCACAGGGAATGATACTCGTACGATTTCAGAAGTGGCGACGATTTCTGCTAATGGCGATTCAGCCATCGGTGACATCATTGCGAAGGCCATGGAAGCTGTGGGTACTTCAGGGGTGATTACTGTGGAAGAAGGTTCTACTTTCCATGATGAATCTGAAGTGGTTGAAGGGATGGAATTTGACCGTGGTTACTTGTCACCTTATTTTGTGAATAATCAGCAAAATATGTCTGCTGAGCTTGATAACCCCTTGATGTTGTTGGTCGACAAAAAAATCAGCAACATTCGTGAATTACTTCCTTTGCTTGAAAGCGTTGCGAAAGCAGGTCGTCCTCTGTTAATTATTGCAGAAGATGTAGAAAGCGAAGCATTGGCGACACTTGTGGTGAATAACATGCGTGGTGTTGTGAAGGTTTGTGCGGTGAAAGCACCTGGTTTTGGTGATCGTCGTAAAGCCATGCTTGAAGATATTGCTGTGTTGACTGGTGCCACAGTGATTTCAGAAGAGTTAGGTATGACTTTAGAAAAAGCAACACTTGAGCAACTAGGTACAGCAAAGCGTGCCAATATCACCAAAGAGCGTACAACGATCATTGATGGTGAAGGTGCGAGCACAGATATTGAAGTGCGTATCAATCAGATTAAGCAAGAGATTGAGTCTTCTTCCTCAAGCTATGATAAAGAGAAGCTACAAGAGCGTCTTGCTAAATTAGCAGGTGGTGTGGCCGTCATTAAAGTGGGTGCAGCCACAGAGGTTGAGCTTAAAGAGAAGAAGGCAAGAGTGGAAGATGCATTGAATGCAACACGTGCTGCCGTTGAAGAAGGTGTCGTGCCTGGTGGTGGTGTGGCTTATATTCGTGCCATTGAATCTGTCTCACAGTTAACCTATGCCAACGAAGATCAACAAGTAGGTGGTGATATTATTATTGCTGCACTACAAGAGCCACTTCGTCAAATCGTCACTAACGCAGGAGGTGAAGCCTCTGTTGTGTTGAATCAAGTGCGTAGTGAATCAGGAAACTATGGTTACAATGCGGCAAAAGATGAGTACGGTGATATGACTTCTTTTGGCATCATTGATCCTACAAAAGTAAGTCGTTGTGCTTTACAAAATGCTGCATCTGTTGCCAGCATGCTTATCACAACTGAGTGCATGATCACTGAAGATCCTGAGGAAGATCAGGGTGCCACAGGTGGTGCACCAGGTGCTGCTGGTATGGGTGGCATGGGTGGTATGGGCGGCATGGGCATGATGTAAGATCATTGAGCCATTTCGTTCGCAAAAGCCCGGCATTGTCCGGGCTTTTTGTTAGGTGTTTACAAGCTTAATTTGCCACCCCCAAGCGTTTTTTGGGCATTGAAAGTGAGGGGCTAAGAAAAAACCTGGAATATAAACTAAGTCTCGTCCATGAAAAATAAGGGGGAGTGTATGACGTTGCCACGGTGGAATACGATGTGTATGCCATAAGGCTTTGCGTGAACGGTGTGATAAGTGGGACAGATCGTCAATGCGACGATACATCTGATAGGTGTGGGTCAAATGTAATCCTTGGCCTTGTGTAAAAAATCCTTTGTAAGTAGGGGGGTTGTTGGGATGAAGCCAAAGTCCTTGTTGGTAACGTTGTAATGTCCAATTTTGCCATGAGAGTGAGGGATGGCGATCCGGTTGAGCGTCATTCACTTGTTGTAAAAATGTGGTGAGTTGGCGAAGCGGTGGGGGAAGAATAGGTTGCTGACGTAGCCAGTAACGAATCACTAAAGTTTGGCGTGCTTCACTTTTTTCTTGTAGTAAGGGCAGGCGTAAGCAGGGATGGGATGGGTGTTTTATCTGCTGGTAATCCATCGCTGCCAGTTCGTTTAATAGGCTTTGTGTTTCATGTGCATGGTGAATAAAGCGAGTCAATGCCGGGGCAATGGGGCGTTGCCAGTGTGCTTGGATTGCTGGCAAAATACGATGACGTATTTTATTACGATCCCAGGAAAGGTCGTCATTGCTAGGATCTTGTTCAAAGTGCCATTTATTTTGTTGGAGATAATCGATGAGTGTGGCTTGGGGGATGTTAAGCCAAGGCCGGCCGATAGTCCATCCAGACGGGTGTGGTGTGAGGCTTTGCATGCTTGTGATGCCTTGAATGCCACATCCTCTGAGTAGTCGATAGATCATCGTTTCATGTTGATCATTCTCATGGTGTGCAAGCAGCAAACCTTCATGGGGTTGAACATGTTGGTCAAATGCCTGATAGCGTCCAATGCGTGCGCGTTCTTCTAGATTTTTATAGGGTTTTGCTAGTGATAAATTTTCAATAATCAGTGGCACTTGATATTGTTGGCTAAGCTTCTCTACGGCTTGTTGTCCGTGTATGGCGTGATCGTGTAGGTGATGGTTGACATGAATGATTCGCCATTGGTGTTTAGGTAGTACGGCTGCGACACAGTGCACAAGTGCTGTTGAATCTTTGCCACCACTGCAGGCAACATACCAAGTATGAACGGATGGCGTTTGTTGGAAAAAACGACTAAGTGCTTGCGTAAGTAAGTGCTGAGAGCATGAACTTGTCATAACGTTGGGCCATGCGGGCTTCAGAAGGAAGCTTGTTGATTGACTGTAAAGATGTGATCAACTGTTGCTTGATCGTTTTGGCCGTTGCTTTGATGTCGCGATGTGCGCCACCAATTGGTTCAGCGATGACATCGTCAATCAGTCCGAGTTCTTTTAAGCGTTCGCTGGTTAAGCCTAATGATTCAGCTGCTTGTGGTGCATGTTTGGCATCTTTCCATAAGATAGAGGCGCAACCTTCTGGTGAAATGACAGAGTAAACGCTGTGTTGTAGCATGAGAATGCGATCTCCCATACCAATCGCTAGTGCGCCACCAGAGCCTCCTTCACCAATGATGGTTGCAATAATGGGTG
Source organism: Coxiellaceae bacterium (assembly GCA_902601155.1). Lineage (GTDB taxonomy): Bacteria > Pseudomonadota > Gammaproteobacteria > Comchoanobacterales > Comchoanobacteraceae > CACKMC01. Next base: position 56,913 of record CACKMC010000002.1, on the reverse strand, counting down.
TATTGAGTTTAGCCATGTCAAAGAGATTTTGCGCGATAGCTTGGCTTTGATTGTGTTCTTCTGCTTCAATGCCAGGGTAGGCGCCCGGTGTGTCAATGAACGTCAGGACAGGCAGCTTGAATTTTTCTGCCAACTGCATCAATCGGTTGGCTTTGCGATAGCCTTCAGGGCGAGGCATGCCAAAATTGTGATGCACTTTTTCTTTGACTTCACGGCCCTTTTGCTGGCCAATTACCATGACTGGTTGATTGTCTAGATAGGCTGTGCCACCAATAATAGCTGTGCCATCTCGGTAAACGCGATCGCCGTGAAGTTCTGTGAAACGGTCAAAAATTAAGGGCAAATAATCCTTGAAGTAAGGGCGTTCAGGGTGCCGTGCTACCTGAACAACTTGACTTGGTTTCAATGAGCGATAAATCGACTCAATAAGCTTTTGCGTTTTGTCTTCTAGCCGAATGATTTCTTCGGCTAGATTGACTTGCGGATCAGTGTGTGTTCGACGCAGCTCGTTGATCTGAGATTCAAGTGCGGCAATTGGCCGTTCAAATTCAAGGTATTCACGTTCCATAGGCGTACAGTATCAATAAATCTTAGTAATTATACACCATTTTATCCTAAATTTCTAGTTTATATTAAACCTCAATAAAGCGGAAGCGGCGTCTTGGCGTAATGCATCAGGTCTATCAGTTGGTTGACCAGAAAAATGAAGCAATAAATCTGCCTCTTGATGTGCATCTTTCGATCTAGGTTGTACCTTAGGAATCGCTGGCATTTTTAAATTCAAGAGATCAATGACGTATGGTAGCGATGTAAAGGGCATCGCAAGTGTTGCTTTAGGTTCAACGGGCAGCTTGGTCGTGACTGAACTACGTGATGGTGGGTGATTGCTGACAACGCCTTTGTTTTCTTTTTTAATGTCGCTCGATTTTTTGCGGCTCAATTTTCTAGGCTCGTCTACAGCTTTTCTTTTTCTAGTTTTTGGTTTATTTCTTAGTGCTTTTTTTGTTAATGCCTTGATGCGTCTTAGGACGCTTTTATATCGCTTTGCTGATATGGTAGATAAGCATTCCATGGCGGTGAGGCCAGCATGATTGAGCATGTGTTTATGGGCTTCTGGATAATGATAAATGATCGTAGCCAAAGATAGCGCATTTGAAGGTATGCGTTTTTCAATGACACGGTGAAGTAGGGTATTGCCCTCGTGGTCCCGGATGTCTAGATCAGGTGTGTGCGCGATGAGTGTTGGGATAATATCACACCAATCATGAAAAACAGCATGCTCCAGTGTATTTCGGTGAAAGCGATTTTCTGTCCGTGTGCTTACGTTGTGTTCAAGTAGTAAGGTGACATGATCAGTTTTGCGATGTTGAATCATAAGATGCAGAGGGGTGTCACCTCGTTCGTCTTTGGTTTCTAGTTTTGCATTCAGTTTGCAAAGATTGGCGAGTAAACTCGGATCTTCTTCAGCGAGGGCAATGGGCAGTAATCTCGTGGCTGTCTCAGCATGGATAAAGTACTCCGTTTTATTGATTAAGTCGAATAAATGTAATGCGACAGTTGAGTATTTACATTTTATGGCCAGGTCTAATGGTGTTTCACCCTGCTTATTAGTCATCATGAGCGTGGTGTGGTCTATCACTTTGAGTACCTGGTCAATTTTCTCACGTTGATTTGACTTCACAGCGGCATGTAGCACAGTATCTTCAGAAAAATTAACGGATTTCGCATACTCAATAGGGGCTTTTTCCGTCAGTGCTTGAAGAATATGCAAAGAACCATTTTGGGCAGCCAGATGAAAAAGTGAATTGCCATTGTGATCTATAAAGTCAAATGATTGTGTGAGGTTCATAAGCTCAAGTGTCATATCATCCGAGATCATATCGGATAAAATGCTATAAGATAAAGCAGGATGACTCCAGTCATTAAAAATCTTCTTAGTAAGAATATCCGGTTGTTGTTGAACGATTTTTTTCATGAATGTTACGTCATTTAGTTGGATACTGTGTTTAAATTCTAAAGCGAGCATAATGGTTGGTTCCTGGTAAATATGGGGCGATTATTGCACGAATAAATATTTTATGTCAATTAATTATTATATTGCTCTATTTTTAAACAACGCGTCAGTCTTGTTCATTTGTTTTTTTAGCAAGATCTCGTTAATCTAATGAAAGATACTTTGAGAGAAAAGATGGGTATTTTAGCCATTGAAACATCCTGTGATGACACATCAGTCGCTTATTTTTGTTTTGAAAAAGGTTTAGTTGGTCAACGATTGGCGTCACAAAGTCACGCGCAGTATGGTGGCGTCATGCCTGAAATGGCGTCGCGAGATCATCAGAAAGCCTTGTTGCCGATGGTTCAAGCGCTATGTCAGTCGTATGCATTGCAGGCTCATCATATCGATGCAGTGGCATATACTGCAGGGCCTGGGCTGATTGGTTCGTTGCTTGTTGGTGCAAGTGTTGCAAAGGCGTTGGCAATAGGATGGCAATGCCCCTTATTGCCGATTCATCATTTAGAGGGTCATATCTGTGCTTCTTTTCTTGAAAATCCTGATTTATCCTATCCCTTTTTGGCTTTGCTCGTTTCTGGTGGTCATTCGTTATTTGTTTGGGTTGAATCACTTGGTCACTATCAAGTGATTGGGCAGAGTTTGGATGATGCTGTCGGCGAAGCATTTGATAAAACAGCCCGTTTACTAGGTTTGGGTTTTCCAGGCGGCGCAGCATTGTCTGCCCTGGCTCAATCGGGGGAGCCACGTTATGATTTGCCTCGTCCATTATGCCAACAACCTCATGCAGATATGAGTTTTAGTGGCTTAAAAACAGCGGTGTACCAGCTGATACAAAAAGTCGATACAAAAGATTATCCTGATGTGGCAGCTTCTTTTGAAGTGGCGGCCATTGACACATTGATGATCAAAACAAAGCGAGCCTTGCGCAGTACGAATGCGCCACGCTTGGTAGTTGGGGGTGGTGTCGCTTGTAATCAGCGGTTAAGACAATCGCTGCAAGGTTTGGATGTTGAGGTGATCTATCCTTCCCCTGTGTATTGTACAGACAATGCTGCGATGATTGCCTGTGCGGCGTCTTTGCGCTGGCAGGCGCAGTGTTGGCCTCAAAATTTACCCAGCGTGACAGCGCGTTGGTCATTGGCATCACTTGCTTAGTAGTCTTTTCAAGAGTGGGGTGATGAGCGTGTGTTCATGTCCAGTATATAGGCGTCTTATATTGTCACGATGTTGAAATACAATGATTGTCGTGACTACTGTAAGTAGTGTGATTTCTGAGAGCGTACCCACATGTAAACTAACTAATGATGCTGTGATTGCAGCACCGATCGAGGCGACAGAAACGCGCCCACTCAAAATGAGTAGTGCGAACCATATGCCTATTGCCAATAGAGCCAGCGGCATCATATGGTAGGCCAAAAGACTCAAGGCAACTGCCACGCCTTTGCCGCCTTTAAAGTCGTGATAGATAGGAAAGCAGTGCCCAAGTATCAATGCAACACCTTGGGGGATGATCGCCCAGCTGGGCAATAAAAAGTAGGCGGCAAGATAAAGGGCCAGTATTGTTTTGCTACAATCTCCTAGCAACGTGAGCATCGCGATTTTTCGACCATAAAGGCGATACATGTTTGTGCTACCCGCATTAAGCGAGCCTTCAAGGCGAGGGTCCTTTTTATGGCTAAGCTTTGCAAGGCATAAACTCGTTGATATTGAGCCTAAGGCATAGCACATAAGGGTGCTGAATAAGAGAGATAGCAGCATGGTGGTCACATCAATTAGCCTGACAACAGTATGCGTGGCCACTACAGTGATGTCAAACCTAGGCAGAAGTCTTTTTTTATGTCTAGGCTACCCTTATACTATGATGGCATCAGATGAAAGAGGAGTGTAGTGTGATGAAGCAAGCGCTTGTATGGATTGATTTAGAAATGACAGGTCTTAATCCTGGTCAAGATACCATTCTTGAAATTGCCACCATCGTCACTGATTGGTCACTGTCGGTATTGGCAGAGGGACCTGTCTATGTGATTCATCATGATCAATCAAAATTAGATGCGATGGACGATTGGAATCAATCTCATCATGGTGCATCTGGTCTCATTGAAGCGGTCCGAAAAAGTACGTGTCATTTACAGGAAGCAGAAGCAGGTACATTGCATTTTTTAAAGCAATATTGCCAACCTGGGCAGTCTCCACTATGCGGTAATTCAATTTGTCAGGATAAGCGGTTTTTGGCAAAATATATGCCGAGATTAACAGATTTTTTGCATTATCGTCAGTTAGATGTGACGAGCTTGAAGTTGGCATTTCAGGCCTGGCATTCCTTGCCTGCATTCCAAAAAAGTCCTAGTGCGCACCGTGCCTTAGATGATATCAAGCAATCAATTGAAGAGTGTCGGTATTATCGAGATGCTTTGGTGGAACAAGCCACATGACTGCAAGTGTTCGGCGTTTTGTGTTGTTTGATGAAGAGGCCATGCAAAAGGTGTTAAATGAATGGGCTAAAACGCTGAAGATACCTGGTGTGGTTTACTTAACAGGGCCATTGGGTGCTGGTAAGACCACATGGGTGCGTTGTTTATTGCGGGCATTAGGGTACCAGGGGGCAGTACGCAGTCCTACTTATACCTTGATGGAAGTCTATACTTTAGAAACTATGACCGTTGTGCATGCCGATTGGTATCGCCTTGAGTCCCATGAGTCTCTTGATTATACCGGGCTAGATACTTACTTAGACCATGCGCTATGCTGTTTTGAGTGGCCAGACCATCTAAAAGAAGCGTTGCCTAAACCATCGGTGCATGTCCATTTAGACTACTTGCCAGGCGAAGTGGGTCGAGTCCTTGTCATGGAGACTTTTGTTTAGAGTGTCTCGTCATCGGTATGGTTGCGATGTTGCATCACGCGTTGACTGTGATGCTGTTGTTTTTGAGTCTGGTTACCATGGCGTTTATTTCGATGGTGATGTCCTCGACGTTGTTGTGAGGACTTGCCAGAATGTCTTGTGCGTCTTCTGTGTGGTTGTTTGGTCTTTTTAGGCGCTTCTTTTGTGAATATTTTGTCCAAAATCACTTGGATAATTGGTTTTTTAGGGGCTTGAGGCAGTGTGGTGTTTGCTGGGGTAACAAGTGGCGTTTCTTGTTTTTTGGATGTGGATTTTTTAAATGACACATCTTGCGCTTTTTGTGGAGTACGTTTCGAAGTTTGTCCTGATTTCAGGCATTTGATTTGATAGGTAGTATAGGTGTAGTTTGGGTTCACAATAAACACCAGGTCAATATGATGCCGTTGTTCAATGGCATGCCATGCAGCACGCTTTTCATTGATAAGGAAGGTGCAGAGCTCATGATGTAGTTGCACTTCAATGGTGCATACATCGGGTGTGTTCGCATGGCTCGCAACTGTTTGAAGTAAAGAATTGGCCAAAGATTCTAATGTGCGAACAGTGCCGCGGCCTTTACAAACTGGGCATGTTTTTAAGTGTAGGTCACCCAGAGAAGGACGAATACGTTGTCGTGATAATTCAATGACACAAAAACGTGACATGTCTGTCATATAAACTTGCGCGGAATCGCGTTGAAATGCCTCTGCCAAGCGTTTTTCAATATCATGTTGGTGTTTATCATCCATCATATCAATGAAATCAATGATGATGATGCCGCCAATATTACGAAGCATCACTTGTTCTGCGATAATTTTCGTGGCTTCTAAGTTGGTGCGATAAGCGGTTTCTTCGATGTTACTGCCTCGAGTTGCACGGGCAGAGTTGATGTCAATGGCGGTCAGGGCTTCTGCACGATCAAATACAAGGCTACCGCCAGAAGGCAATGAGACTTCACGTTCATACAGTTGGTCAATTTTCTTTTGCAAATTATAAAAATCAAATAAAGGGGTGGTACTGTCATGAAGGCTTAAGCCTTCATAGTTTGGGCGTGTGATATGAAGATGATTTTGTAAGGCATTAAATGTTTTGACATCATCGGTGACGATGCGGTCTTGGTCTGATTTTAAATTGTCTCGCACAATACGATACATGGCATCACGTTCTTGGTATAAGAATGCAGGTGGTCGATTTTCACCAGCGACTCGCTCAATGTTTTTCCATAAATTTAAAAGGTAGTTTAAATCCCAATTGAGCTCGGATACTGAACAGTCAATGCCAGCCGTTCTCACAATAAGGCCCATGTTTTCAGGTAAGGGCAATTTGCTCAATCGTGACTTGATCGCTTCTCGTTTTTCTTGAGATATGCGTTTTGAGATACCTAAAGTGCCGGGTTTGTTGGGCATAAGCACCAAATAACTGCCTGCAAGGCTTAGTAGGTTGGTCAGTGCAGCGCCTTTTGTGCCACGTTCTTCTTTTTCTACTTGGACTTTAAGGATTTGGCCAATCTTGAGTTGCTCATGTGCTGGTTTGTCACTATCGGGATCAATGTGTGCCTTTGAAATATTGCTAAGTGGGAGGAAACCATGTTTTTTTTGGCCATCTTGTTGGTATCTGACAAATGCCGCATTCAGGGATTTTTCAATGCTTTCAATGGTGGCTAAATAAATATTGCCTTTGCTTGGTGGTGTTTGTTCAGGTAATTGGACAAAAAAGTCATGAAATTGCTGTTCCTTGAGGATGGCAACGCGTAACTCTTCGTTGACATGATTGATTAAAATAGTAGATGACATAATGGTTTTCCTGGTGATAGATCAAATCGATCATGCGCTTAATCAGCGATCTAAAGTATGATCGAGGTGTATGAATTTGAAAGTGTCTTGCTGCATTAAATGGCAAGAGATGACAAAAAATAATTGTGGCAATCGGGGCCATGACATGTTCCCTTCAGTCATTCATACTGAAATAATACATCGTTTGACTTGCAAACTTTCCATGATTACTTATAGCATACAGTCAGTATGACTGCAAGGGTTTGGCAGGTGATGATTGGCCAAGCCGGTAAGTTTTGACGCAAAAAAGGAAGCGTGATGACAACAGGTGTAAGCTATTACGAAGCAAATCCAAATGATCATGGTCAACGATTAGATAATTTATTGCTTAAACAGATGAAAGGGTGCCACCGAACTTCGATTTACAAATGTATTCGCAAAGGATCCGTGCGTGTCAATGGCGGTCGTTCACGCCCAAGTTATCGTGTACAATTAGGCGACGTGATACGGATTCCTCCCCATCATTCGGCATTGCAATCTAGTCTCACGCCTTCGTCGTTAGCATGGTTAAAAGACTGTGTGATAGATGATTATGCTGATTATTTGGTGCTCAATAAACCACCAGGATTGGCTGTGCATGGTGGGTCAGAGGTGGGCATAAATGTTGTGGATGGATTACGGGTTTTATACCCTGATAGCCTACAAATTGGTTTGGCTCATCGATTGGATCGTGCGACTAGTGGCTGCTTACTTGTGGCCAAAAATAGAAGTGCTTTGGTTTATTTTCATAAGCTTTTTGCCGATCGTGCAGTCACTAAGTATTATCTTGCCGTCGTTCAAGGTGCTTGGCCGCAGGATTGTCATGTGATCAATACGCCGTTAAAGCGAGAAGGCGATCGTGTATTATGCCATGAGGCTGGCCAATCTGCACAAACGTATTTTAAAGTGTTGGCACGCCATGACAAGGTAACTTTGTTAGGGGTGACGCCACACACTGGAAGAATGCATCAGATTCGTGTGCACTGTGCGTCAGTGGGGCATCCTATTTTGGGTGATACGCGCTATGGCCCAAGGTCAAAGCAGGATAAACACTTGTATTTGCACGCAAAACGGATTACCGTGATACCACCTGGTGAAGCCAAAGCACGTACGTACACATGTCCACTGCCTCCTCATTTTCAAGCACATCTTCTCACTCATTTTCCAGAGTAAAGTGGGTTGTATTTGATTGGCATGATACGCTTTGGACGCGTCCATTGACACCAGTTGAAGCGGTGAGAAAAATCGCGCTTATTTATGGCGTTGAGGTGCCCTACCACGATCATGCACTGCATGCATTATTTCATCAACAAGCACTGGATCCTGTGCATTTGATTTTTAAAGATCACCCCGAGGCTCAGGCTGAGTTGATGCATGCGCTTGCGATGGCTCGACAGGTTCGTGTCGGTGTATTCGATATGATGGCGTCACTACATCAGCAAGGGGTGCAGTGTGCGATTGCAACCAGTTCAGCCATGGGTCAAGTCATGCCAGTATTGTCTGCGATGGGTTTAGATCAGTATGTCCGTGCTGTATTCAGTGGTGATGATTATCCATCTAAGCCCAATACCGCTATGTTGGATGCCTTGGCCGACCGGTATGAGGTTTCTGCGCATACCGTGTTAATGGTGGGAGATCATTTGTGTGACATGCAAATGGCTCAAGCTTGGGGGTGTCAAGGCATTGCTGTCTTGACAGGTACCACACCTTTTTCAGTACTTCAATCAGCCAGCCCTTTGGCTATTTTGCACAGTGTTGATCATCTTCTGGCTTTATGGGCCAAATAATGCGTGTTTGGTCAGCGCGAAGTCGTCGACCATTTTTTAGGATCAGTTCACCCGATTCATCAATGGATATGACGTGTGTGGTAGTGGGGGGATCCTCTTGTAGGATGATCTGCTGATTTTGTAGTCCATGAATGGCATTCCAGCGCGCAGACCATGGCGTGCGCATACACAAAGAAGAGAGTGTCGATAGGATGGTGTGGCTGAGGCCCGCAATTAACTTTTCGATCGCACAAGGATTGGGCCAAGCATCCAAGAGGCTTGTACTGTCTTTGAGTGGCGCATCGGTTAAGTTTATGCCAAGCCCCACCACCACATGGGTGCGACACGCATCGAAAACTGACTCAATCAGTAATCCACCTAATTTTTTATGGCCAATATACAGATCATTAGGCCATTTTAATTGCAATGAAGTGCTTACGCCCATTTGGTGTAAATGCTCAATGCAAGCCGTGGTTAACATCAATGCCAGTGGTGGCATAGGGTGAGGTAATGTAAGGCAAGTACTGATAGACATCAGTAAAGATTGGTTAGGTGAGGCAAGCCAGGGTTGCCCACGTCTGCCTCGACCTTTGTGTTGTGATTTGGCTAAGCAAAGATAAAAGGATCCGTCAGGTGGTGGTGTTTTCTCCATGAGAAAGTCTTGGGTTGATGCGATGCAATCATGGACAAAGCATTGTTTAATTTGTGGAGATAAAAAGGGTGAGAGGCTTTCAACACTGCATGTTTTCATTGGTATCTCCTATCAATGTTTGCCATGAACAGGGTAACACATAGGATGCAAATCGCCCATCATTCAGTCTTGTGTTTTCGGTAAAGCGCGAAGTAAAGGGGTGAGAAGGTGAGGAAAACATAAGCCAAAGAGTAATGTGATTGCTGTGACGATACATAGGATGGCGTGATAAAGGCTATGATTGCTTGGCTCTTGTATCAGCATACAACCGCCAAGTATGAATGGTATGAGCATGGGAATAAGCAGGCAACTTAGTAGGGTGGCAGCATGTCTTAGTTGACTGGTTAGTGTGGTGAATAGGCTGACTAAGGCACAGAGCAATGGAATAAAGGTAAGTAATGAAGAAAGATTGAACCAGACGGGTATAGACCACATATTGGTGAAACTTAGCCATGATGTGAGAAGTATCCAGCCACCGCTGTGTAGTAGGGTGAAGAAGCCAATACGATAAAGAAAAAAACGGACACCACCTGGTTGTTGGCACCACTGACAAAGCGTGTCGTGTCTTTCAAAGCACCATAAATTTGGTGCGGATTGTACTAACATCATCACCCATAAAATCCATAGCCATTGTTGATAACTTGCCGTGGATGCATTGGATAGTTGCATGCTACATAGTGTCAGTGCGAGGACAAGCCATCCATAGGTGCTTAACCATACCCATCGTTGACGATAGTAAAGTTTTGCCAGAAGTTTAAACCAGGTCATGGGCTTAAGGTCCAATGTGTTGTGATGTTTGTTTTAAGTGGATGTGTACCATGTGCACTGAAAATAATCATTCCGCCCTTTTTTAGATGTTGCTCACAAGCTTCTAAGCATAAGTGAAGACACGTCTTGTCCAGGCCGTTAAAAGGCTCGTCCAGTAACCACAAAGGTTTAGGAAAGTAAAGCATTTTGAGCCATTGTACTTTTTTGTGTTGGCCATAGCTTAATGTTTTATTGGGTTGGTGTTGATGCGCTTTCATCTGCCAACGTGCCAATAGGTCATGGGTATTTGGTATGGGGTTCATGCCAAGCCATTTTGCATAACAATCCCATGATTCTTGGGGAGAAAGTTCATCATACAGGCCGTGTTCATGGGCAAGAAGATGGTATTGTGTTTGTCTCTCTGCTTGGTTGTAGTGCCACTGTAACGATCCTTGATAAGCTCGCAAATCAGCCAGTGCATGTAAAAGGGATGTTTTGCCTGATCCATTGGCGCCGATGACTTCAACACAATCTCCTGGGGAAATGGTGTGGGTGATCGGCTGAAATAACCGACGAGTATCGACGTAACATGTGAAACGATCAAGCTTCATGAGCCACCTTGGTGTTTGCCTTTTTAGCTGGTGTTGTTATAATGCCTAAAATTTTTTGAGGAAACAATGGGTTTACAACGAAAAATCACACCTGTGAGCCTGCTTTTTACCTCACTCAGTTGTATGATCGGTTCAGGCTGGCTGTTTGGCGCGTATTATACGGCCCAAGTGGCGGGTCCTGCCAGTGTGATTAGTTGGCTCATCGGTGGTGGTTTGATTTTGATTCTGGCACTGGTTTTTTCAGAACTTGGCACCATGCTACCATTGGCGGGTGGTTTGGCACGTTACACGCACTTTACCCATGGTGAAACGGTGAGTTTTTGTATGACTTGGTTGGCGTGGTTATCTTGTGTGGCGGTTGCGCCTACCGAAGTGCAGGCCATCTTACAATATGCCAGTGCTACGTTTCCATGGTTAACCCATCAAGTGGACAATGTGGTGGTGTTAACGACGCAAGGTTTAAGTATTGCCGCCGTTTTATTATTTTTATTTGCGTGGATTAATACACGTGGTCTTGGCTTGCTTATTCGATGTAATAACCTCATTACTTTATGGAAACTGATGATTCCTTTGGGTACCGCACTGTGGTTAGCTAGCCATCACTTCAGTGTTTCGGTATTCCATGATACTGCATGGATGCCTTATGGTTGGCACGGTGTGTTGGCAGCCTTACCTGCCGCCGTTATTTTTTCCTACCTTGGCTTTCGTGAAGCCACTTCTTTGGCAGGGGAAGCGAAAAATCCTAAATACGCCATACCACTTGCTGTATTAGGGTCAGTTGTGATTTGTATGTTGTTATATGCAGCCATACAATTAGTCTTTCTAGGTGCATTATCACCTGAAATGTATCAGTCAGGTTGGCATCATTTACACTTCGTTGGCGATGCAGGGCCTTTTGCTGGTTTGGCGATGGCGGTTGGGTTGACAGGCTTGTCATGGATTGTATATGCAGATGCAGTGATCTCCCCAACAGGCACGGGTTTGATTTATACGGCCACCACAGCGCGTTTGAATTATGCCATGGGCTTGCAACAACAGCATGCTAAAAAATTAATCCAATTGAATAAACATCATGTGCCTTCTTTGTCGATTTGGTTGAATTTTATTGTCGGCTTATTTCTTTTCATGCCATTACCTACTTGGCAAGCACTGATTAAATTTCAAGCCATCGCCATCGTGTTGGCTTATGGTGTTGGGCCTATTTCATTGTTGTCTTTACGTGCGCAAGCACCGGATATTTCTCGACCCTTTCAATTGTTTTTACCCTATGTCATGAGCTTTTTTGCTTTTTATGTATGCAATTTGTTGGCTTACTGGTCAGGCTGGGAAACTTTATGGTCTGTGATGAGTGCCTTTGGTTTAGGGGTGGTTGTTTTTCTGGTTAGTCATCTGTTATCCGACCGTACCCAAGCAATACAATGGCGTCATAGTCTTTGGATTATACCACATTTTACTGGGTTGCTTATCATCAGTTACTGGGGTGGTTTTGGCGGTGGCTTAAATAAGATTGGGTTTGGGTATGATTTCTTGTGTATCGCGCTTTTAACACTTTTTTCCTTGGTGTTGGCACTAAAATCTCGTTTACCTGTAGCGCAATGTCAAGCGCGATTACAAGCGGTACAAGATTCATGACCTTGTGGCGATGGTTTCAACAACATTTAGCCCCGCAGCGTGCCTATATTTTTCTCACGAAATTATCCCAATGGAGTGGATGGTTTGCGCTGATTGTGTTACCGATTGCGCTGGGATGGTCATTGTATGGTGTGCCGGCTGATTGGCAGCAAGGTGATGGTTTTAGAATACTTTATGTGCATGTGCCTTGTGCTTTTTTGTCTTTGGCTTTGTATGCCGTCCTTGGCATCAGTGCATTGTTGTATTTAATCTGGTCTATCAAGGTGTTTCATGCTTTGGGACAAAGTGTGGCCTATGTGGGCTCTTTTTTTACTTTGTTGGCGTTAATCACTGGCTCTTTATGGGGAAAGCCCATGTGGGGTACATGGTGGGTTTGGGATGCCCGTTTAACCTCTGAATTTATTTTGTTGTGTTTGTTTATGAGTTATCAGTTACTCTCTTCGGTGATGTCCGGCTCAGCCAGTCAGGCGCGTGTTTGTGCTTGGTTAGCGGTATTTGGCTTGATTGATTTGCCCATTATTCATTATTCAGTCTTGTGGTGGCATACCTTGCATCAAGGACCTAGTTTATTACAAGGCGGCCAACGTGTCATGGCTTTGGTGATGCAATACCCATTATGGGTGATGCTATGTGGTTTTGTGTGTTTGAGTGTGTATTGGGTATCTCAACGTATGCGTTATTATTTATTGTGTGCCCATCAACAATCAGGGTGGGTACAACAATGTTAAGTCCATGGGGGTTTGTGTATCTTGCCTTTGGTGTGGTGTTTAGCACGCTCATATTTGCTATCATTCACACGAATTCACGCCTTAAAGAACAGCGAAGACGGTGCTTAGATCATGAAAGTACGCACACGTAAATGTTTCAATGTTTTTGCTGTGATGGCAGTACTTACGCTCAGTGTTCTGCTGATTTTGAGTGCACTTCGTCAAAATATTCAATGGTATCGTACACCCAGTGAAGTGAGCAAGCATCCACCAAAAGCTTTTCATGTCATGCATTTAGGTGGCTTGGTTGAAAAGGGGAGTGTGCACTTTACCCAAGAAGGAAAGGCCGTGACTTTTGTGCTGACAGATTACCATCATCGTATTCACGTTCATTATCACGGTGTGTTGCCGGCTTTATTTCATGAGGGCAAAGGGGCTGTGATTCAAGGCTCTTTTGATCAACGTCATCAATTTAAGGCGCAATTGGTGCTTGCGAAACACAATGCGACCTATCAACCACCATCTGGAAAAACAACATGACTGTAGAATGGGGGCTTATGGCCTGTATCATGAGTGGTTTTTTATATGCAACGCAGTGTGTTGTTGCGCGATCTGCTTTAACGCCACGCACATTGTCTTTACAAAAGCGTTTGGTGTCAGGTGGGTTATTGGCAGTCTCTATGGCGGTCATGACATTAGTATGGGCATTATGGAAATGTGATTTTTCAGTGAGCTATGTGGCGGCACATACCCATACTCATCAGCCTTGGTATTATCGTGTTACCGCACTATGGGGGGGGCATGAAGGCTCGTTATTGCTATGGATATGGTTGTTGTCGGTGTGGATGTTTGCCATGAGTCGGTTCAGTCGTGCGTTACCTGATATGCTTTGGGTGCGTGCGCAAACAAGCTTATCACTTGTCTATTTAGGTCTCCTTGCTTTTATTTTAGGCACTTCTAACCCTTTTTTACGTTTATTGCCTTGGCCACCCCATGAAGGGCATGAATTGATGCCTTTACTGCAAGATCCTGGCTTAATCAGTCATCCACCCATTTTATACTTAGGGTATGTGGGCTGCTCCGTCGCCTTTGCATTAACCATGGCGGCCTTATGGGAGGGGAAGTTAACTGCCGCGTGGGCTTCTTGGGTAAGGCCTTGGGTGATCGCATCGTGGTCTTTTTTAACATTAGGTATTGTATTGGGTAGTTGGTGGGCTTACCGTGAATTAGGATGGGGTGGCTATTGGTACTGGGATCCTGTTGAAAACGCATCGCTGATGCCTTGGCTTGCTGCCACAGCATTGGTTCATGCTTTGTCTGTGACATCCAAGCGTGGTCAAGGTGCATTTTGGGTGGCTTTGTTAGCGATCCTTGCTTTTTTTCTAAGTATGCTTGGTACCTTTATTGTGCGTTCTGGTATTGTTGTCTCTGTGCATAGTTTTGCCATTGATCCAAGTCGTGGTTTATGGCTTTTTGTTTATTTATCTGTTTTGTTGTTGTCGAGTTTTGTGGTGTTAGGTCGCTATGGCGCCCAGTTATCGGATAAGATAAGACTTCGTTTGCCTAGTCGTGGCGCATGGATTTTAGCCAATAATGTGTTGATGCTCACTGCGATTGCCACGGTGTTGCTTGGGACATTATATCCGTTGGCCGCGCAATGGATTTGGGGAGAGCGTCTCTCTGTTGGTGCACCTTTTTTCGTACAGTGGATGACGCCGTTGACTGCTTTGTTTGCTTTGTTGCTTGGGGTGACATTGATGAGTGAATGGCGAGAACAGTGGCCACAAGGTATCCAAAGGCGTTTAGGGATGCATTTGGGGGTGAGTGTTTTACTCAGTATTGTCATGGTCTGGATGATTGGTGCGATAAGCCTGGCCTTGTTTTTTGGACTTTTCTTGGTTTTTTGGGTTTTGCTTGCTACCATACGATCCAAGATGTCCCCAGGTGCGCGATTGGCGCATTTAGGGTTTGCGTTTCTGTTATTTGGTGTGACCTTGAGCAGTGTATTGGTGACACAAGATACGCTGGTACTTCATGAAGGGCAAAAGCAAGTCGTGCATCAATTGCCCATTCATTTAACAGGTGTTCAGTCGATACGTGGCCCGAATTATGAGGGAGTGGAAGCCAGCATTGTCACAGATCGTAACGTATTGGCGCCACAAATCCGTTTTTACCCTGCTTCTCAAACTTCATTAAGTAAAGTAGCGATTGATCATCGATGGTGGGGGGATTTGTATGTAGCGCTTGGTCAGCAGGTCAAGCAAAATGCGTGGCAATTGAGCGTGTATCGCAAGCCAGGTGTGTATTATTTATGGTTAGGTGGTATCATGATGATGTTCGGTGGTTTAGTCAGTGTTTGGAGATCTCGGCGATGATACGAGTGATATCCTCTCTTGGTTTAGGCTTATGCTTGATTTGGGGGCTTTTGTGGTTTGGTTTGCACCATAATCCTCGAGCATTAACCATTCCTTCACGTTTACAAGTGAAACATCAGGTCATCTATACATTGCAAGATGATCACCCACACAAGATAAGCCAAGATTTAAAAAACCATGTGACGCTTTTACATGTGATCAATAGTCATTGTCATACCTGTCAGTCTACGCATGGCAGGTGGCTTTCACGCCAACCTGCTTCATTACAATCATGGCAATTGATGGCATTGGCATTTCAAGATAAGCCACAAGCAGTGTCTAAATGGTTGCAACGTTTGGGTAATCCTTACCAACAAGTGATCATTGATCCCGAGGGTCAATTAGCCATTGATCTTGGGGTCACAGGAACACCAGAACTTTTTTTGATTGATCGACAGGGCAGGGTTCAGCAGCACTGGATTGGCCCAATGGGCCCAACGCAGTGGCAGCAGTGTCTACAAGCGGTTGCCTATTGGGAGAAGGTGGTGTGAAGCACTGGCGCGGTGTGACTGTCTTAGTGGTGTTGATGACGATGTTATCGCTTTGTTGGGCAAGTGCACCACAAAGCATGTTATCTGTGTATGCGCGTTATCGATGTGTTGTGTGTCAAAACCAAAGCTTAGCTGATTCTAATGCCCCCATTGCGCAGCAATTACGTCATTATATTGATCGCATGTATGGTCAGGGTTTGCCGATGGAAGCCATTGATCAGGCATTGGTGGCACGCTATGGCAATTTTATTTTGCTCAAACCACCCTTGAATCAACATACATGGGTACTTTGGTTTGCACCCTTCGCTTTCTTAGGCTTAGGCTTGATAATATGGTGGCGCCGCTGTCAACGCTAAGGGCCGATATAATGTTGGCGTGGTCGACTAATTTTTGGTGCGCCATCTTTCCACATCTCAAGCCAATGTGCCATCCATCCACTGCTGCGTCCTAACACAAAGACAGGCGTGAAGAACGATTTAGGAAAACCTAAGGCTTTTAGTGTCGTACCGGAATAAAAGTCGATATTAGGATAGAGTTGTCGATCTATGAAGTATGCCGACTCTCTTGCTGTTTTTTCCAGGTGTTTTGCCAGCTGAAAGATAGGGTCGCGACTTTGACCTGAGGCCTCAAGGATCGCAGGATAAAGCGTTCTCATGACGTTTGCACGGGGATCCGCATTTTTGTAAACGCGATGACCAAAGCCCATGAGGCGAAAGGGGTCATCCTTACTTTGTGCGCGTGCTAAATAATGATCAATTTTATCGACAGATCCAATCGTTTCGAGCATGCTGAGACATGCCTCATTTGCACCACCATGAGCGGGGCCCCATAGTGCGCAAATGCCTGCAAGATAGGCTGCGTAGGGATGGGTGCCTGTGGAGCCCGCCATGCGAACGGTTGAAGTGGAAGCATTTTGTTCATGGTCAGCATGTAAGGTTAGGATGGCATCAAATGCTTTAACAAGTGCCTCATTGTCAGGGTCCATTTCAAATAGCATGTGCAGACAGTTGGCTGCGTAGCTCATATTAGGTTCTGGTGGTATGAACGGTTTTTGTTGGGTATAACGATAAATTGCCGCAAGAAGCACAGGGATTTGTGCAATCAAGGTGACACAAGCTTGATGACGGGAAGCAGGATCATTGACATCATAATGTGCTTCATGTGCTAATACGCCCATCAGGGTAATTAATAGCGTCATAGGATGAGCTTGGGGTGAACAACTCTGTAGTGTACGATGAATAGCGCTCGGCAATGTCGCATGCAGGTGTAATTGTTCTTGCCAGTCACTTAGTGTGGTGCTATCAGGCAAATGGCCATGTATCAGTAGGTAGGTGACTTCTTCATAGCAATGCTGTGTGGCCAGTGTATCAATCGCATGACCACGATAAAATAAAGCACCTTTTTGTCCATCGATGAAGGTAATTTCAGATTCACAGGATGCGGTTGAGGTAAAGCCAGGGTCATAGGTGAATACACCGTGTTTGACAAGTGTTTGCACATCAATAACGGGTTTTCCTTGTGTGGCATGGTAAAAAGGTAACTCTATTTTTTTCTCTGGTAGGTGAAGCACAACGTGTGTCATAAAAATCCCGTAGTATCGTCAAAAAGATTACTTTTTTAGTTTATGATAATGGCTGCTATTGTCAATTGTTCTGCATGCATACAGTGAGAGGTCAACGACATACATTGTGTTTAATTCATCATATTGATATCAATTAGCATCTTTTTTTAAGTTGGATGTTGCTAAAGTCTGAGTACTGTTTGTTCTGGTTTATCATCATCGGTTGGTTTAACTGGTTTTGGTTCTTGATCTGGTTCTTTTTTTTGTTCTTGTGTCAATAAAGGTGGACTGAAATTATCAGCACCGGCAAATGTATCGATGTCACTTTTCAATTGATTGTCTACAATATGCTTTCCTATGGCGTGAGTGCCTGCAGTGATGCCTACGCCCACTATGGCTAAAGTAGCGCCCAGTGTTAAGGCTAAGGCAATGCCAATAGGTCCACCTAAGACAGCCAAAGCGGTAATGACGCCAATACCTGCCGCAACCAGAATGCCTTGGGCAACCGTGCTTATATTAATCATAGACTTTTGTTTTTTCGCTTTGCTGACACTTGTCACGAGTTCATCTATCCCTTTATCTTGAATGCGTGCTAAGTATTTCTCTTTATTCTTACTAAAAGAAGGCGCAACTGCTTGAACGGTCTCGATAAAATGTGGAGGTATTTTTTCGTCTTTGAGGCTTGATAGCATGGCTACTGTTAATGCTTTTTCATCTTTTGAGAATTCAAGTAGTTTCGTTTCTGACAATTCAGGTAGTTCCGTTTGTGCAAATGTAGACAGTGCCTGTATATCATGACTAAGGTTTGGGATGTTTTGCTCAATGATGGTAGCCATGAGTTCTTTCTGTGCTGGCGGAAGATTTAGCAATGGTTGCCATTGAGTAGATATGGTGACTTTGTCATTATTTATGCTACTTTCTACGCTGTTTCTTAGTAGTTCTGCTGCCATGTGCGGTGTGATTTCAATGGTATGTGTACAGCTGAACTGACTATCGTTTTGGGTGATATCTACCTCTGCATGAATATCTTGCCATACAACATCCGTTTGAGGGTTGCCTTTTTTATCTAGAGTGGGACGTGTTACGTTAAATAATTCTATCGCATGTGCTTGTGTGCTTGAGAACTGAATACGTTGATCCTCAATGCGATAGATAACGTCTTCTCTTGTTTCTTTGAGATTAGTTGTGGCCATAGGTGCTGCTGGCATACCCAGCCTCATTAAGGGTACAGTTGGATCGACTAGTCTATTGGGCGCTAATCCAGTCTGTGTATTGATCATCATAAACATGAGTTGTAAATTTTTATCAGGGTTAACATTTTCATCGGCTTCCACCTTGATTTGTTTGGGTAGTTCACTTCCTAGCCACGCTGTCCGGAATAGATCTTCCTTGCTTTCAACCTTTGCTGTTTGTTCTTGTACGGATGGAAATCTTTTTGTAATATCTGGTATGTTTCTGGCATCATTGATGAATTGAAACGCAATCTTTTGATAAAGGGGGGCAGTTTGACGTATTGTATTGAGTGTAGTTGCTGACAGTGTTTCAAAGTTGATTAACACCTCGTATCTTTCCATATGATTCTTTGTGACGGTTATTTCAGGACAATTTTCAAGCCTTTTAATATCCTCAGGCGTTAAGTCTAGAGTATATTGTGCCCGTTGATTGATAAGGTAGGGGGCTGGAAAATTTATCTTAGCTGGTTTTGGCATCACTTTCTCCTTTGATATCTATATAGTTCAAATAGAGAAAAATAGGTGTGATCTTATTGGAAATGTACGATGAACAATGTTTATTGTGCCTATCTTGCTTAGATTTTAGATGGCGGCGCTATATTCGATGCAGATCGTTCGCTTTCCTCACGGTCTTGATGTGTGAGGGATTGTTGGGTTGATAGAGGTGTTTGATCTAGCTTGGGTGTTTTTGGCACAGCATTTTGTATGATGTTTGCACGTATCTGCATGTGTTTGAAATGGTGGAGCAAAGCCAGGGTAGACACTAAGCATACACTCGTCCCCATGATGATGCCAACTGACATCATCGTGGATAGTGCAGAGAATTGTAGGATATGAGTCAGTATGGTTAAGCCCATGATGCTCAATAAGCTGTAGATGTATAGTGTATACTTCGCTTTTTTTTCTTCTTTTTTGAAGCAATACAATAAAGTGTTCATGACAGATTTAAATGATTTTGACAAGGAGGCGTTTATATATATATTTGCGCTTTCAAATAGCCGACGAGATTGCTGAGGCTTCTTCTGTAGTAACGTCATAAGGACTTGACGATTTTCTTCATTGAGTTTTGTGAAGCTATCCAAATAGCTAGAAAAGTCACATGTTAATTTTTTGTGGACATAGTTAAGTGCAAACTCAAAATATAGAGGAGCGTTCGAAGGATTTGCTTCCATCTTTGTCATAAGGACTTGACGATTTTCTTTATCGAGTTTTGTGAAGCTATCCAAATAGCTAGAAAAGTCACATGTTAATTTTTTGTGGACATAGTTACGTGCACAATCAAAATATAGATGAGTGTTTGAAAGATTTGCTCCTATCTTTGTCGCAAGGATTTGACGATTTTCTTTATCGAGTTTTGTGACGCTATCCAAATAGCTAGAAAAGTCACATGCTAATTTTTTGTGGACATAGTTAAGTGCACAATCAAAATATAGATGAGCGTTCGAAGGATTTGCTTCCATCTTTGTCGCAAGGATTTGACGATTTTCTTTATTGAGTTTAAGGCAAGTTTCCCATGATGAATCTAGTGCATAGCATGCTGAAAAACCACCATATAAATAATCCTTTTCAGATGCAAGACGTAAGAAATCTGCGGCGGATTGTGGCATGATAGTGGTAGAGTGGGTCACTTGATAGGCATCTTGTGTCTCTGTGATTTTTACAGTATTTTCTGCACCAGCTCGGAAGTTAAATGCTTGGCTAGGCTTGTTTATAAATTGACTGATGACCACATCTTTTAAGAGTCTACGACGGATTAAAATCTCTTGATTTGACATCTGCAACTCGCTCGTATATTGGACAGCTGTTTGTTCTGTTGCCAGTCCCAATGAACACGTAAATTTTGTTTTTACATCAAAACAATGAATCCCCATTAATGTCGCTTGTTGTATCACGATCATATAAAGTAGTTTCATTTCATCGCTACTTGATTTAGCATTTCCATGGATGGTTTCTTGCGTATTTGCTATGTAATGATCGAATATTTCTTGATAAGAGGCAGCACTGTTCGGTTGACGCTTATTAGGATCTTTAATCAAGTTTCGATCGCTGTCTACTCTAAATTGCCTTGCTATAGCCTGAGTAATGGTGTCATTATCTAATAAAGCCTGAAGTGTTGACTTTTTTATTGTATCGAAAGCAATGCAAAGGCTTCCTCTTTCAGTCTTTGAGAGTTCGTCATGGTTTTTTGACAAGGCAGGAACCACATTTTTACCACATGTATAGGAAGCATTATGCTTGACTTGAAAAGGATGAGGTAGTTGTAATGAGTTCATAGTCTTTTATGTTTTAAGGTATCGTAATTATACTATAAAATTAAATAAATAGCAACTTTCAGAGTAGGTCATCGTATGTGATATGAAAAATAGTTTGGAGATTTTTATGAGGAGATACATCGCGGTAGGTATGTTTAGAAAGTGATGCCATACCATGCAAAAGTGATTGTTTTAAGAAGCTTATGAATGGGAGAATGATTTGATCCAAATCTCCCTGAGAATAGATGATGCATAGAGATATTGGCATAACTTAAACATTGACAGATGTCTGTTCATTCATCCAAAAGGAGACAATACATGATAGCAGTCATTTAAACATGTTATGTTAATGGCATCACATGACAAGCAACTATCATAGGCTTGGTATCTTGTTTTAGTATTACCTGTTACATTGAATGTGGCGGATATTTATCCTTTTCATCTAAACCATCATCATATTTTGGATCTTGCGTCTGACTAGATATTAACTCATGATGATCTGAGTCTCGTAGTGTCGGTGATAGTGATTCTGCTTCTTCAGGTTGACAATCGCTGAATTCATCGACAGATGTATGACAATCGCTGAATTCATCGACAGATGTATGACAATCGGTGAATTCAGTGACAGATAGATGATAATCTGTTGTGTTTTTTTTATGTATTTGTATGCCAACAGCTGCACCGATGCCTACAACAGCAATCAGTGATGTAAGAATGATGGTGAGTGGTGTTAACGCACCCAAAGTAGCAAGATTTAATACAATTAAGGCTGCAGCACCAACCACTGCCAGACTTATGATAGCACCTGTGCTGATGTTGGCCTCTTTCTTTATCTTTTTAAACGCCTTAGCTTTTTCGCTAAGTTCTTTAAGTGTTCCGTTGTTTATATGTTGTTCAATTGTATTAGGATCAAATTGATCTACACATGCATGGAGATCATTGAGCTGATTGTTTTGTACAGCCTGACTAATTACTATGGCGTGTACTGATGAATCACATACTGCTGCGAGAGAGGGTAGTTCATCATTTTGGATAGCTTTTAAAATGACTGATTGTGAAATGCCCAGTTGGATACATTTCTTAAGTTCAGTAAGCTCATTCTTTTTAAGAGCCATTTGAATTGTCTCTAGTGGTATACGTCCTGTTTCAACTAAATCAAACACAAGGTGTCTTTGTGTTTTTTCAAGTTGATAAATCGCTTGCCACTCTTTATCTAAATATGTTAAATCAATTTTTGAGCGAGGAAGGCCCAGCTGATCAATCATATTATCCATATGACGAGGAAGCAATGGGTCTATGGAAGAAAGGTTGGTGGCACTTGTTGATGTGACTTCAAGATGAAAATTATTGGTGTAAGTTATTGGATATAGTGTTTCTGATTGATCGTCACTTTGACCTGAGATATCCATAAGTCTAAATTCTTCTGGGATAGTTTGTGTGAAACTCATCGTAATTTTATCACCATCTACAGTAATTTTTTTACTCGTTAACGTCGGACTAGAGGATTGGTGCTGTAACACCCACATTTTACGGTCTTTAGCATTTTGGATTGCCATCCCTTGTATTGGTGTTAAAACATTGTTAATACTCATGCTTCTTTCACTTACTGCACTTTGATGATATGAAAGCAAAAAATTAGTAATAGTGTCATCGCTTAATTTGTTAATGGCTTCTTTTTGATAAGGTTCTCTTCTAATTAACCACTCTTTAAACCATTGATAAGGATTTGCAGTCTCGGGACATTTTGCTATTCGATCTTCGATATCTGGGTCACAATCATAACCTCGCAATATTTCAGGGTAAAGAGCTTCGTTAAAAGCAACGCGTACCACATCGTCGGTTTCAGCGCCCTCTACATTAGATAACGCCTCTCTACCTTCTGATATGTTAGTCAAAGGTATCGATGTTTTTGTTTTCGTACTGATACTACTGTCTTCAGAATCACGAACTGTTGGTGTAATTTTCAAACAAACATCAGGTGATAGTGGTTTTATACGTATTGCTTCTTTCTTTGGTATAGGCATGGCATTTTTCCATTGAATGCGATTAGCTTTTATATAGTCTATTGTTCTATATTTTGTTTTAAATATGTCTATACAAACATGTCTGGATGATAAACTAGGTGATGTATTAGTCTACATACTTGATGTTTTTATTAGGGATGGGTTATTTTAGTAAGATAAATACGCTGACTTGATAAGTATGTGTAAGCATATTTTAGCGATAAAAATATCGATGTTGTAGTCATCAATACATGTCTTTAATGTTCATGGATTATCTATACTTGTATCACTGTAATAAGCATAGATGGCTAGCGAAGATCTTACAAAAAATAATGAGTACATCATTGGTATAAACAGTCAGTCATGCTGGTTGACAATCATGGCCTTATCCCGGTTCTTTCATTGTCCGAGATCTCTTGAGGTGATTCTTCATTGCCTGCGTTACTTGTTTTATGATTCATTGTTTTTTGATCAGTCTTGAGATCTTCGTTGCTCAATAGCGGTGTTTTAAATGAGCTTGTCAATGTCTGTGATTGACTATGATTCGTTGTGATATCAAGGCTTTTTTGAATATGTTGGGTATCTCTTGCAAAGGCTTGTATGCCTGATGAGACGGTGATGCCCACGATAAGTATTGCCACAGCTAATCCTATCGCCACGGCTATGCCTAATGGGCCTAAAGCAAGTGCAGCAATACCTATAGAAGCAATTAATGCGGTGCCCATGATCACACCTGTGCCAATATTAGCAGTTTTTCTATTGTCATCAATCTTCTTGGCTATTTGATTTAGTTGACCTTTATGTGCAGCTTGTGCAATAGTTTTGGGGTTTACTTTGGCTTTAACACATGTTTCGAGGGCAGGCAGTTGGTTATTTTTTACCGCTTGTGAAATAGTCTCAAAGGAGACAGCATCTTTTTCTAGGATACCACAAATTTGCTCACGTACTTCTGGTGGTTGTTTTAAAATGTCGTGCCATTGTGGATTGATACTGTCGATATTTAAGGTATTAAAATCTACGCTTTGACCATTATGTGTACATATGGCCATAAAAGTTTTGATTGTTTGAGCATCTAGGGATGAGTGATTGACAACATCGTTTTTTGAAGCGGTTAACTTAAAATGGGTCTCGTTTTCAAAAGATTCGGTATTCATGTTGGGTTGTACCAACTTATATGATTCGTTAGAAGTTCGTGTGTACTCCATAGTAATACTATCATTTTTTACTGTTATTTTTTGATTTGAATTTGCTGCTGTTGAGATTTGATGAGTGTCCTTATTCTTTATGACGAAGTCCATTTTATTGCCTACTATAACGTCATTTGCGTCCCCTAATCCGTTCCAGCTATTGTGTGCAGATAGTGCCGTTTCGCTCATGGCATTTTGATGATAAGCACTGAAAAAATTGATTAAGGTTTCATCGCTTAGCTTATCAATTTCAGCCTCTTGACCTTTAGTTCTAGTCTTTAGCCATGCCTTAACATGCTCGAATCCATCTTTTCCACGCTCAACTTCTCCTATCGCGTCACCTTTGCGAAGTGACCCATCGTAACCGCGCCGCACTTCTCCTAGGAAATTTCCATTAAACATGTCTGAAAACGCATTATTATCTTGTATGAATCGTATGTTACTTTGTATATTTTCAGGCGTTATGTCTACTGCTTCTCTAGATATTACGGCATTTCCTTTTTCATTAGTAGTAAATTGACATATTTTACTCTTTGTTAATACTGGCAAGGGAAATTTTTGTGGCATAGGCTTTTTTTCTCCACTCATTATGATCATTTATAGTTCATTGATGCATAGTATGTGGTAATAAGATGATTTATTTCGTGTTGTTTTAGGTAGGCGATCGCAATATTTGGTTCGCTTATTCAATCGGGTCAACTGTTTAAGCAGGGTGATCAATGCGTGACTGGTGCATAAGATATGATGTTTAGTGATGAGATGATCATGGGTGCTGTATACTTCATTGAAATCATCATTTTTTTGTCTAGGGTTAGTCATGTATTATGATGTGTATGTCATGATAAATTTAAATACGGTCATCATCTCAATAGTTATGGATTGTTATGGGGGTCATGCGTAGATTATTTGAGTGGCAAAAATACCTTAACAGTTGTTCACTGATGAAAAAGGGGTATAAGATTTAACTTATTCATAGAGATGATGCTATGACGTATGTTTTTTGAGTGTCAAAATCAGTCATGTGATCAGCTTGATGAAGGTTGAGATCAGGTGGGGTCAGCATGCATCATTTGTTTTTTGAGCGCAAAGGATGCCCTTTCGTGTGCGCTGACTGATGTTAAGAGTCATCGATAATGCATGTCAATATCACATCTTTGATTTTGGTGTGCTAGTCTTTTCAGGGGATGCTTCATCGCTCATAGCATCTTGTGATATCTCTGGGGAGGTGCTAGGACTTGTTTCGGATAGGTCTGTACTGGATACGGTTTCGTGCATGTCAGAGATCGTTTTGGGCATAGGTGCTTCAGCTCTTTTTGGTAGCCAACCCTTCAGTGAGAACCATCCTCTTTGAGAGAATGCCTCAATATCTTTCGCCATACTTTGGGGATCTATAGGGGCATTGACGAGAAAGTCATGATTTTTTGAAGTAAGGTAATTGACAACTTTTTTCATGCCAAATCGATCTACCTGGCTTGTTATCTGTTTTAATCTCTCTGGATCCATTTGAGCAAATGCCTGTAATTGCTTGCTTTGGTAGCCTAAAATTAAGACTGTGTCAAAAATCTTAGGGCAGTTTGTCAAAATAGCGGATGCTTCTTTAGGATAATAATGCATGCCTTGGTGAATCATGCTCAAAGCCTCCGAAGGGGATGGTGTGTCATAGGTTTTGTCTTGTGATAGGGTCTGTAATAATTGTTCGATGTTGGATGGGGGCAGATCATTTTCTGATAACATGTGCATACTCTCTTGAATAAACCGTATGATTTTTCTTTTGGGGATACTATGTTCCTCATCCGACTGCAATGTGCGTGCAGTAAATAATATGTTACCTAATGCTTCCTGTGAGCATTGAAAAAGATTGGGGGGGTTAGATTGTATCAAGCTGAGTAACGATAAATCAGCTATTTGTTCTTCCCATGACCCGTCATGTTTTTCTAGAAAATTATTTAAGTGCGTTATTTGTTCGTTGTTATCTGTGGTGGCTATCAACTGATTAATGATTGTGGGGTTATGCTGAATAAGTGTGTGTATGTTTGGTAGTGGTGGTTCATGGGTCAATATTTTAGCGCGTGTTTTTTCTTCAAGGAGATAAAATTCAGGGTGATTTAAAAAAACTTGTTGTATGGGTGAAGGCGATGTTTTTAGGTGGTGTTCAAATAAATCCAGTTGTGTGGCATTAAAAGTAGACAGTTGCTGTAATCGTGTGGGAGTGAGTAAAGCTGCATGGATGCCTTGAATGCCCTTGAATACCGTTCGATCACGATTTAAGCGGTTGAGTGTTTGAAATGCCCTCCAATTCTTAGGTGTGATATGTTCGAATAATGCTTTTTTATCCTCTGGGGTTAATCGTTTGTTTTCATCGCTTAGACACTGCATGAATGTGATGACTTCATGGCATGGGAAGTCTCGGATTATAGGATAAAGTATGTCCTGAACGTGACGGTTCTGAAGTCCTGGTGGATAGTGTTTTTGAATAAAAGGTGATGTGATGATTGATTGTATGCATGCTGTGAATTGCTTGTCATGGGCAAGTGCGTTTAAAAGAATAGGTGAAGACATCACCGTCATGCATGTATGGAGATCACCTTGGTGTTCATATAAGTATTCACCAACCTGGGGGTGATCAGAGGCGTTTATCTTTGCGTCATGTAGTGCGGTCAGCACATCTTGTGTCATTAACATGTTTAGGTCACCTTCGCGAGAGAATAGGCCATGGCTGTAGTTGATGGCACGGTGTAGAAAAATAGCTTCCTGTAAGAAACAAGTGGTATGCATTGGGTTGAGCATGATAGGAGGAATCTTACTGTTTTGGATTCGTGCGAAAAAAGCAGATGTTTCACGGCTGCTTTGTTTTAATGCCGCATAGCTGAGGCCGATTAACATATGTAATGCTTCTTGACTGTTTTCAGGTGACTCAGATTGGCATATAGTTTGAAGGTTTCTGTCTGCACGCCATAACGCAAATTGTTTGGGAGGGCACTGTTTTAATTGGCTAAAGGCATAGAGCCATAGAGGGTTTTCTACGTAAGGGGATTTGATATGAAAGGTGCTATAAAGGTCTGGTGCTTGTTTGCGCTGTTCAAATAAATAGATTGTTTGGGTCAGCTTTGGGTCACGTGAAGGGGTTTGCATGATTTGGCGGAATACGGCGTATTTGTCATCAATCATCAAATGATGTGCGCCCATGAATTGAGGCAATGCAGCTTCTGACATGGTAGACATGAGCGTGATGAGCATATTAGTTTCTGTTGAATCAAAGCTTGTTTTTTTTAGAAAAGCGTCAGTTTGCTGGACAAGCTTTGGGCTATCATTTTCATGTAACAAGTAAGTGGCATGACGTAGTTGATCGCATGGTGATAGTTTCCCTAAAATGGGATGCTTCAAAATTCTTTGAAAAATCTTTGTTTTGATAGCGGGCATTTGTGTTAAACATGCCATTTGTACTTGAGCATAAGGCATTTTTTCTGGGTGTTGAGCAAGTTCGATGAGTAGTGAGGCAGACCATGATTGGGATTCTTTTTCTGTAAAAAAAGATAGGCTATCATGAAACATCTTTTCTATGGCAATACGTTTTAAAGGTTGTTCCATGAGCCCATTTAAAAAATGGATAACGTCTTGATGATAAGTGTTCTCAAGAAAGTGAGGGAGTATCCCTTGCGCATTCATCCATGTGAAAACGTCAGGATTCATTAAGTCGTATTGGTAATTTTTGAATGGTTCACTGTGTTTGGTTGGACTCAAGTCATGTTGTAGCGCAGCGATGTCACGAACAAAGGGGTGTGTCGTTGTCAAGGTGTGATCGCTTGGTGAGAATTGATGCTGCATATCTCTTCGATATTGTACGGTGAATGGATCTTGTAACCAAGAAGGTGGTGTGGATCGGTGAAGTGAATCGCTGGATGCGTCATGCTGATGCGTGTCAAGTAAGTGAGCATAACGTGTTTTTTTCTCAGGGTTTGATAGAAAGTCTATGATAATATCATGGGGAGCGTTTAAATTGTTGAGCTGACAAAAATATTGTTGTTGTGTCAGAGAGGGTGGGGTAGATAGCCATTTGAGAAGATTGTGGCTGACTGGTATGTTCGTCATATCAGTTTGTTTAGACAGTTTGAATAAAATATCATGACCATAATCAGCTAAGTGATGTAAAGGATGGTCTATCGCGTGTGATTCAGTGGGTGATTCGGCCAGTGCTTGTGTTACGATTTCTGGTGATGCGCGAAAAAGAAGTAGATTTGAAACGTAATGAAAGTCTTTTTCCGATGGATTGCTTTGGATCCACTCGATGAGTTCAGGGCTTATCATGGTTTGGGTTAAATGCGCGTTTTCAACAAGATCAGCGAGCCTTTCTTGACAGGGTTTAGAGAGTGTGAGTATGGGTAGCCATGACTCATCGATAGTATACATATTTCCTATTGTATTTAAAGTATCTTGTAGTTCAGGCGGCGAGGGTGCATGACGGATCAAATAGGCGGCAAATCGATAGTCAATGTTTTGTGTATGATCGACTGCAATTCGATCTTCATAAGCGGTGATGGTCACATGCCCACCTACCTGGCCTTCCACTGTTTCGTAGAGGCTGGTATTCCCAGGTTCAAGCGGATTCAGTGTCTCAATGGGTTGCGGGGTAGAAGTCATTTCATAGGCTAATTTAGGTTGCATTTGATATTGCACATTAAATGCTGCTGACTTTCGAATTTGTTTTTTCATCCCAGTGAAAGCAAAGAGAAAGTTTTCCAGGACTGATAAATTTTTGGGTAAAAGGTTGCCCTGCATGTGAGTCATGGCAAACACCAGTTTTTGTAAGTCATCGGGTTTTTCATCGCCAATCAATACATGAGCTTCTTGAGTAAAGCCTGTAAAATTCATGAACATGTTGACACATTGAATGGGGTCTTGTTGGTTCTTCAGTAGTTGCTCATTTAGTGTAGGCCAATGCCTGGTATCTTTTGCGAATGCATGGCCAATAGCTTTCATTAAAGCGGGCGTTTTTTGAATGCGTGTTAATGTGTCTCGAGAAAGAGATGTCACTGTTATTGTCAGTTTTTCAAGGCTACCATCTTTTTTTGTATGCAACGTTATTTCTGGGCAAGTAATCAAATGCTCATAATCCTTACTACTTAACTCAACTCTATATGTCACTTGTTGCGCAGACTGACAAGGAAGTACAAAGTCGGTAGGGGGGCTTGTATTGAGTTCATCCATACTTTTCTCTTTTTTTTATTAAATAGTTTATATTTGCTTTTTTTGGGCTATTTTGCCCGATTTTTTTTATCTTTATGCTTGAAAAATTTAATGGCTGCGCTACACTATCTATACATGTGAAGGCATAGAGGTGATGGATTGACTAGAAAGCCAGTATTTTTAAATTTATTTCAGATACGTTTGTCAGTGATGGGGTTAACATCTATTATGCACCGCGTTTCTGGTTTAGTGATGATATTAAGTTTGCCTTATCTCTATTGGTGGTGGGCTGTGTTAGTCACAATGAAGGTACCTTGGGGACAAATGCCTCATGGTCTAGAGGTCTCAGATAAAATATTCTTTTCCGTCATTATTCTCGCTTTTTTATATCATTTTTTTGCAGGTGTTCGTCATCTGGTGATGGATGCAGGTTTTGCAGAAGATTTAAAAGGTGGTCGTCTAAGTGCTTACCTTACATGGGGTGTTTTTGTAATCACAGCAATAATCATTGAGGGTATGTTATGGGTATAAAGACATTATGGCAGCGAAAAGGTGGTTATTATAACTGGTGGTTGCAGCGTGTGAGTTTGGTTTCGCCTGCCCTTTTGTTGTGGTTTTTGTTGTATCAATGGCTTGTCATGTCATCCGATAGTGTTTTAGCTTGGCATGCGGTTTTTCAGCAAGTATGGCTTAATGTGTTGGTGAGTGTGACCTCTTTAAGTATTTTGGTTCATGCCTACTTAGGTATTTGGACAGTATGTACAGATTATATTCATCACCCTCTGATACGACCCTTGGTTCACCTCACAGTGCTTATTGTTTTAGTCGCCTTGTTTGTTTGGGGGTTATGGATAGCTTCAGGAGTTGGCTTATGAGTATCGTGCATCAATCTTATGACGCCATTATCATTGGTGGCGGTGGCTCGGGTTTACGGGCCGCATTGGAGCTAGGACGAAGTGGTTACAATGTTGCAGTAGTGTCTAAAGTGTTTCCTACACGCTCGCACACTGTAGCAGCACAGGGTGGTATTAATGCGGCACTGGGTAATATGGAAGAAGATGATTGGCGTTGGCACATGTATGATACTGTGATGGGTAGCGATGGTTTGGGGGATCAAGAAGCCATTGAGTATATGTGTGAGCAAGCACCGCAAAGTATTATTGAGCTTGAGCACATGGGCTTGCCATTCAGTCGGACTGATGAGGGTAAGATTTATCAGCGTGCATTTGGTGGTCAAACCAGTCGTTTCGGTCAAGGAAGCATCCATCGAACCTGTGCGGCAGCTGACAGAACAGGTCATGCTATGCTACATACTTTATTTCAACAGAATATTGCACATGGGACGCAATTTCTGAATGAATGGTATGCGATTGATTTGGTAAAAACACAAGATGGTCAAGTAGCTGGTGCTGTGGTCATGTCGATCGCTACCGGTGAATATCGTTATTTGAATGCCCGGTTAACATTACTAGCGACCGGAGGTGCTGGTCGTATTTATGCATCCACCACCAATGCTTACACGTGTACGGGTGATGGGTTTGGCATGGTGTTACGGGCAGGGTTTGCTTTACAAGATATGGAAATGTGGCAATTTCACCCTACAGGCATCGCCGGTTGTGGCGTCCTGATCACGGAAGGTTCGCGTGGCGAAGGCGGGTATTTGTTGAATAAAGATGGTGAGCGATACATGGAGCGCTATGCACCTGTTCAAAAAGATCTGGCATGTCGAGATGTTGTGTCACGTTCCAGTATGCTTGAAATTCGAGAGGGGAGAGGTTGCGGTCCTAAAGGTGATCACGTTTATCTTAAACTAGACCATTTGGGCGCAGATCTGTTGCATGAGCGTTTGCCAGGTATCACGGATCTTGCTAAAACTTTTGCCAATGTTGATGCGACGAAGGAACCGATTCCTGTTGTGCCAACCTGTCACTACGCCATGGGCGGTATTCCTACCAATAAATGGGGTGAGGTCCTTGCAGGAGAACAAGATAGTGTGGTGCCAGGTTTATTTGCATCGGGTGAGTGTGCGTGTGTTTCTGTTCATGGCGCAAACCGATTGGGTGCGAATTCACTGTTAGATTTGGTTGTGTTCGGTCGAGCCAGTGGTAAACACATGCACAAGTTATTGAAGGAAGGCTATGCGAGTCCAGTCATCAGTCCCGATGAGATTGAGCAGGCGGTTTCACGAGCCAGGCGTTGGGATAATACCAAGGGTAAAAGTGGTGAGTCTGTTGCGGCGATTCGTCATGAGATGCAAAAAATCATGCAGGAAGACTTTGGTGTTTTCCGTACAGAAACATCGATGAAAGAGGGTGTGGCTGCGCTTAAGCAATTAATCGAAAAACACGAGCATACTGTGTTAGAGGATCATAGTCGTGTGTTTAATACAGCACGGGTAGAGGCCCTTGAACTGGATAATTTATTGGCCACTGCTTATGTCACGGCAGTGTCTGCATACACACGCAAGGAAAGTCGTGGCGCCCATGCACGCGTTGATTACACTGCGCGTGATGATGAGAATTGGCATTGTCATCTCATGATGGATGCACAAGGCGCATGGCGAAAAAGACCTGTTAACATGCAACCATTGCAAGTTGACCCTATTCCTTTAAAAGAGCGAGATAATTAATGGAAGTCATCATTTATCGGTATAACCCTGACGTAGATAAAGCGCCTTATATGCAAAATTTTCATGTGGATACCTCTAAGGTCTCAGGCATTATGTTGCTTGATGTGCTAGAGCATATTAAGGCAGAGGACCCTACTTTGGGTTTTCGTCGTTCTTGCGGTGGCGGTGTGTGTGGCTCTGATGGCATGAACATCAATGGAAAAAATGGTTTGGCATGTCAAACCATCTGGGCAAATTTACCGAAAAAAATCACATTAAGGCCCTTACCAGGTCTACCTGTCGAGCGTGATCTGATTGTCGACATGAGTCGTTTTTATGATCACTATGCTAAGGTTGAGCCCTACCTACAGCGCAAATCCGACGATGCGATTGCTGAATACTTGCAATCTCCTTCCGATAGAAAGAAGTTAGATGGTCTTTATGAATGCATCTTATGCGCTTGTTGTACAACCAGTTGTCCCTCT
The DNA here is from genome assembly GCA_902601155.1 of Coxiellaceae bacterium. Classification (GTDB taxonomy): domain Bacteria; phylum Pseudomonadota; class Gammaproteobacteria; order Comchoanobacterales; family Comchoanobacteraceae; genus CACKMC01. Next base: position 24,639 of record CACKMC010000002.1, on the reverse strand, counting down.
TATTGGTGGAATCCTGATAAATTTTTAGGCCCTGCTGCATTGTTGGCTGCTTGTCGATTTATTTTAGATAGTCGAGATCAATCTACTGAGGAGCGTGTCAAACAACTTGAGTCTTTGTATGCCTTATACCGTTGTCGTGGTGTGATGAGTTGTACGGATGTATGTCCAAAAGGCCTAAGCCCTACGCAAGCCATTGGTCATATTAAACAAGCGATCAATGAAACCAATCAATAGGGGACGCGTTATGGCATCTATTCCTTATTTTAAAGAAAGTGCTCATTTTTTTTCTGAGAATGGTGAGTATTTAGAAGCTTTGTATGAGACCTATTTGCAAGATCCACAGCAATGTGAAGAACCTTGGCGTACTTTTTTTTCAACCATGGGCGAAAGTGAGTCACATCAATTAATACGTCAACATACTGCAGCGGCATTACAAAAACCATACTTTGTGAACGAAGGGGGCGCCTCGCGTGACGTTTTTGACTGTTACCGACAACATGCTTTCCGGTATGCTGCCACGAACCCTTTGGCACATGCGTCCAATGAAAAAGAACAGCATGCAGCGGTTTTGTCACACAGTGAACATTTAAATATTTCTGATTTGAAGCAAGCACCTGCCCAATGTTCTCTGCCTGCAGGTGTATCCTATCAAGATTATTTACATCGTATTTTTCTTGGATCTATAGGTTTTGAATATGGTCATATTCTTCGACAAGATGAGCGACACTGGTTAGACCAGGCCATCATGACATTTGGTGAAAACACTGTCACGGAAGAGGTCGCGAAACAAGCCATGGAAGAAGTATTATGTGCCGACCAAATGGAGCGTTTTTTAGCAAGGAACTTCGTGGGTAAAAAGCGTTTTGGCCTTGAAGGTGCTGAAGCTTTGATTCCATTGATTAACCATATGATCGCCTGTGGAGCAAAAGAGCATACTTTAAAAGAAGCGCGTCTTGGCTTAGCTCACCGTGGGCGTTTAAGTGTGATGATGAATGTATTAGGCATGCCTTTTAAAACAACCTACGATAAGTTCACAGGACAATTTGTACCAAAAGAAGATCAATCAGGTGACGTTCAATACCACATGGGGTACTCTTCTGATCGATGTTATGGTGACCAAACAGTGCACTTATCACTCGCTTGTAATCCCTCTCACCTCGAATTTATTGGGCCCGTTGTGATGGGTACAGTTCGCGCAAGGCAGGAGAGAACAGGTTATGGCAAAGGCATTGTCCCAATCATTGTCCACGGTGATGCTGCGGTTGCTGGACAAGGTGTGGTTGCTGAGATGATTAACATGAGTCGTACGGCTGCGCATGACGTACATGGTGGTGTCCATATCGTTTTGAATAATCAAATTGGCTTTACCACAAGCCGAAGTGAAGAATCCCGTATTGGCCAATACCCAACCGATATTTTTCATTTATTCAATGGGCCTATTTTTCATGTAAATGCCGATGATATTCCTGCTGTGTTATTTGTGGCACGCCTAGCCATGGCCTACCGTATGACATTTGGGCGAAGTGTCGCCATTGAATTGATAGGTTATCGTCGTTTTGGCCATAATGAAGCAGATGATCCCAGTGTGACACAACCTGGCATGTACCAACAAATAAAACAGCATACGCCTGTGGCGAAGTTGTTTGAACAATATTGTCTAGAAAAAAACCTATGTGATCAAGCTTGGTTAACGTCTATGCAGCAATGTATTGCTGATAAATTAACACAGGGACATCAATTAGTTGAGACGATGCACGAAGGCGTTGCTACGCAGCGTGCTGGTCTATGGAAGCCTTTTTTACATCAGTCCTGGGATCAGCCGCATACAACCAGTATGTCTCGACAATCGCTTATAGACGTTGGCCAGCAAATTTTGCAGCTACCAGAAGGTTTTGAAGGTGCAAAACAAGTGAAAAAATTGTGGTCAGAGCGTCAGGCTATGCTAGATGGTGAGCAAGGCGTACGCTGGGGCTTTGCAGAGTTACTTGCTTATGCCTCACTGGTTCATGAAGGTTATCGTGTGCGTTTAAACGGTCAAGATGCAGGGCGTGGCACATTCAGTCATCGTCATGCCTTTGTGGTCGATCAACAAACAGATCAGCGCTTTTGTCCCTTTGAAATGATCGCAAAAGATACGGCACGCTTTGATGTCTATAACTCCGTCTTATCCGAACAATCTGTCTTGGGTTTTGAGTATGGTTACAGTCTTTCTCATCCCATGAATCTGACGGTCTGGGAGGCACAATATGGTGATTTTGTGAATGGCGCCCAAGTGATCATTGACCAGTTCATCAGCTCAGGCTGGCAGAAATGGGGCTTGCTCTCAGGGGTGGTGATGCTTTTGCCACATGGTTATGAAGGGCAAGGTCCTGAGCATACTTCGGCAAGACTAGAACGGTTCCTGCAACTGGCGGCACAACACAATATACAAGTCTGTGTGCCAAGTACAGCTGGTCAAATTTTTCATCTGCTTCGTCGTCAGGTGATTCGTCAGTATCGTAAGCCATTGGTGATCATGTCACCCAAAAGTCTGCTACGTCACCCTGAAGTGACTGTTTCACTGGAAGACATGGCCAAAGGCTCTTTTGAGTTGGTCATTTCTGATGCAAGAAAAATTAAGCCACGTCAGGTAAAACGAGTGATTTTGTGTAGTGGTAAAATTTATTATGATTTAAAGCAAGCATGTGAACAATATCAGTTAGATCATATCGCATTGATTCGTGTTGAGCAGCTCTATCCATTTCCTGAGCATGCATGTCGTGAAGCACTGGCCCAATTTCCTAAAGCAGCGACCATTGTTTGGTGCCAGGAAGAACCGAAAAATCAGGGAGCATGGTATGCACTTCGTCATCATTTTGAGGCATGTTGCCAGCCAAAACAAAGCTTACTTTTTGTTGGACGGCCAATGTCAGCAGCGCCAGCAGTAGGTTATAAGTCAGTACATGATAAGCGTCAACGTGCTGTGATTGAAGAAGCCCTGGAACTTGAAACAATAGCTAACCATTAAGGAACGAAAATTATGGCCATTACCATTAAAGTCCCTACATTACCTGAGTCTGTCACAGATGGCACCATCGCAACATGGTATAAGCAAGTGGGTGACTATGTTCAAGAAGGTGAAGTCTTGGTGGACTTAGAAACGGATAAGATTATGATGGAGGTGCCAGCACCTGTTGCCGGTGTTTTAGTACGTATCGATCATCAAACAGGCGCCAGTGTACAAGGTGAGGTTGTGTTAGCTGAGATTGATGAGACGCAAGCAGCACCTGAAAAAGAGGCTGTAGTGTCAAATGATGCGGTGGCAGAACCCACTGTGGAAAAAACAGCGGCTAAGCACCAAGAGGTACCTGTGTCATCCAGTACAGCCCCTGTCTCTCCATCCGTTCGACGCCAGATGCATGAGCAGGGGGTGCAAGCTCAAGCTGTGCAGGGCTCTGGGCCCAAAGGTCGTATCATGGCCCATGATTTGCAAACCGCAGGTTCTCGCCGTGAGACAAGAGTGCCCATGTCCCGTTTGCGTGCTAGATTGGCAGAGCGTCTATTAAATGTTCAGCAGTCTGCTGCGATATTAACGACCTTCAATGAGGTCAATATGCAACCGGTGATGTCATTGCGTTCAGCATACAAAGATATTTTTGAAACGACCCATGATACACGTCTTGGCTTCATGTCATTCTTTTTGAAAGCATCTGTGGCGGCCTTGAAAAAGTTTCCCGTGATTAATGCCAGTATGGATCAAAATGATGTCATTTATCATGAATATATTGATATTGGGATTGCGGTTGCTTCAAAGCGTGGTCTTGTGGTTCCTGTGTTGCGCCATGTTGAAAATATGAGCATGGCAGAGATTGAGTCAACGATTCGTGATTATGCCAAAAAGGCCCAAGGTGGTAAGTTAACAATGGATGATTTAACGGGTGGTACATTCACTGTAACCAATGGCGGTACTTTTGGTTCCATGTTATCCACACCGATTATCAATCCACCACAAAGTGCTATTCTAGGTATGCATAATATCGTTAAGCGCCCCGTTGTAGAGGGCGATTCGATTGTGATACGTCCGATGATGTATTTGGCATTAAGCTATGATCATCGATTGATCGATGGTGCAGAAGCCGTTCAATTCCTCGTAACAATTAAGCAGATGTTAGAAGACCCTGCTCGTATGTTACTTGATGTTTAATAAGGAGAAAACATGAATATTCATGAGTATCAAGCCAAACAATTGCTGGACAGTGTCGGTATACCAGTTTCACGTGGCGAAGTGGTTAGCTCTTCAGATGAAGCAGAGCAAGCTTTACAGAATATGGGACTTACCCGTTGTGTTGTCAAAGCACAGGTCCATGCAGGGGGCCGTGGTAAAGCTGGTGGCGTCAAATTATTAGATGATAAACAAGCGATTCTTGACGCTGTTAAATCATTGATTGGTACACGCTTAGTGACTTATCAAACAACCAGTGAAGGTCAGCCTGTTCATCAAGTCCTATTAGAAGAGCCTTGTGCCATTTCAAAAGAGCTTTATTTGGGCGTGGTGTTAGATCGAAGTGCAAAACGTTTGGCTGTGATGGCTTCCACTGAAGGTGGTGTGGACATCGAAACGGTAGCCCATGAAACGCCCGAGAAGATTCTCACCTGTCTAGTGGATCCATTGGTGGGTATCCAAGCTTATCAATGCCGCGAAATTGGTTTTCAGTTAGGTTTTGATAGCAAACAGATCAAGCAATTCACAAAACTCACCATGACATTAGTGCAAACCTTTATTGAGCGTGATCTTAGTTTGGTTGAAATTAATCCGCTTGTCATCACTGAGCAGGGTGACTTGATTTGTCTTGATGCCAAGATCAATGTCGATGAAAATGCTTTATATCGTCAAGCTCAGCTGCGTCAACTAAGAGATAAAACACAAGAAGATGCTCGTGAATCAAAAGCGGCAGAGTGGGAATTGAATTACATTTCATTGGATGGTGATATCGGTTGTATGGTCAATGGCGCAGGCCTTGCCATGGCTACGATGGACACCATTGCCTTGTATGGTGGTTCGCCAGCTAATTTCTTGGATGTGGGAGGCAGTGCGACACGTGAACGTGTGACCGAGGCATTTAAAATTATTTTATCAGACAGTCATGTGAAAGCGGTGTTCGTCAATATTTTTGGTGGTATTGTTCGTTGTGATTTGATTGCAGAAGGCATTATTTCTGCTGTGAAAGATGTTGGGGTTTCTGTGCCAGTGGTTGTTCGCTTAGAAGGTAATCGTTCGAAAGAAGGTTTGCAATTACTTCGTGACAGTGGCTTGTCTATTCATGCAGCGGATGGTTTTGCAGAAGGTGCTGAATATATTGTGAAAGCAGTTCAATAAGGAGAAGATCGTGTCCATTATCATTGATAAAAATACTAAAGTTATCTGCCAAGGCTTTACTGGCAAGCATGGTACTATGCATTCAGAGCAAAGTTTGGCTTATGGCACACAACTTGTGGGTGGTGTCACACCGGGTAAAGGTGGCACAAGCCATTTAGGACTGCCAGTCTTTGATACGGTCAAAGAGGCCGTGGAAAAGACAGGGGCAAATGCGACTATGATTTTTGTGCCTGCACCGTTTTGTAAAGACTCTATTATTGAAGCATTAGACGCAGGTATCTCTGTCATCGTATGTATCACAGAAGGCATTCCAGTACAGGATATGATCCTTGTTAAAGAAAAGCTTGATCAAACGGGGGCGACATTGATAGGTCCTAACTGTCCTGGCATCATCACCCCAGGCGAATGTAAAATTGGTATCATGCCTGGTGATATTCACCAAAAAGGTTGTGTGGGTATTGTTTCACGTTCTGGCACCCTCACGTATGAGGCCGTCAGTCAAACAACGCGTTGTGGTCTTGGGCAAAGTACTTGTGTTGGGATAGGAGGTGACCCGATTCCTGGTACACAGTTTATCGATGTGCTTGAGCTTTTTGAGCAAGATGATCAAACGGAAGTGATTGTATTGGTTGGTGAAATTGGCGGTAATGCGGAAGAAGAGGCTGCTGCCTTTATTAAAGCCCATGTGACCAAGCCTGTGGTAGCATACATTGCTGGCGTGACCGCGCCACCAGGCAAGCGTATGGGGCATGCCGGCGCTATTATTGCAGGAGGTAAAGGAACTGCAGAAGGTAAAACACAGGCATTAAAAGAAGCAGGTGTCACGGTAGTGGATGCGCCGACTTCAATCGGTGAGGCCGTACTTGCTGTGCATGCTAAGGAGACGACGGGTTAAAAGGATTGTCGTCCGTTTTAAAGCTTAAACGAATAGGGGTCCCAGTGACCCCTGTTTTTTTGCGAATATAATTCAGAAGAAAACGTTTGTAATGTACAGGGAGCGCATCACATTGTTTGCCATGAATCATGATGTGCATGGGTTGATTGCCTACCATATGGGCATAGCGTAATTTGATTCGTCTACCAGATACAAGCGGGGGTTGGTGACAGGTTTGAGCATCATGAATCAGGTCGGTCAGTTCTCTTGCACTGAGCGTGAGTTGCCCTGATTGATAGGCTTGTTTTGCTTCTCCAAGCACGTCATAAATGCCCTGTTTTGTGCGCGCAGAAATAGGAAGTATTTTAACATGCTTGAGATAGTGAAGCTTGAAATCAAGGTGTTTAAGAAAATCACGTTTTTGCGAAGGCGTTAAACAATCCCATTGATTGATGGCGATCACCAGTCCTCGTCCAGCTTCTTCAATGAATCGCATGATTTTAAGATCTTGTTCTGCGATGGTTTGATTGGCGGATAGAACAAGTATAGCCACATGTGCTTGGTGAATAGCTTGTAAAGTACGGCCTATCGACAAATATTCAACACTGGCCTGCGTTACTTTGGTTTTCTTGCGTAATCCCGCGGTGTCAATCAATACGAAATGGTTTTTTTTGGTGGTGAAAGGTGTGGCAATACTATCTTTTGTGGTGCCTGCGTGATCGGCGACGATCATTCTTTCTTCATTAAGCCAAGCATTAATCAAGGTCGATTTGCCGACATTAGGCCTACCTACCACAGCCAAATGGATGGCATCTTTACTGGGTAAGTTCGTTGCTTCTAGTGTATTGTCAGGTTTTACCGAGGCGATGATAGCATACAATGCATGAAGATGTTTACGATGCTTGGCAGATATACAGAGAGTGTTATGAAAACCATGAGCTACTAACTCGTCTAAAGCATCGGTATCTGTTTCTTTTTCCGTTTTGTTCACCAGTACAGTAAAAGAAGTGGCTTGCTTTCTTAAGTGCGTTGCTAAGTGATGGTCATCAGTTGTTAGGCCTGTTTGTCCATCCACCATCCAAAAAATATGGTCTGCTTCTTCCATGGCTTTAGTGGCTTGTGCGGTTAATTGATGTTGAAGAGGGTGATCGTCCTCGGAGGTGATGCCTGCTGTATCAATAATAATGGCTTCTTGGTCATCTCGTTGCATACGTCCATAGTGTCGATCACAGGTGACACCCGGTGTGTCAGCCACAATAGCATGGGATTGGCACAAGACATTGAATAGCGTTGATTTTCCCACATTAGGTCGGCCGAGAATCGCAATAACAGGTAGTATGTTCATGATGTTTGTGAATAAGCTTTAAGCGTGATGCGTTGTTTAATAAAAGACCATGATGGATTAGAAGGATTGATGGCATCGAGTGCACTTTGATAAGCTTTCCTTGCCAGCTTTTTCTGATGATTGGCAAGATAACTGTCCCCTTGTATTTCAAAGGCTAATGGCTTAAATGTGCTTGATTTAAGGGTGTTCATGATACTTGTTGGGATGGTCTGTTTTGTGGTGACCAGTAATCTAGCATAGCGATAGCTCGTCAGTAATTTAAGCGGTTGCGTGGGATGAGAAGATAAGCAAACTTGCCATTGTGCTAGGGCTTGTTGCGTTTGGTGTTTCTTGAGATGATAGGCGCCTTTGATATAATGCGCCATACTGTCGAAAGCATGATTGAGATGAGCAGGAATCGGTTGCGAAGGATTCGTTTGCCAGCTCAAAAACAATTGTTCTTGTCGACGGAGTTGAGTATGTTGGTATGAAGTCCATAATGGGTAGCTTATCGTGAATATCGCAATCACAATCGCTGCTGCGATAGCTAGTTTATGGTAGCATTGCCACCAAGTTTTCAGCGCTTGTAACTGTTCTTCATCTGAGCCATAAAGTGTAAACATTAGTTGCTCTCCTGGGTGTGTTGTATTAATTCATCCATGGTCATTTTTTTTACTTCAAAGGGTGGGCATTGAGGGTAGACAGTGAGTTCAGTCTCTGAGACATCAACAATGGTTTGGATATTGAGTTGTTTTGATTTTTTTTGTAGTGATTTCACACTACGTTGTTGGTGATCAACGCGTAAGTTTGTACTGAGATGCTTGAGACGATGATACGCATTCCAAACGACTTGAGTCGATGCTCCTGTCAGTAGCATACAGGATGGTGCCGCGACTTTTGGTGCATGCATTTGGTACAGTAAATGCAATCGCTCTAAACCCATGGCCAGTCCAATCGCAGGGGTGGCTGTGCCGCCAAGTTGGGCAACCAGTGAATCATAGCGACCGCCAGCACAAACGGTAGCTTGTGCCCCCAGTTGATCTGTGGTCCATTCAAAAACGGTATCATTATAATAATCCAGCCCTCTGACAAGGCGTGAATTGATGGTAAAAGGAATCGAGGCATCATGAAGAAGCTGTTGAAGATCCTCAAAGTGTTGACGTTGCGTGGGTGTCATGACTTGTAGGAAGGAAGGCGCTTCTGCAATCATGGGTTGTAGCGATGCCTCTTTACTGTCAAGTAATCGAAGTGGATTTTTGGCAAGGCGTGCCAACAAATCCTCATTCATGCTGTCTTTGTATGGTTCAAAATAGTCTTGTAATTGTTGAAGATAATGCTGCCGACTTTCTATGTCGCCAATACTATTGATTTCCAATTGTAAGGGAAGATTCAGTACCTGCCATATGTTTTGAGTCAGCAGTAACATTTCCAGTTCGATGGATGTCCCTTCAAAGCCGAATGCCTCCAGCCCGAGTTGGTAAAATTGGCGATAGCGACCTTTTTGAGGACGTTCACGACGAAACATTGGACCATGATAGCAAAGTTTGGGTGTTTGGTTATAAAACCATCCATGTTGTATACCTGCCCTGACGCAGCTGGCTGTGCCCTCAGGTCTGAGACAGATTGTTTCATTGTTTTGGTCAGTAAAACGATACATTTCCTTGGACACAATGTCGCTGGTTTCTCCAACGGTACGTTGGAAAAGTGTGGCATTTTCCAAGCAAGGTAAACGAACGGTTTGATAGTCAAACTGCTGAACACAATCGAGTATCTTTTGCGACATCTGATCCCAGGACTGGCTTTCTTCAGGGCCCATGTCATAGGCGCCGCGAATGTGTTTAAGCTTTTTCATAAGCTGACACTGTGTTTAGTACATAGGGCGGCGGAACTTTTTTTGTGATATCACGGTGATGGAATTGTTGAAAAATACCCAATAAGACCAAAACAGATAGCGCCGAAATAAGTGTCCATGTGGATAGTGAGAGTTGAAATGGGGGCGTAGGGCGTGGTGGCTTTGGTGTGCTGGCACTCTCTGGAAAGAGCATGATGCCTTGATCATTGAGTTGTTGGAAAATTTGATCGACATCGTGTTGTAATAATTGACAATAATTTCTTAAATGCCCACGAAAATAGATGTCCAAACGCTGCTCAGGGTATAGATCCTTCTCCATGATCGCAAGACGCTCATGGCTGATTTTTAGTTGGTTGATCACATCTTGTTCCGACAGTTCTGCTTGCTGTCGTAGCGTGCGCAGTGTGGTTCCAGCTGTCAATGGTCTTTCAACGCTCATAACTGACCCTTATGATGATATCCTCCCAAATCTATCATAGTCTCGGGTTTATGCCAAGAAAAATCCCATCAATAGCTGCTTGGAATGCTTTTGCTTCGTTGACGCATCTCATGCGTGACTTGACTAGAGAGCTGGCCGCATGCAGCCATGGCGTCACGGCCTTTGGAGTAGCGCACCGTACAAGTAAGCCCGTAAGCTTTAAAACGCTTTTGAATCGTGTAGATTCTGTCAGGGTCAGTAGGGTGAAAAGGTATCCCCGGTGCAGGATTAAATTGAATCAAGTTTATTTTACAAGGCATGTCACCAATCCATTGGCAACATTGTTCGATGGCTTCATCTGAATCATTGATACCCTGGAGTAATACGTAGGCAATGGTCAGGGGTTTATGCTGCGTATAGTGTAGACAAGCTTTTTTTAACTGATCGAGCGAAAAGGTTTGGGTGATTGGCATCAACTTTTGACGTAAAACTTCATCGGCACTATGTAACGAAACGGTCAGAGCACAAGGTTGCGTGACCAGGCGCGTGATGGCTGGTGCGATACCCACTGTGCTGACGGTGACTCTTTTGGACGATAAGGCGTAAGCATAATCATCCGTGAGAAGCTGGATGGCTTTATGTACTGCCGACTCATTCATCAGTGGTTCACCCATGCCCATGAACACAACATTCGAGCATGGATTTGCAGGATAGTGTTTTTGTAAGGCAATCAGTTGTCCAATCACTTCATGTGTATGGAGATTGCGTTGTAAACCTTGTTTTGCTGTGACGCAAAATTGGCAGTTTAATGCACAGCCTGCTTGTGAAGATAAGCAAATGGTCGTTCTTCCATCATGCGCAATGCATACGAGTTCAACGATTAAACCGTCTGACAGTGTGACGGACCATTTTTCTGTGCCATCTTCACTGACTGCATCACGTCGTAATTGAGGCAAAGAAAAAGAGAATGTTTGGAGTTTGGTTTTTAAGGCCTCGCCGAGATGAGGGAAGAGATTTGGATCAGTTAATCCCTCTTTGTACAAGGCTTGTAAGATGGCTTTTGCATGCAAGGGTTTGAAGGCATGATGTGATAACCATGCCTCCCAATCCTGGCGCGTTAAGTCAAATGCGTGCATTAAACTGTGGTGGCGTGTAATTCACTAGGAGAAAAGAAGAATGGTACTTCATTGGCTGCAGTTTCTTCAGCATCAGAGCCATGCACAGCATTTTCATCAATAGAATTAGCATAGGTTGCACGAATTGTGCCAGCAGCAGCTTCACTGGGGTTAGTTGCACCCATTAAGTCACGATATCGTTGAATGGCATTGTCGCCTGCAAGTACATAAACCATCACAGGGCCTGAGGTCATAAAGTTCACGAGGTCATTAAAGAATGGACGGGCTTGATGGATGGCATAAAATTGTGAGGCTTGCTCGTGAGTTAAATGGAGCATTTTAGCAGCGACAATCGTGAGTCCTGCTTTCTCAATCATGCCGGTAATACCACCAATGGCTTGTTTTTTTACGGCATCAGGTTTAATGATGGCGAGCGTATGTTGCATAGCTATTCCTCAAAATGAAACCAGTATGCCATAATTTTGATTGAATTCAAGAGATCAGGCCATATCTTGTGCTTGACTGGTTGTGTCAAGATGTTTTGACAGGGCATCACACAAGGTTCTAACCATGGCCATATTTGTGAATCGTCCCATGCTGATGCGATAAGAATGGGATGCATCTTGATAGCTTAGGCCCAAGGCACGAAGTGTTGGGGAGGCGCCAGTCTGAGATGTTTGGCATGCAGCACCTGTCGCGATGGCGGCATCATCGCTTAGCATATGAACCAAATGACCGGGTGGTATATGGGGTAGCGATACTTGAATCACATGAGGGAGGCAATGAGGGGATTCATATAAGGAAGCGCCTTGAATCTTGGTCAATGTTTGTCTTATCAATTGGGAAAATTCTTCTATGCGTTTGTATTCTTTTTCTCGACATGTTTCCGCTTTTTTAGCTGCTTCGGCCATGCCAATGATTTGGTGTAAGGCTTGTGTGCCAGGTCTTAGGTTACCTTGCCTATTATACCAAAGAGAGGTGATTTGTCGGCCCGGCTGTTGTCGAATGTACAGCGCGCCCACGCCTTTGGGGCCATAAGCCTTATGGGCAGAGAGTGAGCAAAAATCCACGCCCCATTGCTCTAATTGGAGGGGTACACGGCCGAGTGCCTGTGCGGCATCCACGTGAAGCAATATGCCGTGTTGGTGAAGATGTTCGGCAATCATGGCAATAGGCTGAACAAGGCCGACTTCATTGTTCACATAGGGCACACTGACTATCAAAGTATCTTGTGGTAAATGTTGATTCAGTGTGGGTATGTCAATGATACCTAAGTCATTCAGTGGGATGGTGTCATGTAATATGCCATGCGTTTTTAGCGCATGGCAAGCATCCAATACCGCACTGTGTTCAATGGGCGTTGTTAGCACACGCTGCCCATGCCGCTTATAAAATAAAGCGGCACCACGTAGGGCTAAATGGATGGATTCAGTGGCCCCTGAGGTGAAATACACACCTTCTGGCTCGCCACCAATGGCCTGGGCTAAGGTGGCTTTCGCATGGACTACGGCTTCTTTTGCAAGATGTCCTAATCGATGCGGTGAGTGGCTATTGGCAAAATGTTGCACTTCACTGAGATAGGGGAGCATGGCATCACGAACACTGTGGTCCAGCGGTGTGGTGGCAAAATAGTCAAAGTAGGGTAGGCTTGTTGTCATGATTCAATTTGTGTTTGTTTATCCACTGCAGATAAGAGTCCTCTTAGCATCGCAACCTCAGTACGTTTTAATTGGCTGCGTTTAAATAAGTGATGTAGCTTTGTTTGTGTGGCTTCGGGATTAGGGCGTTGAAAGAAACCAATCCGATGAAGTGTTTGATCGAGGTGATCAAAAAATAGGTTCATATCATCGAATGATGCCATCGGCTCACTGCGCTTGGGTGTGAGGTCAGAGGTTTCAGATAAAATACGTGTGATGACATACATCACAATTTGTACAGATTGTGCCAAATTGATGGAGCGATAATCACTGTGTGTGGGGATGTAAATTTGACAATGACACTGCTGGAGTTGTTCATTCGTAAGACCTCTTTGTTCATTCCCAAAGACGATCGATATTTTACTGTTTCGCCAATCTTCTTTTGCAATATGTTCTCCAGCGCTCTCTGGTGTATGAAGAATATGGTTAAGATGTCGTTTGCGTGCACTGCATCCGAAGACAAGTTGTGAATCTTTTAGTACCGTTTCGAGTGAATCACTCACTTCGCATTGGTCAAGTATGTCATCAGCACCTGCCGCCAAGCTGATGGCCGTTGGATCAGGAAATTGCTTGGGCTGCACCAATGATAAATGCCGAACGCCCATGGTTTTCATGGCACGTGCTGCTGATCCAATGTTGCCAGGGTGTGAGGTTTCGACTAAGACAACATGTAAATGCGAAAAATCCATAGGATGTTCCTATCTTATCTTCACACATATTACGGTATTTTACGGCCTCTGTCAGCTATTTGAGACGTGATTAAGTTGTTTTGTTCTAGTGTTGTTCTAGGTACTGTAACAGCAGCGTGGCCAGTGCAGCGGAGGAAGCGGGGTTTTGCCCGGTTAGCAAGTGACCGTCCTCTACCACATAACTTTGCCAGGCGTCTGTGCTGTGATAATGTGCACCCAGTGACTTTAGCTTTTCTTCTAGTAAAAAAGGGACTTGATTCTCAAAATTCACTAATGTTTCTTCATGATCACTGAATCCTGTGATGTGCCGGTCGTGTAAATATGAACGATCTTGGTCGTCTTTAAGGGATGTAAGGACTGCCGGACCGTGGCATAAGGATGCGATGGGTGTTTGCTGGTGCCAATAGTGTTGCAACAATGCGTCAAGTTCAGGGAGGTTGACGAGATCCCATAGTAAACCATGTCCACCTGGTATAAACACAGCATCATATGCATGCGGGTTGATATCAGAAAGTACCGCACTGTGAGACAAGTGTTTGGCGGCTTCTAGGTCTCCTTGGAATCGTTGATAGTTAGGATGATCCATCATGGCTTCAAGACTTGTGGGGTCTAGGGGGACCTGACCACCTTTGGGAGAGGCTGTGGTGATGTCATGGCCTTGATCTCTCAGCATGTAAAAGGGCGTTAGCCATTCCTCCAGCCATAAGCCTGTTTTGATTTCTGTGGCGCCCATGTGCTGGTTTGATGTGACAATCATAAGTATGGCCATAAACGGTCCTCCTTTTTTTTATTATAGTCTTTTTCGCAATGAAAGGTTAAAAAACATTGATGTTCTCATTTTGTTCTCATATAATGGTTATAAGTTCTCTTCAAGGAGTTGCAAATGAGTCGACATAATTTTGTGAGTTTGTCATTAACACGTCGTGAGATGGAAGTGTGGCAGTTTATTCAGCAATTTATCGCATCTCATGGATTTTCGCCAACATTACAAGAAATTGCAGATGGAATGGCTATTCAATCTCGCGGGGTGGTGTATCGTTATCTAAAATCTTTGGCAACATCAAAACTGATTGAGTTGGAGCCCAATAAACGACGCAATATCCGCTTAGTGAGCCAGCAATCAGATCAGGTCATGATTGTGGGGAAAATTGCTGCAGGTCAACCCATAGAAGCCATTGAAGAGCAAGAGCCTTTAGATATCAGTCATGTGTTCTTAGGTGAAGGTCGTTACGCACTCAAGGTGGTAGGAGACTCTATGGTTGAAGAGGGTATTTTTGATGGTGATATTGTGGTCTGTGAAAAGGCACAACGTGCGGAGAAAGGGCAGATCGCTGTGGTACTTATTGATCAGTCTTGGGCAACCCTTAAAAAGGTTTATTGGGAAAGTACAGGACAAGTATTGCTTGTGCCAGCGAATGTCAATCATGAACCACAGATTTATGAGGCCTCACGTGTCACGATACAAGGTATTTTTATTGGATTACTGCGTATTGCATCCCGATAAAGGATGTGGCTTTCACTCATGATGCTAATTTGATACGATACTGAAGTGTGCAAAAGGATCATTCAATATGGAAAAGCAAGCTACCCATGCTTTGTCTTTGACAGGTATCATCATGGCGTCTGGCAGTATTCTTTTTTTAGCCTTGGCATTGTTGACTTATAACATCAGTGATCCAGGATGGTCGCGTGTTGGATTCGACATGTATGTGTCGAACCAAGGTGGTTTATTTGGCGCTTGGCTTGCTGATTTTTTGTATTTTTTCCTTGGTTACATTGCCTTATTAATCCCATTATTTGCCACGCTTATGATCGTGCTTAGGCGGTCATTACAGCAATTTAATACGCCATTACTTGTGTTAAAAGGATTGGGTCTTTGTTTATGCCTACTTAGCTCTGCAGCCCTTTTCAGTCTTTTTCTTAGTATCAATCATCATCTGCCTTCCGGTCCAGGGGGCTTGCTCGGTCAAATGCTTGCCTGGCATTTAATGCAGGTGATGAATGTGACCGGCAGTTGTTTATGTTTGCTGCTTGTATGGTTTATTAGCCTCTTATGGTTACAGCATGGTTTTCAATGGTCATGGAAGCCCAATCATTTGTTTACCATGCCGCATTGGGATGGATTGAATAAATTACACGCTTTTTTCCAATCGAAACGACCAGCTAATCAACAAAAACCTGTCATGGATACATTAATGGGGCAGCATATTCCTGATTTAAAGCAAAGCGACCAAACAGTACAAGAGAACACGCATAAGATGGACTGTATGATCACAGACAATACCCTGAGTTTTCAGCAGCAAAGTATGCCGATATCTAGCGTCATTAAACGCCCCACCACCGATTTGTTGCGCGTGAATAATGCGCCTTTACCACGCTCACAAAAACAACAAGAGGATATTGCACAACATTTAGAACAAACCTTGAAATCATTTGGTGTGCAGGCTAAGGTCGTTTCATCACATACTGGTCCTGTCATCACACGTTATGAAGTACAACCTGCTGAAGGCACACGAAGTAAACAAATTGCTAATTTATCCGAAGATCTGGCCCGCTCATTGTCAGTCACGCGTGTGCGTGTGGTGGAAGTTATTCCTGGTAAAACAGTGATTGGGATTGAACTGCCGAATAAGACCAGGCGCATGGTGCGATTAAGAGAAGTGCTTGATGCACCCCAATATCAACGTCAGAAAAGCCCGTTGTTACTTGCCCTTGGCCAAGATATTGCAGGCCAACCTGTTTATGCAGATCTGGCTAAAATGCCTCATTTATTGGTGGCTGGAACAACGGGGTCTGGTAAGTCAGTGGGCATAAACGCGATGGTATTGAGTCTGTTATATAACACGACACCTGATCAACTTCGTTTGATTTTAATAGACCCTAAAATGCTTGAGTTATCGGTATATGATGGCATCGGACATTTGTTGACACCTGTGGTCACGGACATGAAGGAGGCAGCCAGTTCACTGCGTTGGTGTGTACAAGAAATGGAGCGGCGTTACCAACTGATGGCTTCACTAGGTGTAAGAAACCTTCAGGGATATAATGATAAAATTAATACCGCACTGCAAAAAGGGCAGCCTATTCGTGATCCGCTTCGAAAAGAGGAAGAAAAAAACCTTGAACCGCTACCCTATATTGTTGTGGTCGCAGACGAGTTTGCTGACATGATGATGGTGGTGGGTAAGGAAGTAGAGCAACTTATTGCACGTATCGCACAAAAAGCACGGGCTGCAGGGATACATCTCATCCTCGCGACACAACGTCCTTCTGTGGATGTGATCACAGGCTTGATCAAAGCAAACGTGCCCACCCGCATTGCTTTCCAGGTATCCTCACGTATTGATTCGCGTACAGTGATTGATCAAGCCGGCGCAGAGCAACTATTAGGCCATGGTGATATGCTCTATTTACCCCCTGGTACAGGCTTACCTGTGCGTGTTCATGGTGCTTTTGTCGAAGACGATGAGGTGCATAAAGTAGTTAGTCATTTAAAGCGCCAAGGTAAACCCCAGTATGATAATCATATACTTCAGCCAGTGATAGCAAACACATCCGTAGGAGGGAGCCCTTCCAATAAAGATGCGTTATATGATGAAGCGGTGTCTATTGTGAAAGAAACTCGACGTGCATCGATTTCTAGCGTCCAAAGACGTTTACGTATAGGTTATAATCGAGCGGCAAACCTTATTGAAGCAATGGAAGAGGCAGGCTTAGTGGGCCCCATGGAATCCAATGGTGCTCGCAAAATATTGATGGATGATATAGAATCATGAGAGGCTTATGATGTCATGTCGCTCAAAAAGTAACGATGCATACCTTACTATGTTACGCCATGGTTTTTCTCATATATTCATTTTGTTAACGCCTGTTTAATCGATGATCTATCCTTTTTTATCTTGGTATTGGAGAACCTCATGAATCCCCGTTCAGCACTGCGTCAAGACCCCGAAGTATTCATTGCTCAGCTCAAGCGAAAGGGTTTTGTTTTTGACGAGAAAACCTATCAAACACTTGAGTCTTCACGCAAAAAATCTCAATCAGCATTAGAATCTTGTCAGGCGAAAAGAAATCAATTATCGAAAGAAATTGGCCAACGCAAGTCCAAAGGGGAAGATGCGACTGAATTGATGGACCAAGTGGTTGAAGTTAATCAGCAATTAGACGCCCTTCAAGGTACGGTCAAGCGTTTACAGCATGATCTAGAAAGCTTTTTGCTGCATATACCTAATACTCCCTTAGAATCAGTGCCTGATGGCCAGAGTGAAACGGATAATGTGGAGATAAGGTCATGGGGGGAAAAAACATCATTTGATTTTACACCGAAAGATCATGTGACGTTGGGTGAACAACTCAATGCGCTTGACTTTCAACAAGCGGGTCATGTCGCAGGTGCTCGTTTCACCTATTTGCTTGATGATTTAGCGCGTTTACACCGTGTGCTTGCACAGTGGATGATCGATTTTCATAGCGAAAAACATGGCTATCGTGAGGTGAATGTCCCTGTGTTAGTCCATGATGATGCCATGCAAGCAGCCGGTCAGTATCCTAAATTTAAAGACGATGCGTATCAATTAGCAGAAGAATCCAAGAGCCTTATCCCCACGGGCGAAGTACCGCTTGTGAATTATTGTGCCAAAACCATTCAAAAAGAAAAGGCATTACCCATTAAAATGACATGCCATAGTTTATGCTTTAGACGCGAGGCAGGGTCTTATGGCAAAGACACGCGTGGCATGATTCGGATGCATCAATTTGAAAAAGTTGAATTGGTTCAGTTTGTGGAGGAAAGCCAAGGTTTATCTGCATTAGAAACGATGTGTCAGGAAGCAGAAGCGATTTTACAAGCATTGGCTTTACCTTATCGTGTTGTAGAGTTATGTACAGGGGATCTGGGGTTTTGCGCTAAAAAAACGTATGATCTAGAAGTATGGTTGCCTTCACAAAATACTTACCGTGAAATTTCATCTATCAGTTATTGTGGTGATTTTCAATCAAGACGTTTACAAGCTAGATTGAAAAAAGGACAAGATAAACCCACATTACTTCATAGCTTGAATGGCTCAGGTGTTGCCGTTGGCAGGGCATTGGTGGCTGTGTTAGAAAACTATCAAGATGCAGATGGTCACATTCATGTGCCTAGTATACTGCAAGGGCGAATGGGTAAAAAAGTTTTATCACCTTACCACGTTAATTTGTAAAGCATGAATTGAGGACCAAAATGGTGCAAGTGCTTCATGTATGGCCCGATGTTGGGCCATCAATTGCTTGCCAGTTAGTTTTTCACTTTGTATATGAAGCACCAAATGAAGTTTCCCAGCCTGGTAGGTTGCATGGTGTGTGTGTAAATGGCTTTCATCGTGTAAAGTGAGCACGGTGGGCTCAAAAACTTCACGTAATCTATTTTCAATCTCAAGAAGGTGTGACATGTGTACGTTGATGCTTATGAAGGTACCAAGATAATATCACGGTATACATCAGTAATAAACCTGTGGCGCCAAAGAGCTTAAAATCAACCCAATGATCCATGCTCCAATGATAAGCAATATACAGATTCATAAAGCCTAGGAGTACAAAGAACAAGAGTGTAAAATAACTCATTTTAAGCCAATGCTTAGTATCCACAGTGACTTGAGTACCTAGCCATGTTTGTAAGAAAGATTCTTTGCGAAAAAAGGGCGATCCTCCAATGACTAAACCAATGATCCAATACACAATAGTGGGCTTCCATTGAATAAAATGTGGGTTATGGAAGGCCAATGTCATGGCGCCAAAAACATAAATAGTAAGGTTTAATGCCAGTTGAGAAAGTTGTGGTTGATTAAGGCGATAGCATTGGATGCCGTAGATGGACATGGCTGTGAGGATTAAAATAAATGTCGCTGGATAAACACCACCATACTGATACATCGCAAAAAAGCACAGCACAGGAAAAAAATCTTGAAACCAAGCAGTATTCACAAGCACACTCCTCTGTTATAATCTGTCAGGGTCGCACCCACACCCTTATGTTAGCGTATTGTAAGGAGCATAGCTAGCCATGCCCAGTCCAGTCATTCGATTACATCCACTGAATCCACAACACCGGCGATTAGCTCAACTTGTTGATTGTTTGTCTCAAGGTGGTGTATTGGCATTTCCAACTGATTCAGGCTATGCATTACTTGCTAACCTTGATCAAAAAAAAGCACTGGATACGATTTGCAAAATACGTCAAGTATCTCGCCATCATTTTTTTACCTTGATTGGACATGATGTGGCTCAGTTAGCCCCTTATGTTCAGATTTCTACGCCTTATTATCGTTTTTTGAAGAAAAATACACCTAATCCGACCACGTTTATTTTTCCAGCACTGCCCTCAGTGGGTAAGAAAGTCATGGCTTTATGTAAACGTAAAACCATTGGGATTCGTATCACCCGTAACTTAGCACTACAATCTTTATTGCGTATGTTAGATCAACCTTTGCTCACGACCAGTTTGATGTCTGAAGCTGACAGTGAACATGTGTATGAAGCGTTTACAGAAGAAAATTTACAAAGTTATTTAAATCCACCAGTTGATTTTATGGTGATTACACATGATTACTTTCATCATGATGTCTCCACAGTTGTTGACTGTACTGAGTCCTTGCCAAGCATTATACGACTTGGCTGTGGTAATGTTGCAATCGAAGACTGAAGCCACTGAAGAAATGTTGGGCCATCCATCGCTTCTGTTTTTTTTTGCTCCCATGCATGTTGAATAGCCTCAGGGAGATAGTGAAAATAACCACACAAGGTGCCACGAAATTTATTCATGGCATTTATTGGGTGATAATACTCACATAACCCCAGCAAATGAGAGGACATGGTTTGGTATACTGTGTCTATGCTTGGTGGTGTCATCTGCGGTTCTTTTAGTTGTTTGAACAGCCATGGGTTTCCCAGACCAGCACGACCAATCATAAAGCCTTGAGGCGCACAATGCTTGACCCATTGTGATAAACTTGTGATGTCAGCGATATCACCATTCACAATCACTGGAATCTGGCTTCTTTGGCATAAATCAGCGACTTGATCATAGCGACAACGCGTTTCATAACGTTCTGACCAATGACGCCCATGAATGATGATAAAATCACATCCCTCATCTTCAGCTAATGATAGTATGTCACGATTTTGTTGTTGGAACGCTTTAGGGTGTAAACGAATCTTGATAGATAAGGGTATATCAGTTGTTTTACGTAACGTTTTAAGTATCGCTTGTAAGCGGGATGGATTGTCAAGAAGGGATGACCCCCATCCTTTCTGGCGTATCTTACGTTGTGGGCAGCCACAGTTTAAATCAATGGTATCTGGCTGGTATATTTGGATGGCTTGAATGACCTGTGCGAGCATTTGAGGATGACATCCTCCCAATTGATAACCCAAGAATGATTCACTGGGATCTCTCACCACATGAGGATCCATTTGATTGCGCTTTCTCAGTACATGAAATGGTGAGAGCATTTCGGTATAGGTTAAGTGTTTACCCGAATGTTGTTGAATTAAGCGTCGAAAGGGCGCAAGCGAATAACCCGCAAGTGGTGCTTGGATAAGTGGAGAGGGTAATATCAACGAGCCTAGCTTTAAAGGTTTTCGCAGCAATTCATGCATGACATAATCGTGGTTTAAAATAAATGCCTAGCGTCAGTATTGTCCATACGACACAGAGACCACCCATTAGCCAGCCAAGTGGCGTGAATAAATTTGTGCTTGTCAGCACAAGCGTGATGACTGTAAACATGGCACCAAATAAGCTAAGTAACATACAAGCATGTAATTTATTCTCAGTATGTTGCGTAAAATAGGGCAGAATATTTCCCCAATACAATTGGCCAGAAAATGCGAGAATACTGGGTATCACAAAAAGAGTCCAAGGATTAAAATAATGTAAATATACAGCCACGATCAGCCCTATGATTGCCACCCATCCAAGTAAGCCACTACGATTCATGATTAACCTGGCATCGTATCGATGTGTATACGCAGCGGTTAGGTTGCCAGCAGTGGCTGTAACCGCACTGACTAAGAGCCATCGCCCATACTCTGATCCTGTGACTGTTAAAAAATGAAAGGCAACGTGAGGGCATAGGGTGAAATACAAGTACATCGAACTAGACAAACAGCCAGTCAGTATTGCACCAAGCTGAATGTGACGATCCTTATAGAGTGTTTTAGCTTGTTTGAGAAAGTCGTGAGGAATATTTGGTGTAATATGACGTAGTGGTGAGAGATGCGTTAAAATCACAACAAAAAGAATATACACTGAGAAGATAATTAACGTTGCTAAGATGCCCCAGTTCTCGCCAATCCAGCCACCTGCAACAATCGCAAAATAGGGGACACAGGAAAAGGCAAGATTGGTAATAGCCAAGGCTTTCCTTGACGCTTCGTAAGAAAATGCAGTGGTGATCAGTAGTAGTGCCAGCAAGTAAGCGGCACCAGTGCCCAGGCCGTTGATGAATCGGCCTAGACACAACAATGAGAAAAGATGGGTATGCACTGCGACAGTATTTAAGCATAAGCTTAGCAGTACTAGGCAAAAGCCGTGTCGTAAAGTTTTGAGCCACGGTATATGGTGGAGATAGTGTGTGGTTAAAATTTGACTGATCATAATACCCAAGAGATAACATACCATCAGTAGATTCACACTGCTTTCGGATTTATTAAATAGGGTGCCAATCATTGGAAGATTGGCGGTTAGAATAAGAGAACCACATGTGCTCAATGTGATCAGCAACATCAAGGTAATAAGTGAAAAAATATTAAACTGCTTCATGAATATTCTCATGTCCCAGCTTAGTCAGTAATTGTTGTAAAGCAATCAAAGGCAATCCTGTGATGGCACTATGGTCTTGACTGACACAGGCATGCAGTAGCCAATGTGCAGCACCTTCAAAGCGTAAAGAACCTGCACAATGATAAGGTTCGTCTTGTTGTAAATACCACTTGGCTTCGTTTTCATCGTAGCGGCGAAATGAAAGTTGTGTCGTGACGACATCCGCATATTGTTTATTTTGATGATGTACCGCGATACCTGTAAAAAAAGTGGCAGCATAGCCACGACAAAACATCAGCTGTGCTAGGGCGTTTTCATGTGTCTTTGGTTTGCCAAATATTTGACCTCTGGCAGCCAGTACCTGATCGCCAGAAATAATGATCGCATCAGGATGACTCGCTGCAACTTTTTGTCCTTTGCTAATGGATAAGCGGGTGACTAATGCATGAGGATCTTCGCCTTCATGCGGTGTTTCATCAATATCAGGGGATTGGCAGGTAAATACAATACCGAGTTTTTCGAGCATTTCAGCACGAGAAGAAGAGCTAGATGCAAGTATAAAGGATGACATAAATGATAGTCCTTATGCTGATTTGAACAATGAATTAAGGTAAGAGGTCTTCTGCATTTTGTTTGGCTGAGGGAAGAAGGTGTTCACGTTGTAATCCCATCATGACAGCCAATGCCCCCGCAATATAAATGGATGAGTAGGTGCCAATCACAATACCAATAATCAGTGCAATGGCAAACCCATGTAAACTGGCACCACCAAGAAGGAAAAGAGCAATCACGACTAATAATGTTAGTCCTGATGTCATAATAGTCCGAGACAGTGTTTGGTTGATGGCTTGGTTCACAATCGTTTTTGCATCATTACTTTGTGAGAGCATGAAATTTTCTCGAATACGGTCGTAAACAACAATGGTGTCATTAAGAGAGTAACCTAATATAGTGAGCAGGGCCGCCAATGAGATCAAATCAAAGCTAAGATGAAAGGCGGAGAACGCACCAAGGATGACAATGGGATCATGGATGAGTGATAACGCAGCACTCAAAGCAAAACGCATTTCAAATCGAAATGCAATGTAAATCATCGTGATGAGAAGGGATAAACCAATGGCGAGTAATCCATCATGAAGCAGTGCTTCTCCTACCTGTGGGCCAATATATTCAACCCGTTCAATATGAGCATGGGGGAAAAGAAGTTGGATACGTTTTTTAAGCATGGTTTGGCTTTGCGAGCTTTCGCCTAACCGAATCATCAAACGATGATTGGAGCCATAGGTTTGGACCATGGGGTGAGGTAAATGATTGGCGTGTAGTTTTTCTCGAATTGTTTCAGCGTTTTGTGCTGTTTGCCATGACATTTGTAGCTGTGTACCCCCTGTGAAATCAAGCCCCAGGTTTAAACCATGATAAGCTAAACTGGCAAATGAAAGCAGGCTAATCAGTAAAGAAAAAACCATGGCTTTATTTCTTAGCTTCATGAAATCTATGTTGGTTTTGTGTTTAAAAAACTCCATGAACTAAGCTCCGATTGAAAGATGTTTAACCGCTTGATCAGGAGGGTAGCGCCAGTCTACAAGGCAACGTGTGACATAGATCGAAGTAAACATGGAAGCTAATAAACCGAGAATCAGTGTAATCGCAAAGCCTTTTACCGTCCCTGAGCCTAAGGAAAAGAGTACAATACCTACCAATAGGGTTGTGACATTGGAATCCACAATGGTTGAAAAGGCTTTCTCATAGCCGGCGCGTATACATAAAATGGGTGGTTTTTTGGCACGGAGTTCTTCGCGAATTCGTTCGTTTATGAGTACGTTGGCATCAACGGCCATACCCACGGTGAGTACAATACCTGCAATGCCTGGCAGTGTGAGTGTGCTACCAATCAATGACAACAAAGAGACGATTAATACCACATTTAGCAAAAGTGCTATGTTGGCAATCAGTCCAAAACTTCGGTAATAGATGAGCATGAAGAAGAAGACTAAGATGGCACCAATGGCAAGTGATTGGATACCTTGGTCAATATTTTGTTGTCCCATGCTTGGACCAATGGTTAGTTCTTGGGCAATGTGAACGGGGGCAGCAAGGGCCCCAGATCTGAGTAGAAGTGCTAAATCTTGTGCAGTGGACGCAGAGTGTAAACCTGTGACCTCAAATTGATGGCCTAATGCACTTTGTATCGTGGCAATGTTAATGATACGTTCATGACGAATCGTATGAAGCTTTTTACCTTGTTGCTTGACTTCGGTGTCGACGTAAACAACTGCCAGTGGTTGGCCAATGTTTTTTGCCGTCACTTGTTGAAATTGGCTATCTTCTTCGCTGCTTAAGTGAATGGAAACAGCAGGTCGTCCATCACGAAATGTTGCGCTGGCATAAGTAATGGCTTCCCCCGTTAAAATGGCTTCATCAAATAGTAAAATAGGATGGCCATTTTCGCCACGAAATAAATGGGAGCCAACAGGCGCACCTTGTTTGATGGCTTTTTGCAAAGGTGTGCTTGTA
>CACKMC010000001.1 GCA_902601155.1 Coxiellaceae bacterium | reverse complement strand
GATAATGATAGGCATCGTAGAAGTAGAGGTAACCATTTTTCTTCGCAACGATTTGCTGCGTTATATATGTTATCTTTGTGTTCTTTTTGCCATGCTTTAATAAAGTGTGCTATGTAGCCCCACTCACTGAACAACAAAGCAAAATAAGTGCTTGGTATGCCGCCTTCTGGATTGGGTACGAGATCAAAACGTCCTTCCTCCACAGTTTTATTAAAGGTGAGAAAGCCTCGGTCTGTAGCCCACAAGGTTAAAGCGATAAGATCATCGAGGACGGATACAGGTGAGGAAGCGACGTTTCTGCGTTCTGTGATCCATTGATTAAGTATGGGAGTGAGTACTGGCGCACAGCGCTTATCTTGTAAGAGGTGGCTGAAGGCTAGAATAGTGCCGCCATATTTCATCAAAGGTTTGATGACAGCAGGTACGAGGTTTGTTAAGTAAGAGTAAGCGTTTGGCCCAGAGAATTTATATGCTGGGTCCACGAACTTTTTGCCATATAACATGAGGTCATAAAGCAAAAGACAACGAGCTAGTTTTTCACTGCGTAGCCAAGCACTCATTAAATAATGAGAGGCATGTGGTAAATACACACGGTCTTTAGGTATGATAAGATGATTCATAGGCGGCAAAGGTTTCACGTTATATTGCTGGACCAACTGGTTGCCTACTATTATCAACAACTGTATGAGAGTGCTAGATACTCGTCCACCACTAAATATTCTCTTGGTCCATTCAGACAATGTGCATGGAGGATGATCGTTTCTCAATGTTTTGGTTGCTAATTGCTTTAGCGTTTCATTGGGCTCTCTCATGTTTTGATAAGCATGTAGGATGGGTTGCAGTAATGAGCATAACGAAGGTAAATGTATAGGGAAGTCAACGGCATCACTTTGTTGACTGGTAAGGTTTCGATAGACATTGATGAGTGAAACGGCTATGTTGCAAGTATTGGGATTGTGCCATGCGTTTTCTTGACCGCAGAATCTATTGTAGGGACGATGATTTGGGTCAGGGTATAGGGTGTGCACTTTGGTGGTATGGATTTCCTCTGCCAAGAGCCAAAAGCGCTGAAATTGTTTTGAAATCTGAGTGAGTCGAAATGCACGATTATTGGGGATTGTTACCTGCTGGCAAGGCCGCCAATGCGTCTTTGCTGTAGCGGTTAAATCCTTTGGTTCCTCATCAAAGAAAGCCCAGTCTTTGATCTGAGGGACAGGGTGGTGAGTAAACCATGAGTTGTTAGTACTTGTGATTTCAAAAGAACCGTCTCGCATCAGCTTATCGATGTGTGAAAATCGATATTTTTCTTTCCAATCTTGAAGTTGTTCTGTCGAACAGTTTGGTGTTGACTCGAGAAGTAGCGTGTCGTGAATCAGGTGGGCCAGTAAATGATTGAGTTGAGGCAGGGTGGCATTTTGTTGACGGTCATCAACATATGTTAGAGGCGATGACTGAATGGCTTTTGGGTGTTTGTCCCAATTAAATATAAGACCGAGTGATTTAACCTCTTCTTGTTGTGTTTTGATGTTTGCATGATCAATGTCATGGAGTATATCGGTTAAACCAATGGGGGGATTTTCGAGGGGTTGGCGACATAACCACCAAAGTTGTTGACTGAGGTTTTGACAATGTTTGCTATGACTGGGTCGGTATGCTTCATCGGTTACATTCATGTTGGGATGAATGCAGTGTAAGGTGTCTTCCTTATTGCCATGGCTTAATTTTTTTAAACAGTATGTTCGCCATTTCTCTAAGGGCAATTGGAAAACATAGCGTGCTTGTTGTTTGTTGAGGGCCTGATTCGTTTGTCGAAAAGCAAGCAATAGTGTTTCTACCCATGAAAGATAAGACGTGGCATCAGAGAGGACTTCCTTATCAAAAGGTAGTGATGTCGTTGGGCAATCAGAAGGATTGACATCATAATCATGGATCAAACGATAGGCTATGGCTTGTAGTGCGCCATCCTGCTTTGTTGCTGGAAATAATTTTTTTATGCTCTCTATAAGCTGATTTGTTTGCTGGCATGATGGAGGAGGCGTAGGTAGATAGTCGTCCTGATAGTCAATGTAAAAGCTTTGTGTGCCTTTATCCTTACATAGACGAAATAGAGGGGGTAATGCTAGCGGGGTTTCGGGTTTCGGCAACTGCTTGATAGCCTCTTCAATATTTTGTGCATAGGCTTGGTCAGTGATGCGTAAGTCTTGCCATGATGGAGGTAACAGATTTTTCTTTTGTTTCCATAAAGAAATTGCCAGCGTGTTTCGAGATGAATGATAAGTAAATGTATGTAGTTTCATCTGTTGTCATATGTTAAGAATATCGTGATCATTATACTGGATTATTGATAAAAGTCAATGGCGTTGTCTTGCGCCGATGTGGATGACTGACTATAATAAACTATCATGATTTTAGGGAGTGAGGGCATGATGGGTCGTCAATGGTGTGGGCTTGTTTTTTGTATATGTTACTTATGTGCCTGTCAATTCCCTGTGTATCGATTTCCTGTGGTGCAGGGTTCGCCTTATCCTTTCGCGCATACCCATGCATTAAAGCAAGGGCAAACGCCTCAGGAAGTTCGTGCGATATTAGGTCCGCCCTCTGTCAGTCTCAGTTCGCAACTTGTGTATTATATTTGGCAAGATGGTGCGCATGATGCACAAACA
Source organism: Coxiellaceae bacterium (assembly GCA_902601155.1). Lineage (GTDB taxonomy): Bacteria > Pseudomonadota > Gammaproteobacteria > Comchoanobacterales > Comchoanobacteraceae > CACKMC01. The sequence continues at coordinate 64,544 of CACKMC010000001.1, read as the reverse complement.
CTGCGTTTACACTATAAGCAAGGTAAATTAGACCATTGGACAGTGTCTCCGAGTGTATAGTGCAAGCGTGCTGAGGGCTGGGCATGTCTGCATTGTATCAGAGGGGTAAAAATGTTATCATTCATTGGAATAATATAGGTAGTTAAACGCATGAGTGTGGAAGCAATGAAAGAATTAGGCCTGCGTGTGACAGCGCCCCGTCGTCAAGTTGTTGCTTTGTTACAGTCATCCGGCGAGCATTTGTCTGCGGAGCAAATTCATCAGCAAATTAAAGCCCATGGCACAGAGATTGGTTTGGCTACGGTGTATCGCGTGTTGTGCCAGCTGGAGCAAGCGTCTTTGGTGATTCGTCATTGTTTTTCGGAAAAGGAAGCGGTGTATGAATGGCATGATGGCCAGCCGCATGATCACATCATGTGTATTCGATGCGATGCAGTGCATGATTTTACCGACCCTGATTTAGAGGTGTGTAAAACGCGCATTGCACAAACGCACGATTTTGCCTTGCAAAGTCATAGTGTGGTGATGTTTGGTGTGTGTCGTGCTTGCCAGACAAGCGAGCATGATGCCACTTAATCAGTCCAAGCTAATTTTTTAACGACATGCGGGTAAAATCGGTAATCATGTGGTCTCACGAGTGTGATTGTCTCTTTAGATTGGCCTATATGTAAAGCAGTTTGTGTCAACGTCATGAGGCTTTGGCCATCTGCGCTAAGATGGACAGGGTCCGTGGTGTGTGGCGCCAGTGTGATCACACTGTTGGCAGGGACAACCATGGGACGGGCTTGTGATTGGTGGGGACAGATTGGGCACAATAGAATGGCCGGTAGTTCCGGGTGAATGATCGGGCCACCTGCGGATAAGGCATAGGCTGTAGAGCCGCTGGGGCTGGCAATGATCATACCATCTGCGCGATGAATGCCCATCGCATGACCATCAATACATAGTTCAAAGGTCATGAGACGAGGCGTGGGGCTATGTCGTGAAAGCACAAACTCATTGAGTGCGCGTTTGTCAGGATCTGATTGAAGGCACAGTAAAGGGCGTGTTTCTTCCGTGTAGTCACCATGTAAGATGGCTTTTAATCCTTGCGAAGTGATGGATATGGTGTCGGTTAAGAAGCCAGTGTGGCCAGTATGAATTCCGAGAAGTGGTGTTTGGTGTGTTGCCGCTAAGTTAGCCGTTGCCAGTAAGCTGCCATCGCCGCCAATCACCCAAAGCATGTCACACGTTTGTGCCAATGCTTCGCATGACATGACGGTATAGTCTGGGAAATATTTGCCATGGTTTGTCAGGATGGTCAGCGATGACTCGTAAGGTGCTAATAGCTTCTGCAGCATGGAAGCCATGGCTTGGGATCTATGTTTGGGCTGATGAATGACCAGGCCTAATGTTTGAAAAGCGAGTTTAGACATTGGGTTTATTGGCTGAGAAAGATCGGCTTCGGTAGGTAGCATACAATCCCCATAAAATGCATAAAGGTATCGGGATAAAGCTGAAATGGTAAGCAGTGGCGTGATAGTGTGGCGTGGCGTGGTACAGTGTGCCATCCCAGAAATGATCGAGCAGATAACCTGTGAGTGGTTGCAGTGCAATGCCACCAAAGATGACCGCCATATTATTGAAGCCAATGGCTGTGCCTGTGCAGTGTAAGGGCGTGTGATCGCGTACCAAGCCAAAGGTAATGGCTTGGCCTGCACACCCAAAGCCAAGTAAAAATAGTAAGCTTTCAATGAGCCAGGTCTGGTGCGGTGTGGCGTAAATGAGGGTGGCGCTAGTGACTAAGCTGAGTAGAAGGCTGAGCAAAAGTGTTTTGTGACGACGGGCAGTGGATAAATAGCCAAGAAGGGGGCCACCTATGGCCACGCCTAGCCAGGTATAGGCAGTTTGGGCGGCGGCTTGTGTGGCGCTGATGTGTTCGGCTTGTTCGAGAAAAGGGGGGCCCCATAATTCGGTGAAGATTGACATGGGTGCCCAGCAGGCAAAGCCAATCATCGCAATCCAGCGCAAGGCGGGTTGAGAGAGTACGTAGGTAAGTTGTTTGATCACGGGTGTTTTTGACGTATTGTCAGTCTTCTCATGGGGTGCATCACGTACAACGAGATAAGTGGTGACTGCTAATATCAGGCCTAAATAGCCTCCCCACACAAAGGGCTTTTGCCAGCCCCATAAGACAGCGGCATGTGCAATCAATGTGGTGCCAAGTACCGCGCCTAGGCAGCCGAGCGCTTGGATGAGACCGGCGATGCTTGCAAAATAATGCGAAGGCAACCAATAGGCGGCGAGTATTAAAGGCGCAATGTAGGCAAATGATGCGCCAAAACCCATCAAGCCGCGTGCGACACTTGCGCCAAGCATGTGGGTGCTGTAAACAAAACCAAAGCTTGCTAGGGCGCACAGGGCGATCATCATGCTTAAGCTAAGGCGTGGTCCAAGACGATCTGTCCATAAGCCTGCAGGGATTTGCATGGGAGCATAGACCAAAAAAAAACTGGATGCCATGACACTAAACGGCGCGGCACTGACATGAAAACTTTGCATCATGGCGTGAGATAACACGCTGGGAGCAACACGTAGAAAAAATTCGTAGCAATAAAATAAAGAAGCCACGGAAACAATCAATACGCCACGCCAAGAAACGGAGTCAGACACCATGTTTCCCTTCTACTCGATCATTCTCAGTGTACTCAGAATTGTGACTATTTGCAATGATTTGACTTTGCGCCCTATGCTCTGCACACTGAGAGCAATTATAGTTGTCAAGGATTACGCATGGAAATCAACCATCCTGCGCCAAGGATGTATGCCACATGCCTCGTGTTTATTGCTTCATTATTATACGTCTATGAGTTTTTTGTACGCGTCACGCCTGGGGTGCTTTCGAGCCAGCTGATGGCGGCACTTCATATTGAGGCGGGACTCTTTGGTGTGATTTCTGCCAGTTTTTTCTATGCTTATGCGCCGATGCAGATTGTTGCAGGGCTATGCGTTGACCGCTTTGGTGTCAAGCGATGTTTGGTGATAGCGATGGCCGTTTGTGCATTGTCTACGGCGATATTTGCCATGGCTTATCATGCACCGCTTGCGATCATCAGTCGTTTTTTGCTTGGTTTTGGTGCCTCTTTTGCTTTTGTCGGCCCCATTGTATTGGCTGGTCGTTGGTTTCATGCGCGCTATTTTGCTTTGGTCGTGGGTAGTATCCAAGTCATGGGTTGTTTGGGGGCGATGATGGGGGGCGCGCCTGTGGTGCGTTTGATGCATTTATTGGGTTGGCGGGCGATGTTATTTGCTACGGCTCTTTTAGGGGTGGCGTTAGTGCTGATGTTCATATGGACTTTGCAAGAATACCCACCGGGTGCAAAGCGGGAGGATCAAGCAGCCCGTGTATCGATGCGTCAGTGTATGTGTCAGGTGTTAGCGTGTCGACAAAGTTGGGGGATTGTGCTCGCGGCTTTTGCATGTTGGACGCCTATCGCCGTCTTTGCAGAGCTATGGGGGGTGCCTTTTTTAGTGCGTAGTTATCATTTGAGCGATTATCAAGCAGCTTTGGGAACCATGATGATTTGGTTGGGTGTCGCAATAGGCAGTCCTGTGGTGGGTTATTTATCTGATTATATTCAATCAAGGAAAGTGCCTGTATTGATCTGCTTAAGTTTTGGCTTGTTGGCGAGTTTATGGCTTCTTTTTATGCCATCCACCTCATGGTTTGTGACGGAAGTGGAATTATTTGTCTTGGGCCTTACTGCTGCAGCGCAACCTGTGACATTTGCCATGATGCGAGAATCACACACGCCAGATGTGGCAGGCACAGCGGCAGGTTTGACGAATATGGGCGTGGTATCCACAGGTATGATTTTACAGCCTTTTGTGGGCTATTATCTTCAGCATGGGTGGCAGCATCATTTTGCGCATGGCACACCGGTGTATAGTGTGGTGGCCTATCAACATGCCTTGAGTATTGTGCCGGCGGTGTTGGCTATTGTGTGTTTGGTTGTGATATTTGGTGTCAAAGAAACCGCGAGGTCTATTTAAGTGCGTCACCCATATACTTTGTTGTGTTGGCAAGATGTCTTGACGAAGCAGTGGCTACCTGGCTTAATAATCACCGAACATGGAACGCGTTGAGGCCCTCATTATGTCCAATCAAGATGCTTTAAAACCCATTGTATCGTTGTGTAAACGGCGGGGTTTTGTTTACCCTGGTTCTGAGATTTATGGGGGGCTTGCGAATACGTGGGATTATGGCCCATATGGGACAGCCCTTAAGCGACATGTCAAACAAGCTTGGTGGCATGCCTTTGTCACAGCGCAGCCAAATGTGGTGGGTTTGGATTCGTCTATTTTGCTTAATCCTGCGGTGTGGGATGCTTCCGGTCATACGCAATCCTTCTCTGATCCCTTGATGGAATGTAAAGCCTGTCATGCCCGTTTTAGAGGGGATCATCTTTTAGAGGAAAAATTGGGAGACAATGCTGCAGCAGGTCTTAGTTTTTCTGCGATACATGAGGCCATTGAAAAACATGAGATTGCTTGTCCTCGGTGTGGTGCCAAGACATTCACTGAGCCCAAAGCCTTTAATTTAATGTTTAAGACGCATATGGGGATATTAGAGGGCAGTGGGCCAGAAGTGTATCTTCGTCCTGAAACAGCGCAAGGTATCTTTCTTAATTTTAAGCACATCGCAGAGACTTGTCGTAAACGGGTTCCCTTTGGTATTGGCCAGATTGGTAAATCATTTCGTAATGAAATCACGCCAGGTAATTTTATTTTTCGAACACGTGAATTTGAACAGATGGAAATGGAGTTCTTTTGTCACCCGGATGAAGCGCTCACATGGTATAAGCATTGGCAGTCATTTTGTTTGGATTGGTTGCAAAAGATAGGCTTAAGTGCTCAGCATGTGCGTATGCGTGATCATGATGCGTCTGAATTGTCTCATTATTCGAATGCAACCTGTGACGTGGAGTATCAGTTTCCCTTTGGTTGGGGGGAGTTATGGGGGATTGCCAGTCGTGGTGATTTTGATTTATCGGCACACCAAACCCATTCGCGTCAAGATCTTCGCTATACAGACCCTCATACGAAAGCCCGTTATTTGCCGCATGTGATTGAGCCAGCATTGGGCGTAGACCGTTTGTGCCTTGCGTTGCTGTGTGATGCCTATGAGGAAGAAACCTTGCCTTCTGGCGATGTGCGCACGGTATTGCGTTTTCATCCGAGTATTGCGCCGATTAAAGCCGCCATTCTACCCTTGTCTAAAAAACCTGAGTTATCCACTTTGGCCCATGATCTGTATACGACATTGATCCAACAGTGGTCTTGTGAGTATGATGAAACGCAGTCGATTGGTAAGCGTTATCGTCGTCAAGATGAATTGGGTACGCCTTTTTGTATCACGGTTGATTTCGATTCATTGACGGATCAGGCCGTCACCATTCGTGCGCGAGATAGTATGGCGCAAACACGTGTGCCCATGACTGAGGTCAGTGATTTTTTAGCCAAGAAGATTGATCGATTTGGTGGATAGTACTTGATGATTGTTTTGTAAAGACTTTGTTTTATCGTGCCTTTGCTATGCATGTGATGGAATTTTTTTTGCGTGCGGCCCTTACAAAATGACCGCGGCTCTCTGGACTTGTGCCTGAATGCGCGTTATACTTTGTGCATCTTTCAATGATGGAGCCTCTTTATGTGGCAAGGTATTTTAGCATTAAGTGCTTGGCAAAAAGTCATTATCACCTTGGTCATGACGCATTATACTGTCATGGGTGTGACCTTGTATCTCCACCGCTGTCAGGCGCACAGAGCCATTGAATTACATCCTGTGATCAGTCATATTTTCCGTTTTTGGTTATGGGCAACGACAGGCATGGTGACAAAAAATTGGGTGGCTGTGCATCGTAAGCATCATACTTGCAGTGATTTGCCCGATGATCCCCACAGTCCTCAAGTGTATGGTTTGAAAGAGATTTTCTTTAAAGGTGTGGCTTATTATCGTCGTGGCACCCAAATTCCTAACGTGCTTGAGCGTTATGGGAAAGGTACCCCCGATGACTGGCTGGAGCGCAATGTGTATAGCCGTTATTCTAGCTTGGGACGCAATGTATTGTTAGGTGTGGACATTCTTTTATTTGGCTGGGTTGGGGCCATCATTTGGGGTGTTCAAATGATTTGGATTCCTTTGTGGGCTGCAGGCATGATCAATGGCTTGGCTCACTACTGGGGCTACCGTAATTTTGAAGTCACCGATGCTGCGGCGAATATTTCACCTGTGGGTATCATGTGTGGCGGTGAAGAGCTTCACAATAACCACCATGCTTATGGTTATTCCGCTAAATTTTCAATGAAATGGTGGGAATTTGATATCGGCTGGTTTTATATTCGCTTGTTTGAAGTGCTGGGGTTATGTCGTGTCAAACATCGTGCCCCTGTGCTTGAGTCCAATGCGAATGGGACCGAAATCGAAGCCTTTCGTAACATTGTCCGTAATCATCTTGCGATTGCAGAACGGTATTACCTTCTTGTGATCCAACCTGTTTTTAAATCATTGTTCCCCAAAGGCAAAACATCTTTGATGCGTCTATTGCACAAGAATGATGTTGTGATGAAGCAAGCTTCTCAGCGTGAACGTTTGGACGGTATGCTGGGTGCGTATCCTGTGCTGAAAACGGTTTACCAATTCCGTAAACGTTTGGAGGCCATTTGTTTGGATGTGCATACCGGTTATCAAGAACGATTAGTGCACATGCGTCAGTGGTGTCGTGAAGCAGAAGAGAGTGGGATTGATGTCCTTGTGGAGTTTTCTGCATGGTTTAAAGCCTACCTTCCCAAAGCAGAATCAACATCGACCTAATATTTAGCTTGCAGCTTGCTGCAATATTTGGTAAAACATTAATCTACCTATAAGTTACAGAGGAATCAGGTATGCCAGTTTGTCAAATCACAGGAAAAAAAGTTATTTTTGGCCGTAATGTTTCGCATTCTCAGCGTAAAACATCACGTCAGTTTAAAGCCAATAATCATAGCTACCGTTTTAAGCACAACGGGCGTACCATTCGTCTTTGTTTGTCCAGCAAGGGGTTACGCTACATTCGTAAGCACGGCTTGGATCAGGCTCTTGAGAAAATTGCCTTACTTAATAAGAAGGAAGCATAATCATGGCTGCCAGCAAAACCATCATTGTTAAACTCGTTTCTTCAGCCGGCACAGGTTTTTATTACACGACAACCAAAACACAGGGCGTCGAAGGAAAACTTGAATTGATGAAATATGATCCTGTTGTTCGTCAAAAAGTCCTATTCAAGGAAGTGAAGAAGCTTAAATAGCGAAAAGGAGTGACCCATGAAACGTTTGTTTAGTGGGATTCAGCCCTCAGGGCCTTTGGGACTCGGCAATTATCTCGGTGCCATCCGACATTGGGTGGCCAAACAAACGGATTATGATTGTTTGTTTTGTCTTGTCGATTTGCATACCTTAACAGTCACTCAGTCACCAGATGTTTTGCGTGCGCGTTGTTATGACCATCTTGCGCTATTTCTGGCTTGTGGGCTTGATCCTGAGCAGGTGTGTTTATTTTTTCAATCACAACGACCTGAACATACACAACTTGCCTGGGTGCTTAGCTGTGTCACCCAAATGGGTGAACTCAATCGTATGACGCAGTACAAAGACAAGGCTGATCAACATGGCGCAAATGCCGGCCTCTTTTTATACCCGGTACTGATGGCCGCCGATATTCTTTTGTACGGTGCCCACGGCGTACCCGTCGGTCATGACCAAAAACAACACCTCGAATTGGCGCGTGACCTTGCTCATCGGTTTAACCATCATTATGGGGCGTGTTTTACGATCCCAGAACCTTATATTCCGCCACAAGGTGCACGGATTATGAGCCTGCAAGAACCCACCAAAAAAATGTCTAAGTCAGATAAGCAAGTCAATAATTACATCACGTTATTGGATGAACCCGAAGTGATTCTTCGAAAGATTAAGCGCGCTGTGACAGATTCTGAAGGCTGTGTGGCCTACGATGAGGCCCGACCTGGTATCACCAATCTTATGACCATCTACCATGCCATCACTGGCGAATCTTATGAAACCATCACACAGCGTTATCAAGGGCAAGGTTATGGTGTGTTTAAAAAAGACCTTGCTGCATGCTTGATTGAAACCTTAGCCCCTATCCAGGATAAATACCGTCAATTACGTGAGGATCAGGCCTACTTAACCACGGTCAGTGAGCAAGGTGCTGAGAAAGCAGGTCAGCTTGCATCCGCTCAGCTAGATCGTGTTTATGATGCACTGGGGTTAATACGTCATCATGTCTGAACCTAGCCTGCTGGTTTATGATTTAGAAACCTCAGGGCTTTCTCCTTCCTTTGATCAAGTCATGCAATATGCGATGATTCGTTTGGATCATACGGGGCAAATTCTTGAAAAGAAAAGCGATTGGGTCAAGCTGTGTCCCGATACCATACCCGATCCTGTGGCGCTGTGTATTCATCAGCAAGGGGTGGCACTGTGTGAAGAAAAAGGGGTGTCCTATGACCAAGTGGTTGCTTATTTACATCAAGCCTTAAATCAAGCAGGTACATGCAGTGGTGGTTATAATACCTTGGGTTTTGATGATGAATTTCTTCGTTTTGCTTTTTATCGTTACATGTATCCGCCTTATACGCATCAATATGCACAGGGTTGTTATCGCTTTGATTGTTATCCCATCGTGGTGATGTATGCCTTGTTTAATCCGGATGCTTTGATATGGCCCATGCATGAAGGGCGTCGCTCTTTTAAACTAGAAGCACTGAATGAGGCTAATCAACTTGCACCCCATGCACAAGCACACCATGCCATGGGGGATGTGGAAGTGACGGTGGCATTAATACAGCGTTTACAAGCCTATCCTGATATGTGGCAGTACATGATGGGCTATTTTAATAAGGCCACCGATCAGGCAAGGGCGCAGCGTTTGCCCACCTGTTTTGCCGACATCACGATGGATGCTTATCTTGGCTTATGGGTCGAAGGCAAATTGGGTGCCGATGCGCAATATCAAGCGCCTGTGTTGTATTTGGGGCAACATCCCAGGTATCGCAACCAGACTTTATGGCTACGTTTGGATCAAAGCATCGAAGACAGTGAGGATCCAGATGCCGTACTGGCATCTGCCTGGATCTTTCGTAAAAAATGGGGGGAGCCAGGGTTTATTTTGCCACTCAATAGCCATTACACACGTCATTGGTCAGCATCACGGTATCAGACGGTCTTACAGTTCATGCAATGGTGTCAAAAGCATCATGCGCGCCTGATATCCTTTGCGGCTGAATCATGTGAGACAGATTATCCCGACTTTGTTTGTGATGCAGATGCGGCGCTCTATCAAGAAGGCTTTCCAAGTCCAAGTCATGTCAAAGAACAAGCCCTGTTTGTGGCGGCACCCTTTGCGCAAAAACTTGCTTATGTACGGCGATGGTCAGGGTCGATGAAAGCGCGTGGTTATCGGTGTATATGGCGGCATGCTCCCCATTTGCTGACGCACGAAGCAGATCAAGCATGGTGTCAGACATGGCTTGCAGCACGCCATCAGCCGCGGCTGGATTATCGCCAACAACCCAATCGCTGTCGTGAATCAGTGATGAAGCAAATACAAACTAGTTTGGCTTCCTCCCCTTGTGAAAAAGACCGACAATTATTGACAGAGCTTCAGGCATGGTTAACGCATAGCCAAGAAGCGATAATCGAGGTAAACTAAGCAAACAGCCAACAAGGAGTAAGGCATGCGTAGGCTAGGAATGCTTGGTTTGTTTTGTTTGTGCATACAAAGTTTTGCATCGGCAGATCAACACGCGATTCTCTATAATCAAGTACTGGTTCCACCCAAGGCAGAAGAAGGTGTGGGAGTGATTACCATGCGCTTTCAAGACCATGATGCCATTCATGTGAAACCAGGTGTTTTTGCTGTGTCGCCCGAGCAGCATGCTTGGCAGCCTATGGAGGCGTCCATACAGCTCAAACGTTTTGTGGATCGTCACACTTGGGTACGTGTATCGCTACCCCCTTCGTGTGTCACGCCGATTCCTGTAGGGATGGTGCGCCGAGTGGAAGGACGTATCAATCCTTTGACCATCCGTTGTCGAACCAGTACATCCCCAGCTTCGCATGCCTTATTGGCATGGTCTCGTTTGAAAACATGGGTCACCAAGACTTATCATGGCTGAGTTGATGTCACAAGGTTTAGCTTATGGTAGCGACGTGCCCGCCTTCACCTTGAAGAATGTATCACCTATCGGGGTAGCGGAATGGTGTTTGTATGATGAACTTTCAAGTAAAATCGGTATAGTCCTTTGTTTTTGGTGTAATCACTGTCCCTATGTGCGTCATATAGAAAGTGAATTATTGGCCTTTGCACGTACTTATCAGGCCCAAGGATTGGGGGTTGTGGCTATTTCATCGAATGACGCCATCGCCTATCCGGAAGATAGTCCTGAGGCGATGCGTGAAAGGGCGGTGTCAAAAGCCTATCCTTTTGCTTATTTGGTGGATGACACGCAAGCAGTCGCCAAGGCATACCAAGTGCAATGTACGCCTGAGTTTGTTGTGGTGGATGCGAAGGGACAGTGTTTGTATCATGGGCGATTTGATGGGTCATACCCAGGGAGTGATGTGCCTGTGTCAGGCGAAGATCTGCGTGAAGTCTGTGATCGATTACTGATGGGTAATACGGGTGAGGTAGCGATCAAGCCGAGTCGTGGTTGTAGTATTAAGTGGTATAAGACACATCCGTGATTTCGTAGGATAAGAGGCCTTTTGGTGTGGAAATTTCTACTTGGTCTCCAAGCATCTTACCAATCAAACCGCGCGCTAATGGTGACGTGACGGACAATTTATTGGCACCCAGGTCTGCTTCATCTTCCCCCACAATCCGAAAGCGTAGGGTGGCATCATTATCTAGATTTAGGGTAGTGACATAAGCGCCAAAAATGACTTTGCCCTGATTATCAAACTCAGAAATATCAATGATTTGTGCGCGACTGAGTTTGCTTTCGAGTTGTTTGATTTTTGCTTCAATAAAACCTTGGCGATCCTTGGCGCTATGGTATTCCGCATTTTCTTTCAGATCACCCAATTCTCTGGCGTGACTGATGGCTTCAATGATGGCAGGACGTTCCACTTGTTTGAGTTGTGCCAGTTCAGTTTGTATTTGCTCATAACCTTCCTGGGTCATCGGATGTGAAGTTTGTGTCATACCATTAACTCTGCTAAAAACCTCTCTCAGTGTAAAACTAAACGCAAAAGCGTGCAACTTTAGATGGCTTAGATTCGCAGAGATATTCGACAAAACGATTGTAGTTTAATGCACTTAAACGTTGTGGGTATTGATGGCTCATGGCAGCCATAGGATCAACACTTGCTTGAGTTGCACCACCTATTTGATCACCAGGTTGCGCTTCTAATATTTTTGAATAGTATCCAGGATCGTATTCATTGCCTGGATTGACATGTGAATCCCCACAATCTGTTGCAGCATAATGCATCGCAAGCAATTGTTGGCATTGTAACGAATTAAGTGTGCCACTTGAATGCATGGCTTGGCGATTGTTTTGAATCACTTGATTAAGTAGTGCAACAACATCTTTTTGTGATGAACATGCCATATTTTGATCCCCCACAAGCTTGCCTAATGCTGTGGTTGTGGTACCCAATAGCTTGTCTTTCTTGCCAGCAAGAAAGCTTTGTATTTCTTGTTCTTGTGGATGGGTGAGTGTGAAGTGAAGGCTGCTGTTTATTTTTTTGATAAAGACTGGTTCGAAGAGGTTTTGATGGATATGAGTGCCATCATCATTCGTGGCAAATAGCAGCCCTTTGCTTTCTAGGGTTTGTCTAAGGTATTGTTCGATGTTGTCACCACCAAAAAAAGGCAGACGAATCAGAGATACGCCATGTTGATGATTCTTTTCTCTTGTTTTACTGATTGTTTGTAAGGCTTCGATTTGTCCTTGTCTAATGGCGTTTTCAATGGGATTTTGAATAGCCGTCTGGTGAAAAGGGCCAAGAAAATAACCTGTGCCGTATTGGGCAAAATCAAGCACGATAGATTCTTGGTTTGCGATACCTTTTTGGTGCAGGCATGTATAGATGTTTAACAAGTCTTTTTTCACTTTTTCCTTGATACATTGTGTATCTATGATGGCATAAATTTTTTCCGGATTATTGGGAACGGCATAACCACCATATTTCGATCGATGTATGCCTATATAGCGACCATCCTTGCCGTTTGCTTTTGCTTTCATGGCTTCCAGGGTTAATTTTTCTTCACCTGTGATCATTTGGTAGAAGTCATCCCCTGTTTGTTGAAGGCCTTGTGGATTGTCCCATATCGATACACCCGTGTCTTCAAATCGCATCGCAATCGCCATATCATTGTAGTTCTGTTCAAATTGTAATCCGATGGCATCGATTTGATAGGATGGACGTGGATTCATTTTAAAGCATGCTCTCTTGTAACCGCCATAGGCCCAGGCGGTATTTTTGGCAACGAGTATCGTTTGCATGACCAATGCACGGGCTGCGATCACACCACGTCGCATGGCATCACTACTTGTGCCGTAGCTTTGTTCTAATCGAGCCTTGTCTACAGGACCACCGCAGTTCATGTTGACATGACCTGATGTGTCATTGCGTGCAATCATATGTAATTGATGCAGGGTCAATGCATTACCCACGGTAAATACTGTGCGATCCAGTTGTTTAAAACGCATGCCTTTAAACACGGTCAATGGATTCTCAGGGGTGAGCTTCAGGTAGTTTTGAACAGATTGGGATGCGATAACGGTTGGTATAGGAAGGTTAGTAGGCAGTCCTACGTTTGTTTTGTCCACTTGTGGTGTTGTGAGGATGATCGGAGGTGTTTGGTTGGCAGGTTGTGGAGATAGTGTGGTTTTTGGGTTGCTTGGTGCCTCTGCTTTTTTGTGGATTTTCGACGGTGGTTGTGCCAAATGTTGTTGAGATTCTTGGCTCTTGAGTGCCTTTGATTCGACCTTTTTTTGTGAGGGGGATTTGCCCATGACTACAGGTTTTGATTGATTGGGGAGCAAGGCTATCGATAAGCATAGTAAGCTCAGTAAGCCAAAGATAAAGATGCCATGTAGGCTTTGGATGGTCGATAATACTTGGATAGATGACAGCTGCGGCAGTGAAAAAAAGTTTTCAACACTGAAAAGTAAGCCACCTAACACAATTATCGTGCTCATGATCAGCAGTGGTGAAGTGCTTTGTGTGGATCTTTTGCGCTGTTCGGATAATGTGGGAGGGGGGTGGTCTAATAGTTTAGGTGAAGGATATACAGATGATGTTTCTTTTGGGTTTGGGGGAAGGGGCAGGACTTTTTTCGAAGGCTCTAAAGGGTTGTCTTTTTGTTTTGGCGGCTGTTTTGCTGCTTGTTCTGGAGCGAGTACTTCTACTTTTCTAGGTTGCAAGGATTCATAAACTTTTGTAAAATCCGCCATGCCCGCTGCACTGAAAAGATGTGGATGTTTACACTTTCGAATCCATAGATTTTCTTTACGTCTGATAAAGCCGTTACTATCTTGCTGGTCTTTTGCCATGGCTTTATCATCTGAACCCAATACAAGTGCGTTAAAACGCGTTTGTAACGCCTGCAGTGTGGCTTCCTTTTGCTTTGACTCAGGTTTTTTGAGTAAGAAAAGGCCTGTGGGGTGAGGTTTGCTATACATGCCAGCAAGTCGCCCTTTCACGCCAAAAGCTTCTTCTTCATCAGTTGTGAGTATAGTATCTTGTAATACTTCTAGTCGATCTTGTGAAAAGTCGTCGTGATAAGCAGGATGCAGTAAAATTTCTCGAAGGAAGGCACGAATATAAAAAGGATTGTTATTGGTGACAATGAAAAAACCATCCTTTTGTGTGATGAGCTGATCAAGTAAAGCAGCAAAGTTATGGGCCAATATTTTAAAGTCTTCGCCAAACACAGTTGTGGCGACTAACGCTCTCTTTTTCACAACATCTTCTTCATCTCTAGCATACTTTTTTTGTAGTGTTTTCCATGCCCATGTATCGAGCTTCTTAAGCTTTGATTGGTTTTCAGGATGTTCTTTTAATTCCTGGGAAAAACTTTGGTAGATCTGAGTCCATGCTGATAGCGAGGTTTGTGGGGACTGATTATCTGTTTTTCCCCCGCTGAAAAAGGACGTGAATTGATTGAGTAAATCACCTGATTGTTTTTCTTCTTCAGGAGGATCTTGTAGTATCCCTGCCATGGCTGTACGAGCAACGTGACTGTACATATCCAGCTTTTTCAAACCAGAATCTGTTGCATTAGGACAAAGGTGCTTATCAAAATCCCATGCCAGTATAACGCGTTTCAATGATTCGCTGTTTTGTATAAACTTTGATAAATTTCCTAACTCTGAACTAAAAACTTTTTTTTCCATCTTTATGGCTCTTTCTACGTAAGTATATAGTATACTTTTTATTGTACTAAGTCAAATTTTTAGCGCTAAGCATGACGATGTCGTATGGGCTGCGTGGTCACATGGATCGATAGCAGTCTTCTTTTTATATCCTTAGTGTCGTTTCTCCAGGTTTCTTGCCAGGATCGCGTGTGCTATTGGGTTTTTGTTCGCCATCTGGTTGTGTAGATTCTGTCTTTGGCCTATCTGCTATTTGATCAGAAGATACTGGTGAATGAGTAGACGGAGGGATTGCTACCTGCTGACCTTTAGGCAGAGAGTTTGGTTGTACTGCTTTTGGTATCTGCTGCTGTGCAACTTTAGGCAAAGCGGCATCATATTGCACTTTGACAGTACTACCATTGACTGAATGGTTTTGAGGCGTTAGGGTTTTTGAGTCTGTATGAGCTTGTGCTTGCATCGGGTCAATACTTGCTTGGCCGCCGATGTTTAGATGTTCGATTATACCGCTTAACGTCGTGGTGCGTATTTTTTCATCTTTTTGCAATTTCTTTGATAAACCTGCCATCTTATCGTTTATGTCTGTATCATATATTTCCATTAAATACGCTAATCGTTTTTGATCTATCGTGCCCTCTTTAATTTTTCTCGCAAGTATCATTCCAGATTCTCCCGGCTCTAATAATGCAATGGTCAAGGCTGCTTTTACATCTAATTCATTCGACGGTGCGACGTGACTGTCAGCGCCATTGGTTGCTGCATGGGTGATACCAAGCAATTGTTGGCATTGTAACGAATTAAGTGTGCCACTTGAATGCATGGCTTGGCCATTGTTTTGAATCACTTGATTAAGTAGTGCAACAACCTCGTTTTGTGTTGAACATGCCATATTTGGATCGTTCACAAGACGCTGTAAAGCTTGTTTTGTATCCTCTGTTAAGGGAGGGGTTCCTGTTTTTAAAAATTCTTTGATTTCAACTTGTTGTGTGGGTGATAATGAGATGTGTGAATTTTTTGTTTTACGAATAAAGATCGGTTCGTTTAAATTTTGTGTGATATGCCTCCCATCCTTTGATGTGGCAAACATGAGTCCTCCACGTTCCATCTTTTTTCTTAATGTTGGCTTGATTGGTTCACCACCAAACCAAGGTAGACGAATAAGGGATACACCATTTTGCTGGCCAGGAGTCCTTGAATCACTGATCGCCTTTAATGCATCCATTTGTCCTTCCTTAACAGCCTTGCTGAATATACTTCGGGTCTGCTCGTTTGATAAATCTTCGATGAAACAACCTGTGCCGTATTGTGAGAAATCTAGCACAATGGACTCTTTATTTCCTTCTCCTTTCCTCTGAAGATCCTGATAAATTCTTATGAAATCATTTTTGACTTTGGCACGAATCAATTGTGTGTCAATGACGGCAGTGATCTGCTCTCCGACCTGTGCCACCTTGTATTCGTCTTTTTTTCTTCCAGTACCACTGAGTCCAATGTAGCGGCCTGATTCGTCTGGTATCTTAGCTATCATCTCCTTGAATGATAATTTTTTTTCACCGGTGATATCGTGGAAGAATTGATCACCGGTTGCTCGTAGGCCTTTTGGATCATCCCAGATAGATTCGGTGCCCTCAGCAAAGCGCATGCCTATGGCCATATCATTGTCATGTTTTTGAAATTGTAAACCAATGGCATCGATTTGATAGGCCTTTCGCGCATGCGTTTTGTGAAACTTCCCCTGATATCCCCCATAGCCCATCACCTCGTTAGGCGTACTTAACTGCGTTTGCATGACAAGTGCACGGGCTGCAATCACACCTGCTCTAAACCCTGTCTCGCGTGCGACAGGACCATAGCTTTGTTCCATCCTTTGTTGACTTACCTCACCTGTTCCATTGATATTGCAACCATCCGGATTTTGGTCATTACGTGCAATCATATGTAATTGATGCAGTGTTAATGTATCGCCTACTGTGAATTCTTCACCATTGGTTTGTATAAAGGTTTTGCCTTTAAAGACAGTGAGTGGGTTATCTGAGTTAGTCAAGTTAAGGTGTTTATCAATTGTTTCGGATGCTAGGATAGTCAGTTTTCCTATTGGTGTTTTTGCTTTTTTTGCATCAGATTGCTCTGCCTCAAGTTTTTCTAATTGAGATTTGACAATTGCCACCTGTTGGGTTGCTGAAGTTAGTTGTTGCGCTATGTTTTTATCGAACGGTAGGTCGGACTTAGCAAATACACCATGCTGTCGTTGTTGCACAAAAACGAAGGGAGCAACTTGCTGAAGCGATGTCTCTTCCTTTCCTTCCTGCATCTTTTGTGAAGGTGCCATTTGCTTGTTGTCTGAGCCAATGACCATATATTTTGGTGTTGTACCTGACTCTGGTTTTACATTAGATGCATGGATTCCATGGCCTAATCTTCGTAAACCACCAAGTTTTCTTTCGTCCGAATACTTTTCATCATGACTGTGTACAAATCTCCCTTTGACCTGATGTTGCGCACTGAGACCACTCAATTTCCCTACCACACCAAATTGTTCTTGTTTTTCTGGGTCGAAAAAAATGTTTTTTGCTTTCGTTATTGTAGCCTGGACTGCTGTATCTTCTGTAATATTTGGATTCAGTAGGGTGTGTTTGAGCATACCACGAATATAGAAAGGGTCATTGTTGGTGATAAATGTTAAACCATCTTCCTTTTCATCTAGTGCGATAATGGTTTCTGCGAGCTCTTTTGCACGTGCAACATAGTTTTCACCAAAAAGAGCCTCTGCAGCGGCTTTGTCTTGAGAATCAGCAAATTCCCCCTTAGCCAAAACTTTATCTTCCCACGTTTTTATTGCCGTTCTCAGTTTTGTATTCTCATTATCTAATTCTTGATTTTTATCCTCTAGCTCAGTTATTTCTTCTTGTATGCTGTTATTTTTTTTCATCATGTTGTTGTCGATTATTGGCATAGCGACGATGGTCCCTATACCAATGGCAGCAGTGATGGCGGTCAAAATAATAAGGCCGACCAAAGGAAGGGCGCCGAGGACAGCGAGCAAGATAACACTGCCCCCTAAGACGCCGATGATCGGCAGTAAGACAGCCGTCATGATTTTGAGTAGACGAGATTGCTTCGTTTGTTGTTCCCTTAATTTAGTTTGTTTTTCCTCTATTTTTTGCTTATTTTTATGAATCATATCTGACTGTGTAGTCAGTATCTCTATGTTTCCTCCATACTGAGTGCCTTTCTCATTTCCACCAAATTTTGAGGCCACCATGGCCCATGCTTTTTCATCGACTTTATTAAGTTTCTTATCGTCCATCTTCCTAACAGCATCCGTTAATGCTTTCGCTCTTGTTTCGGGATTGGTGCGTGTCTCATAGTCAGTGTTTTGGCCAGTGATTTGATGAAGTAAGTACCGTTGCCGTACTGCAGTGCCAATGGGGAGTTTTTCTTCGGTTTCTACTTGGCAGAAATGACCATCCCAATCATAGGAAAGCATAAGTTTTTTGCCTTTTTCATCAGCAAATTGATGCATTTGTTCTAATGGTGTCTTTGTTGTTGGCATATGACTTATTCCTTCTTAGATCATCACTATATAGTGTAATTTTAGCGTTTTGGGGCATGAGACTGACTATCTTTTGAGTGGGGGGTGGTCTTTTTTTGTGATTTTATTTGATTAGCTGCCATGTCTTGACGCAACAGGTACTCCCTTTATATCGATAAAACAGGCAATGGATTGTAAGGTTTTTTCTTCTAAAAGATCGTCATCATGCCTTAATATCCCTTGGTTGATCGCGACCTATATTGTTTGGCCACTGTGTTCGAAGCGACATAGGCTGTGATGCAAGATACCACTGTTAGGCAGGCAACAAGGACAACACGCTAGGCAGGCGCTAGCAAGACAAAAGCAAACATGCTACCGGTTAATCATGCGACGCCGAGTGCGTCTAATGTAAAGCTTAAGTTAGCTTTTTGAGTATTTTCTTTGTTTAATCAATGATCATAATTTTTTTTCAGCGTAGTTTTGTTCTGGTGTCTTCTTTTTTTCTGTGATGTTGTTTGAAGTCTTAGGTTTTTTATCTTGTTTTTGTGTTTTATCATCATGAGCCATCATAAGTATGATGTATTGATAGTGCATTCAGGGATGTGTTGGATGTCTACCAATGAGGTGGCGATGCATAGTGTCTTGATGCGTATGCCCCTATGATCATGTCATCGGGAGCAATCGACGCACGATGTGAGCGCATAGGCTGATGCTTTAAAAGGGCTAAAGTATTGACAAATTAGCGTTGAAAAAAAGTTTTAATGGATTGATACCATGAGGATGCTTTAGGGCTATGATGGGCTGTATTCTCAAGGCTCTGTGCAAATTGGCGTAAAAGTTCCGCCTGTTGTTTGGATAAATTGACGGGCGTTTCAAGGCTGATGCGACAAATTAAATCACCTGCTTGCTCACGTCGCGTGGCAGGAATGCCTTTACCTCTTAGACGAAATTGACTGTTCGTCTGAGTTTCTTTGGGTATTTTCAGGGTGACTTGTCCTGATAGTGTGGGGACTTCAATGCTACCACCGAGTGTCGCAGTAAGAAAATCAACAGGAACTTCACAGTGAAGATGCCGCTGTTCTCGTTTAAAAATTGGATGTTTTTTCAGGTTGATTTCGACAAAAAGATCACCTGATGGCCCACCATGTACACCCGCTTCTCCTTTGCCAGTTAGGCGCATACGATCGCCTTGATCAATACCCACAGGAATGGTTAAGTTCAGTGTTTGTGTGCGTAAGACGCGACCTTCACCGTGACATGAAGGGCAAGGCTCCTGAATTTTTCCTGTACCATGACAGTAAGGGCAGGTTTGTTGTAACTGAATAAACCCTTGGGACACATGAATGGCGCCAGTGCCCTGACAGTGCTGGCATACTTTGGGTTTTGAACCTGGTTTGGCACCACTGCCTTGACATGTATCACAGGTTGCTGCGATATCAAGCGATAGGTTTTTTTTACACCCATGCACGACTTCTTCTAAGGTCAGCTCAAGACGGTATAAAATATCTTGCCCCCGTTGTGCACGGGTTTGTTGGCGCGAACCGCCACCACCAAAAATGTCACCAAAGATGTCGCCAAAAATATCGCCCACATCTTGAAAGCCTGCGCCACCCCCTTGGGAGGGATCAACACCGGCATGACCGAACTGGTCATAGCGTGCACGCTTTTGCTGATCAGACAATACCTCATAGGCTTCTTTAGCTGCTTTAAACTTTTTCTCGGCAGCTTTATCACCTTGATTACGATCGGGATGATATTTCATGGCTTTTTTACGGTAAGCTTTTTTGAGCTCATCGGTTGAAGCATCGCGTGAAACGTCTAAAATATCATAAAAATCAGTTGTCATGAGGCCTTATCCTTTTCGCATGAAAGGCACCCAGTGGGTGCCTTGACATGGATTATGCACTTATTTCTGTTCTTTATCCACTTCTTCAAATTCAGCATCCACCACATCGTCTTGTGTGTTAGTGTTGGCTTGTTCGGTGGTTTGGCTCTCGCCGCTATTCGCTTGTTGTTGGTACAAACGTTCTGACAGAGAACCTGTGGCATCAGACAGTGCTTTGGTTTGGGCTTCAATGGCTTCGATGTCTTCCCCTTCTAAGGCAGTTTTTAGGGAGGCTACCGCATCATTGACCGCTTTTTTCTCTTCATCACTGGCTTTATCACCAAGATCTGACAGTGTTTTCTCACTGGCATGAATCAGGGAATCGGCTTGATTTCTTGCGGTGACCAAAGCTTCTTTTTGTTTGTCAGCTTCAGCATTCTCTTCGGCTTCACGCTTCATGCGTTCAATCTCTTCGTCTGAAAGTCCGCTGCCTGCTTGGATGACAATGTGTTGTTTTTTATTGGTGGCTTTGTCCACGGCCGACACATTTAAAATACCATTGGCATCGATGTCGAAAATGACTTCAATTTGAGGCATGCCGCGTGGTGCAGGTGGAATGTCTGACAAATTGAATTGGCCTAAGGATTTATTGTCTGTCGCCATCGGACGTTCCCCTTGGAGTACATGCACGGTGACAGTCGTTTGGTTATTGTCAGCGGTGGAGAATACTTGGGATGCCTTGGTTGGAATCGTGGTATTCTTTTCAATGAGTTTTGTCATCACGCCGCCCATGGTTTCAATACCCAAAGACAGTGGTGTCACGTCTAATAGAAGAATGTCGGTGACATCCCCTGAGAGTACGCCCCCTTGAATCGCAGCACCCATGGCCACGGCTTCATCAGGATTCACATCTTTGCGAGGTTCCTTGCCAAACAGTTCAGCCACAGCTTCTTGTACTTTCGGCATACGGGTTTGACCACCCACTAAAATCACGTCATCGATTTCATTGGCGGCAAGGCCAGCATCTTTCAATGCAGTGCGACATGGTGTCAAAGAATTGTCGATAAGGTCAGTAACCAAGGATTCAAGTTTTGCACGTGTGACTTTGATATTTAAATGTTTTGGCCCACTGCTGTCTGCGGTGATGTAGGGGAGGTTGATATCCGTTTGTTGGGCAGTAGACAATTCGATTTTGGCCTTTTCTGCTGCTTCACGTAAACGTTGCACCGCCATTTTATCTTTGGTCAGGTCGACGCCTTGCTCTTGTTCGAATGTTTCCACCAGATAGTTCATGAGGCGTGCATCAAAGTCTTCCCCCCCGAGTGCGGTATTCCCATTGGTCGCCAGCACTTCAAATTGATGTTCGCCATCAATGTCTGCAATTTCGATGATCGAAATATCAAAGGTTCCACCCCCTAAATCGTAAACAGCAATTTTACGATCGCCTTGTTTTTTATCCATGCCGTAAGCCAGCGCAGCGGCCGTGGGCTCGTTGATGATCCGTTTCACATCAAGACCTGCAATACGCCCAGCGTCTTTGGTGGCATGACGTTGTGCATCATTAAAGTAAGCAGGGACGGTGATGACCGCTTCGGTCACTTCATGGCCGAGATAGTCTTCCGCAGATTGTTTCATTTTTTGTAGGATCATGGCAGAGAATTGCTCAGGAGACCAATGCTCTTTTTTACCATTTTTGGTGATTTGAATGGTGACATCACCATTCTTAGCGGCACTCAGATGGTAGCCACCTTCCCATTTTGTATACACATCTTCACTTTTATTACGACCGATGAAACGTTTTGCCGCATAAATGGTATTTTCTGGATTAGTGACTGCTTGACGCTTGGCAGCATCCCCGACTAAATTTTCATCGCCAATGGCCACGAAAGAGGGGGTTGTGTTTTTACCTTCTTTATTTGGAATGACTTTGGTTTTGCCGCTTTCCATCACGGACACGCACGAGTTAGTTGTGCCTAGATCGATACCGATGACTGTACCCATATTATTCTCCTGTCTGTTAATGACTGTGGGATAACCCTTTCACCTCTTAAGTTGGGGACGCTTTCTTTTTTTTCAAGAACATTTACTGTATTTTATTCACCACCACGCGTGCAGGGCGCAGTAATTGGTCTTGAAAACGATAGCCTGCTTGAAACACTTCTAGGACAGTATTGTTATCATGGGCTTTGTCTTCTGTGGTCGACATGGCCTCATGCCATTGCGGATCAAAGGCTTCATGTAAAGGTTGGATGATTTCAATGTCGTATTGTTGCAATGTTTTTAAGAAAAGGTCTAGGGTCATTTGAAGACCTTCTTGAATAGCTGGGGAATCTTCTGCCATTTTATGGGCTTGTTCAAGACTATCAACCAGAGGTAGCAGTGATTCTGCGAAATTGGAGAGGGCATGTATTTTGGCACGAGCCAGTTGTTTTTCACTGCGTTTTTCACTGTTTTCTTTGGCTGCCATGAGTTGCATGAGTGCTTTTTGGCGCTTTGTTTTTTCTTCTTCGTGTGATGCCTCTAATGATTCGATTTCTGCTTCACGCGCTTCGAGTGATGCGGTGAGTGTGTCGATACGATCTTGCAATGATGCGTCAGAAGATGGTGCAAGCTCCGATGAACTAAGCGGTGATTTGGCCATGGCTATCCCTTAAAACGTGAATGCATCACAGTTTAGCCTTTGGGATGGTTCTTGACAAGATCTGTATTTTTGAGCCATTGATAGAGACGGTTTTTCGGTTGATGAAGTAATTGACTGGCGACAGTACATGCTTGCGAAGGGGGTAGGTGTTCAAGAAGCAGTGTGAGCGTTGTGCGCACCGTTTCTTCTGTGGCTTGTTGCGGTGGTGCGCCTTCTACAATGAGCACATATTCACCACGTGGGCGTTTTGTCTCAAAATAACTGCACCATTCGCTCAGTGTTTTACGATGAATGCCCTCGTACTGTTTGGTGAGCTCATGTGCTAAGCAAGCGCGTCGATCGCCAAAGTGTGTGTGTGCGTCTTTCAACACGGTCACAAGGCGATGGGGACTCACATAGATCATCAAACAGCCGTCGTGGTGACTTAATTGACGAAGTTTGGCTTGTCGTGCGTGCGCAGTGGCTGGTAGAAAGCCAACAAACAAGGCGGCTTGCGTGGGGAAACCTGCCGTGGCTAATGCACTGATCGCCGCACAGGGTCCTGGTATGATCGAGACAGGGATATCTGCTTCATGGGCATGATCCACTAAGCGTTGACCAGGATCACTGATGCCTGGTGTGCCCGCATCAGAAATCAAGGCAATCGATCGGCCCGATTTCAGTTGACGAATCAATTGGATGGATTGTGCTTGTTCATTGTGTTGATGATAGGCCGTGAGTGGTGTGGTGATGCCATGGTAATGGAGTAGTTTTTGGCTGTGTCTTGGTGTTTCGCAGGCGATACAAGCCACTTGCTTCAGGCATTGAATGGCACGGAGTGACAGATCGTCACGGTGTCCAATGGGGGTGGCAACAAGAAAGAGTGTGGCAGGTGATGACATAAGGCCTACATGTGTTGTTCTGTCCAAAAACATGATACGCTAATTTTCGTGTCAAGCCTAGTGGCAAGGAGGGGGTATGGGCAAGCTGGGATGGTGTGTGATCATCAGTGTCTATTTGGTGGGTTGTCAGCCGAGTAAGGAGGCTGCATTGATGCCGATTGCTGCACCGCGTCAAGCGCTTAGTCAGCACCCTATGCAAGTGGCCGATTGGTCGGAAGAAGCGCGTCATCATATGGCGCATGCGCTGGCGAGCGCAGTGCATGCAAAGCTTGCACGTGTGGTGTTACCTGATGAGCCTCGTGATGTGCATAGTCGTTTGTTGGCGGCCAAAGTGGCTTATCTCAATCGTCGTTATCGTCGTGCTCGCCGTTTATTGCAGCAAGCCCCTGCCAAAGATTCTCCTTGGTTTTCATCCTGGCTTGTGTTACGTGCCTTGACATCGCAGGCGCCACTATCGCAACAAGTGCATGCCAGGCTTCAATACCCTGCTGTTTTTAATGGCTTGACGCATCAAAAATGGTTGTTTGCTTTGCCACGTCAAACCTTGGTGCCTGTTGACACCACACAATATCCAACGGTGGGTATCATCCAACAGGCCAGTGATCGCTTGTCACATCCTTGGCATGGCGTCGATACTTCTGTAACCCCTGAGGCCTGGCCAAGTCAGGTGGGTGTGGTGTTACCATTGAGCGGATCGGATGCGTCACGTGGTCAGGCCATCCAAGCGGGGATGTTGAGGGCTTATCAGTATTTAGTCACAGGCGCACCTATCACGCTTCATTTCTTTGATCAAGCCAAGCATCCACTGTCCTATTGGCAAGCACAGCCCGATGCAGCTTCCATCACGCAGTGGTTATTTCCTTTGTTGCCACCGACGGTCAATCGTGCCAACATCTGGGATGCTTCTATATGGGCGACGAAGCGTGATCAGTTGGGCCTCAAGGCATTTGATCCGACACCATTGGCAACGCGTATGCGTCATGTCGGTATTTCACGGGTGCTTGTGCTAGGCGATGCACATGAAGATTCTCATCAAGTGGTTAAGCAGTTTTTATCGGCCTGGCATCGATTGTCAGGCCAAGCGCCTGAGGTGGTTTATTTGCCTTCGCGTCATGGCGCTCATGCCATCGCTCATGCATTAAAAACCGATGAAAGTCGTCAACGTATACAAGCGATGCGCCAACTGGTTCGTCATACATTAAGGGCAAAACTGCGTGCTTATCAAGGCTATGATGCCATATTTTTAGCGATGCCACCTAAGCGAGCACGCTACATCGTGCCGCTATTGCGTTATCATTATTACAGCGGCCGTCTCTATGGTACGACGGGATGGCAGTCGCCACGACGCAAGGAAGATGCCCATGACTTATCGGGTGTGATTTATTTGGATGCGCCTTGGAAGCAAGGCAAAGCCCCTGTTTGGATGCCGCCATCTTTGGCGTCAGCATGGCCCAAAGAAGCCGAGGCCCATACCGCCGATTACGCTTGGGGATTTGATGCGATTTTTTTAATCTATGAACGTGCGTTGTTGAAGCAATATCCTTTTGCTTCCTTTGCTGGGATGACGGGCAATTGGTCTTGGGCGCATGGTCAATGGCATCGACAATTGTCTTGGGGGCAATACCGTCAAGGTCGTCTGGTTGCCTTGGATCGCTACCCCGATTTGATGCGCCATCGCTTGTTTGTCAACGTGTAACATGCTAGAGTGATGACCATCATGCATGATGGTAACAGATAGGGAGGCGGCCATGTCCGATCTTTGGGATTATATAGCATTTGATCATACCGAAACGGCTGAATGGAAGGCATCATTAGAGGCTGTGATTCGTGCCACTTCTTTGCAACAAGCCGCGATGTTGGTGCATGCCTTACTCACATTACTTCAAAAACATGGCATGACCGAGGCACAAGATGTGATCACATCACCTTGTAACACGTTGCCTGTTTCAACTTCTGTGCCAACGCAGTCTGCAGATGAGAAACGTGCCTTATCGCTGATTCAGTGGAATGCCATGATGATGGTAGTGCGTGCAGGGGTGCGTGGTGTGGAAACCGCAGGTCATATTGCCACCTATGCGTCGGCATCCACTTTGATTGAGACCGGTTTGAATTATTTTTTCCATGCACCGACGCAAGACCACATCGGTGACCTTGTGTTCTTTCAAGGCCATGCGTCGCCTGGCTTGTATGCCCGAGGTTTATTGGAAGGGCGTCTATCCAAAGAACGCGTTGATCATTTTCGTCAAGAAGCATTCACCGAAGGCCTAAGTTCTTATCCTCATCCTTGGTTAATGCCTGATTTTTGGCAGTTCCCCACCGTGTCCATGGGGCTTGGGCCTTTGGCGGCTATTTATCAAGCACGTTTTCGTCGCTACCTTGAAAATCGCGGTTTACTCAAAAATGGCACGGCAAAAGTTTGGGTATTCTGTGGTGATGGTGAGATGGATGAGCCAGAATCTTTGGGTGCGATCAATGTGGCCGTGCGTGAACAACTGTCTAACTTAGTATTCATCATCAATTGTAATCAGCAACGATTAGATGGCCCTGTGCGCGGCAATGCCCGCGTTGTCGATGAATTAGAGCGTACGTTTCGAGGTTCCGGTTGGCGTGTGATTAAGGTGCTTTGGAATGAAGCATGGCAGCCACTGTTTGACCAAGATCATGACGGGCATCTCATGCGTGCATTGGCCGCATGGGTGGATGGTGCCTTTCAACACATCAAAGAGCATGACGGTGCCGCATGGCGAGAACACTTTTTCAGTCAGTCCCCTGAACTCACGGCGATGATTGAGGGGTGGAGTGATGATGAGCTAGCACGATTGGGGCGTGGTGGCCACGATTTTGCCAGCATTTATACCGCTTATGAAGCGGCTCAGCAAGAAAAAACACGCCCAGTCCTATTATTGCCTGTCACCAAGAAAGGTTATGGTATGGGCTTGAGTGAAGGTGACAATACCAATCACCAAAAGAAAAAAATGACGGCAGATGAAATGAAAGCCTTTGCACAGTTTTTCGAAGTGGATGATGTGACCGATGAGGTCATTGCCAATCATGCCTCTATTTTGCCGAAAGAAAATGATCCGGCCCGCCAATTTTTGGCGAAGCGCCGTCAAGCGTTAGGCGGTGCTTTGCCGGCAAGGCGCCAGCAGAGCGACCAAACCTTAGCGATTCCTCCCTTGTCAACGTTCTCAGCACAGCTTGAAGGCTCGGGTGATCGTGAAATTTCAACCACGATGGTGTTTGTGCGTTTGTTGGTTCAGTTATTGAGAGATCCTAAATTAGCACCGCATTTGGTGCCGATTGTGCCCGATGAGTCGCGTACCTTTGGTATGGAGGGTTTGTTCCGTCAAATCGGTATTTACTCACCAGTGGGTCAATGTTATGAACCGGTCGATCGACAGCAAATCATGTATTACCGGGAAGCCAAGGACGGTCAGTTACTGGAAGAGGGTATCAATGAAGCAGGGGCTATGGCATCTTGGATGGCAGCCGCCAGTTCTTACAGTAACAATAATCTGCCAATGATTCCTTTCTATATCTATTACTCGATGTTTGGTTTTCAGCGTGTGGGTGATTTATGGTGGGCCGCAGCCGATATGCGTTGCCGTGGCTTTCTTCTTGGTGCGATTTCAGGTCGAACCACTTTATCGGGTGAAGGTTTACAGCATCAAGATGGTCAAACCCATTTGTTTGCCAGTGTGATTCCAAACTGTATCGCCTATGATCCTGCTTACAGCTACGAGTTGGCTGTGATCATGCATGAAGGCATGGTTCGTATGTATGAGCGACAAGAAGATGTGTATTATTATTTGTCTCTTTTGAATGTAAACTACCATCATCCAGCGATGCCAGAAGGTGCAGAGGAAGGCATCATTCGCGGCATGTATTGCTTGGAAGACCATGAGAATGCCAAGGTCACTTTGTTGGCCAGTGGGGCATTGGTGTCCGAGGCAAAAGAAGCGAAACGGATCTTAGCCGATGATTATGACATCGCGGCCGATTTGTGGAGTGTCACAAGCTATACCGAGTTGGCCCGTGATATCCAAGCTCATAATCATGGCGCATGGACTGGGCAGGCGCAGGATGAAGCGCAGCCTTATGTGACTGCTTGTTTGGCATCGGGTGACGGGCCAGTGATTGCCATTTCTGATTACGTGGAGGCTGTGCCCAATCAAATTCGTGAAGCCGTCCCTAGGCCTTATACTGTGTTGGGTACCGATGGTTTTGGTCGCAGTGATACGCGCGCCGCGCTTCGACGATTCTTTTCAGTGGATGCCGCCTCGATTGTTTATCGAACTTTGTGTGTTTTGGTCAAAGCGGGCCAATGTGATGCCGCATGTCTCACCAAAGCCCAAAAAGCGTTAGGCTTAGATCTAACACGCCCTCATCCGATGCGTGTGTAAGGAGAGTATGATGACAACAGCACTCATATTACCAGAAATCGGTGCAGAACAAGCCGAAGTGATTGAAATTTTAGTGAAAGAAGGCAGTGTGCTTGATACAGAAACACCTGTGATGACTTTGGAAGGCGAAAAAGCCACGATGGAGGTGCCTGCTGGGGTAGAAGGCACGGTCACTTCGCTGACTGTGTCGGTAGGGGATAAGCTTAAACCAGGTGACACCTATGGTACTTTTGAAGGCAAAGCATCGTCAGATCACGAAGCGCGCAGTGACACTGTGACCGCTCAGTCAGAAGCTTCGACAATGTCGGCCATGGCATGGACCTTGCCTGACTTTGGGGCCACAGAAGCGACAGTCATTGAGCGTTTGGTGGCAGAAGGCGAATCATTCGAGGCAGAGCAAGCCTTGCTTACATTAGAAGGGGAGAAGGCCACGATGGAAGTGCCTGCGCCCTGTGCGGGTGTGATGACCGCATGGTTGATTGATGTGCAGGCCAAAGTAACCCCGGATCAACATGTGGCGGATCTCATGGTGAAGGCGAAAAAACAGCCTGACAAAAAACAGGATAAACCGACGTCATCATCTTCAGCCCCCCGGGCAGCAAAAGCAAGTGGATCCGTTACGCCGTCAAGACAAGCCATCAAGGCGACAGCGGAAGGTCAATGGGTCTACGCGGGGCCTGCGTCCCGACGATTTGCCCATACATTTGGTGTGGATTTGACGCGTGTCGCGGGTTCTGGTGAGAAGGGCCGGGTACAGCCTGATGATGTTTTGGCCTATATTCGTGCACAGTTAGCCATTGTTCAGGGGCAAGCGGCACCTGCTGCGCAGGCATCCACGGCGCCGTCTGTGCAAGCGCCGACCACACCTGCTTGTACGGCTGCCATGTGTGAGCGTGATGGTCCGATTACGGTGAAGCCATTGTCTAAATTAAAACAATATTCGGGTAAGCATCTTTTGGCAGCTTGGCAGGGTATTCCTCATGTGACCCAGCATGCCAGTGCAGATATCACTGTGATAGAGAACGTGCGTCAATCCTTAAAGGCAGAAGGCATTCGTATCAGCCCTTTGATGATTGTCTTGAAAACCTTGGTGGAGAGTTTGAAAGCTTTTCCTGCCATGAATGCGAGCTTAGATACCGACACCAATGATTTGATTCTTAAATCTTTCTATCACATTGGTGTTGCGGTTGATACGCCACAAGGTCTGGTGGTTCCGGTGATTCGTGATGTGGATCAATTGTCTTTATTGGCTTTAAACGATGCTGTGACGGCGCGTGCTGAGCAGGCACGGACTAAGGGGCTGCCACCTGAGGCCATGAAAGGTGGGACTTTTACTGTGTCAAGTCTAGGGGGCATTGGGGGGACGGCATTCACACCGATCGTCAATGCGCCTGAAGTGGCGATTTTAGGACTATCCCGTTCAGCGATGACGCCGGTATGGTTGGATGATGAGTGGACGCCTCGTTTGATGTTGCCTTTGGCTTTATCGTATGATCATCGAGTGATTGATGGCGCAGAAGGGGCGCGTTTTGTGATGGATTTAGTACAACGTCTAGAAGCGTTGACCGAGGACACGATCAAGGCATGGTGTCAAAAAGAGGAGACAAGTTAATGAGTAAACGGTGTGATGTGTTGGTATTAGGCAGTGGCCCTGGTGGCTACGCTGCGGCGTTTCGTGCAGCCGATTTAGGTAAAAAAGTTATGTTGGTTGAGGCACGTGACACCCTAGGCGGGGTTTGTTTGAACGTAGGGTGTATCCCTTCGAAAGCCTTGTTGCATATGGCAGAGTTGTATTATGAGATGCAACAGAGTGCGGCCCATGGTTTGGTGTCTGGTGAGTTAAGTTGGGATATGGATAAGGTTCGTGCACACAAAGATGCGATTGTGGCTAAGTTGACACAAGGGCTGAGTGGCATGGCTAGCATGCGTAAAGTTGAGGTTGTGCAAGGTGAGGGCCGTTTTCAAGATGCCCATACCTTGGTGGTTGGGGATGAGACCATTCAATTTGATTCGGCGGTGATTGCGGCGGGTTCTGAGCCCATGCGTTTACCGTTTATTCCTGAGGATCCTCGTGTGATGGACTCCACTGGGGCTTTATTGTTGAAAGACGTCAGTTCGCCCCTTGTGATTTTAGGGGGAGGCATCATCGGCTGTGAAATGGCCAGCATTTATCGTGCCTTAGGTTGTCCTGTGACGATCCTTGAAATGCAGCCTCAGCTCATGCCTGGCGCGGACCTTGATTTGGTCATGCCCATGCAGAAATTATTGGTGGAGCGTGGGGTCAAGGTGCATCTTGAAACCCAGGTCACGGCAGTCGATGCCACCAAAAAAGGCTTGGTGATCACCTGTAAAGATGGCAGCACACATGAATGTGGCCAACTACTGGTTTCCATTGGCCGTGTGCCCAATGGTGATCGTGTTGGTGCACAAGCGGCGGGTATCACATTGGACCGAGGATTTATCCCTGTGGATGCTTCGCTTCGTACCTCAGTGCCTCATATTTGTGCCATTGGCGATATTTGTGGTCAACCGATGTTGGCCCATAAGGCGGCACATCAAGGTCACGTCGCGGCAGAAGTGTTGGCAGGTCACCCGGTGCAATATGATGCACAATGTATCCCATCGGTTGCGTATACCGACCCTGAAGTGGCTTGGACGGGTATGACCGAAGTAGAGGCGAAAGCCGCAGGGGTTTCCGTGAAAAAAGGGGTATTTCCCTGGATGGCCAGTGGGCGTGCTTTATGTTTAGGACGTTCGGAGGGATTCACAAAGATTTTGAGTGATGCGGAGACTGGTCGTGTGATTGGTGCGGGGATTGTGGGGCGTAATGCCGGTGAGCTCATTGGTGAATTATGTTTAGCCATTGAAATGGGGTGTGATGTCGAAGATGTTGCTTTGACTGTTCATCCCCATCCGACTTTGTGTGAAAGTGTTGGCTTGGCGGCAGAGGCTTTACTTGGTCATTGTACTGACTTACCTCCACAGAAAAAATCATAGATAGTAAGACGTAAGCCACTTCGTAGTGGCTTGCTTTTTATGCGATGTTATTGTCACTATTTTTTTTAGCACTGGCTTGTTTCAAAGAACAGATTGATTTTTAGTGATAATTATTTTATAATAATTTTGGATTTATCATTAAAAGTGCAAAATATGCTCAATGATATAAAAAATAAAAACGATATTTTTAATGTGTCAAAAAAATTTTTTCAAGCTTTATTTCCCGTTAAAATCGATAAAGAAGCGTCATGTTTTAATTTGCTTCAGATGATGAAGAGGCCCATGTTACCGATTGTATTGGGTGATGATACACTGCGACGTGAGGTTCAGCGTGCTTTTTTTGCTGTGGTGAAAGAGGTAGTACAGGGATTAGATGATGAGAAAAAACCGCACTTTTTAAAGATTGCCTTGAGTTATTTGTCGCAAATACAGTTAGAAGATGGTGATGAGATTTCATGGGATGGCAAGGTTTATCGCATTGAGCGCATTCCATTGTTGTCTGCTAAAGACGATAAGTCTATTCAAACAAAGTATCACAGTTCATCGTGGGCTGTTGATTCGCTGGATCGTGTGTATGCATATGCTTTGCATCCTAAATCTGATGGTCGTGCTATGCTAGTGATGCCAAGCACCATGGCGCCGATGTTTAAAGGTTGGTGGTCAACGGTATGGGCAGATATCATGCCGTTTGTTAATGTGGGGCAACCTTTATTTCATCGAGATCATTTGAGTACTTTTTTTAATGCACTTGTGGCCAAAAAGATCGATGTGATTGGTGCAAGTATGGGAGGTGGTCTCACACAATTACTGGTTAACTCTGAGTTTGCAAAACATATTAACGCGGTGACTTTATTTAATGCGCCTGGCTTCCATCGCATGACGGATGTGAGGTCTTTTGAGAACAGCTGTCAATCGAATCAAATCGATGTGTCTGTCTATGCCAATAAGGGCTGTCCTGTGCATGCACTGGGTCTCATGCCAAATCCGTCTAAGCGTATTTCATATTATGATTTATCACTTAAATCTGATTTACTTTCTTCTATCCGTCACAGTCATTTAAGGCATATCATCAATTATGCAGGGATTCAGGGTTGTCAGATAACCAAGCAAAATAAATCGCGAAAGCATGCCATGAATACGAAATCTCGTTATTTTCTGACAGGCTTTGTACTTTGGTTCTTGCGTATTGTTTTATTCCCATTGAGTTGTTTATTGGCATTAGGTGTGCATGGCTATCGTCATCCAGCGATCAGTATGCCTTGTTTATTCGTGTTGGGTTGTGGTGTGATAGGGGGCCTTGCTTACCGTTATCATGATGCGATTTGTCGTGCATGCCATACTTTTTCCCAACATATTGTTAAGCCATATCTAGCTTGGGCCAAAACCCATGCGGTATCCGTGATGAGAATAACATCCTTAGTGATCACTTCAGTGTGTTTGTTGATTATGCTTGCATGCTTTGTGATAGATCATAGGCTACGTATGCGTAAGATAGCGGTGAAGAAAGCGGATGGGTTATGGCGAACGATAAAGCGTGAGATAAGTTTCAGTTATATTCCACCGGTTGGTTGTCCTCATGAAGTGAGCATGCGTGAGCAACCTGTTTCATTTTTGACGTTGCGTGTATAGGTATCGCCTATCGTATAGGTCGCTTCAGTTTGATAGGATGCCTTATTTAAAAGGATAATCATTCTGTTAGCTACTTCATGCGACATACATTTGACAAGCTATCTGTTTTTTTGTAACATAAAATCGCTTTAAATATTTATAATTAAGAAAATATTATGAAAGTGCAAACTTTTTTATTTGAGTTTACGGCCCCCGTTGTGATGCTTTTTGCAGCACATGTTTTTTTTATATGTCAATCAGAAAGCGGTGTGGTTTCATGAGGTGTGTATATAGATGTTCCATTAACTCAAAAGACATCATTTTACGCGATTTGCCAAATGGTATTGACATCGCTCCATTTATTTACTATACTTACTTAAGTGGTTTGCAAGGATGCGAACAAAAGCTTAGGTTGATTATAAGGAATTTAACATGATCATTTCTCAGTCTCTTTTTTCCAATGTTCATTTCTCTCTGACTTCATCTTTGGTGCTTGGCAGCGTGATAGGGATTGTCTGTTTGTTGGCCATCATTGCACTCGCGGTGTTCTTTGGTGGTTCAAAGCCAGTGGATGCAAAGGCGAAGAGTAAAAGTAAAGTGCGAAATGCGGCTGAAGAACGTAGACGGAAAACTTCTGCACAACGTGTTAACTTGTTGGCAAACGAACTGACACAAAAGGGGGTAGACCTCAGCACGGTGAATTATCGTGACACAGAAGCTTTAAGCGCAGTCTTACAAACCACAAAAATTTCTGGTGATGAGCAACAATCTATGCAAAATAAATTTGAACAGGTTGTAAAAGGCATGGATCTTAAACTGTGTTCACTAAACAAATGGGAAGATTTTATCAATCATCCTTCATGGATGGCCTATTTACGTCAGTACAATGTGAGTGAGGATGCGATCGCAGAAATGTTGATAGGTCGACCTCTAATCAGTGAAGCACTATTTCTTGATTATTTAGGTTTAGCAGACTTAGATAATTCCTCTATGTTAAGTGGCATGAAGGTCGAAGCCTGTGAAAAATTCAAGGAGATTTTACCAGCATCTACAGAGTCAAATGTTGTGATTGAAGATTTAGGCAACCTTAAAGATTATCAAGCGCCCTTGACTACCTATGCGTCTTTTTTTGAGGGGTTTGATGATTGGCAAACGTTTATGCGCCACCCTTTGGTTGCATTGTCATTAAGTCAGATAGAGATAGATGAGCGTAAGGTGCATGCTATTGTCAATGATTCGCCTTATTTTAAGCCAAAAATGCTTTTGTACGTGATGCGTGAAAAGCGTGGAGATACAGCACGTCTGTCAGATTTAGAGACTAACTACTGTGCGCCGTTTAGAAATCTTTTTTATGATTACAACGATAAGCGTTTAGATTTGGATGGTCTCAAAAATTATTCACTTCCTGATGGTGCTTTGACAGCTACAACGACATCAAATAGTATAGAGACTACAGAATCGGAGTCTTACAAAGCCTATGTTAAAGCATGTTGTAAGAAGGTCCAACAAAGTTCTGATCGGGCGAAATTCACGCTGCATATGCGTGACTTCAGTGAGGCGTTCACAACATGGAAGAAGTCTAATGCTGACAAAAATGATCTTTTTGGAGAAGTGACAAGTCTCTTAGAAAAAATTGGAGATTACTTGCGTTTAATAGGCAAAGAGTTTTTATTGAGCCCCTTTGAAAATCATGTCAAACGATTTCGTAGTAATCCAGATAACCCAAAGTTATATCAACGGGTAAGTGCATCTTATCAGCCTTTATCTGGAGCATTGCAATCGGAGAAACTACTGTCATCTGAGAGTGCAAGTGCGCTACAAGAAGCGATTAAAGCACTAAATCCTGATCAGCCATCTAGTGATGCTAAGGTTAAGGTGGCAGAAGGCAGTGTGGTAGCCTAGTAAGACTCGTCACTGGAAAAAACGATTGGCAAGGATGCTGATCATGAGCACAAGGAGAGTGGTATGGTTTGGAGTATCGTAGGTGGTATAGTTCTGGGATTGGTATGCGTCACATTATTGGTGGCGGCGTTGATTCTATGGGCCTTGTCACCACGTCGTGAAGAAGCGAATTCATTGGCGGTAGCCGAAACGCAGGAAGGGGTGGCAGAGAGTAAGGAGTCGATGCTATGTCGGGAAAATATATGGCACACTTCCTCTGCGACAACATCCCAACCCTTGGTACCAGATTGTCCTCATGCTAGGGCTTTGCAAGCACTGACCAACATGATTATCGATGGTGGTGATTGTATCGCGATAAATAAAGAAGTGTGTGCTCAGGAAAAAAAACCAGTGGCGCAAAAAAAATCGCTGTCTGGATCACCCGTGAGGTCTGCTCATATGCGTCGTCCTTCTCGTCCGATTAAAGGCTTTGAGGCGCATCTAAAGCGTATGAAAAAAGCTAGACAGGAAGGCTCAAAAAAAGGAGTACTATCATGCTGATTCATCATTTGCCTGTGGGTATTGCTGTGAGCTTTTTGTCATTCATTATCATTACGCTCGCCAGTTGTCTTTCTGTCTTATGGCAGCAGTATAAGCAATTACCAAGAATTACCCATCAACTTGAACCCCAGTTAGGATTTCGAGCGCATCGTGTCAGTGTTCAGAATGCCTTGACGTCGCCCGAGCATGGTTTGGTTGCCATGCATCCTGCAGACATGGATCATGTGATACGCCAGGAGAAATTTGTGGCAGCATTGCGTATTCGCTATATCTCCTTGTTTGAAAACCCTGACACGCCATTGAGCGATATTCATGGGTTTCAGACAGATTATGAAGAGGCCAATGTGACGAGTGCTATCGATAAGGCACATGCGCTTGCGCACATCAAGCAGCCTTTTGCACAAGCTTGTCTGGGTGAGTCACTCCAGGCGGTGATGGCAGCTTGGTACAAGGTCTGTGGTCAAACTTTGTCTGAAGACTTCAAAGGGAGTCCCAACCTCGTCAAGCGTACTGTATTATCTGCGACAGTATTGGCCAAGGTGCTACACGAAAAAGCGCACATCATTCAGCACGCACCATGTGATTTCTTTGTGAAAGCTCTTTTTGAAGGGTTCAAGGAAGCCACAGAAAATAACAGAGATGTACTGAGTCATAAGCAAGCAGAAAACATAGTGAATGATTGTTTAGCGCATTATGACGACGGTCTTAGCCCCACAAAGATGTCAAGCTGATGTTTTTTGCTTGTGATCAATACGTTGCTTGATGCGTGCTTTCTTACCACGTAACTCACGAAGATAGTAAATACGTGCCTGGTTAACATCACCTTTTTGAACGACTTGAATATCCACAATGTTGGGACTATGGTAAGGAAATACACGTTCAACACCCACACCATAAGAAATCTTTCGAACCGTAAAAGACGCGTTGATATTCTCAATGTTTTTCATGCGTTTCTTCAGGATCACAACCCCTTGAAAAGTTTGGAGTCGCTCACGATTGCCTTCACGCACTTTGATCTTGACGGCAATGGTGTCACCGGTGCGAAAATTATCGTGTTTCTGATGGCTTTGTTTACTCATGTTTTTTCTCCTCGGTGTAGGCGGCCCATAAATCAGGTCGACGTTGTTGGGTCACTTTTTCAGCTTGGGTCCGTCTCCACCATGCAATTTGCTGATGATTTCCACCAAGGAGTATAGCAGGTACATCACAATTTTCAACTGTTTTAGGTCGTGTATAATGAGGATATTCTAATAAACCGGCAGAAAAACTGTCTTGCTGTGCTGATTCAGGGTGTCCAAGGCATTGAGGATGTAAGCGAATCAGGGCGTCTATCAGTACAAGTGCTGCCATTTCACCGCCAGATAAAATGTAATCGCCAATAGAAAGTTCTTCATCAATGTCTGATTCGATCACGCGTTCATCCACGCCTTCATATCGGCCACACAGTAACACGATATGATCATAGGCACGAAACTGATGGAGTTTTTTTTGGGTCAATGTAGGGCCTCGAGGGGATAGGTATACCCGCCTTGTTTTTCCTGTTTTTGATGCGGTGGCGGCACGAATGCTGTGCTGCAAAGGAGGCGCTTGCATGATCATCCCTGGCCCGCCGCCATAGGGGTGGTCGTCAATATAACCGTGGGGCCGATGGCTATAATCCCGAGGGTTCCAGCATTGGTAGCTGGCATGGCCTTGTTCAATTGCCCGTCCTATGACGCCATGGTGCAAGGCGTCAAAAAGGGGGGGGAAGAGGGTGATGATGGAGAAGTGCATCAGATGGGATCCCACCACATCACGGTAATTTTTTGTTGTGCAAGGTCGACATGTTGAATGACACTTGGCACATAAGGAAGGCGTCTTACTTCAGATGGGCCTGTGATCACGAGGATATCATGGGGGCCATAATTCTCGACTTGCGAGACTTGGCCAAGTGATTGGCCGTCTTGATTGATGACTTCTGTGTTGATCAGGTCAACGTGGTAGTATTCGCCTGCTTGGCAGGGGGGCAGTTGTTGGCGTTCCATGAAAATAGTGGCTTGTGCCCATGGTTTAGCTTCTTCGGGGGTATGGCAGTTAGGCAGGTGTACCAAGAGGCGACGGCCATGTGGTTTCCAAGCTTGTGGTGTGATGGTGTGTGTTTTGCCTTGATGCTGGATGGTCCACGGCGTATACGTGAAAATATTATCATAGGGTTCAGTATACGACTGCAGAAAGCTCCAGCCTTCTAGGCCAAAAGGTCGGCCGATTTGACCAATTTCAATCACTTGCTGGTTTCAGCGTCCGCTTTGGTTTCGCTTGATGCTTTCGACTTAGCAGTGCTGGTTTTGGTTGCGGTTGTTTTTTTTGTGGTGCTGGCTGTGGCTTTCTTGGCTGTGCTGGTTTTGGTTGCTTTTTTGGCAGGTTTTGCTTCTGCGACTTCTTCACGCTTGATTTGGTTGTAGAGACGTCGAACGGTATCGGTCGGGTTGGCGCCTTGTGAGATCCAATGGTCATAGCGCGTAAGGTCAAGGTGGTGCATTTTGGCAGCGGGGTTGGTGCGTCCGATCACTTCAATAAAACGTTTGAAGCGTGAATCGGCTACTTCGATGCTAAAATGTGGTAACTTTTTTCGTCCTCGACGAGCTAAACGGATGACAACTGCCATAATGAAAACCCTTGATTTACTGAATATTTATGTGGCTGCTTGAAAACAAACAACCAACATGATTGCCTATCATACGCTTTTTTTTTACAAATGGGAAGGGTTTAAAACAGATTGTCTGGATTTTGCCCTTGCATGGCAGCCAGTTGTTTTTTCCATGCGCCGCCTTTCATTTTTTTTGCCATCTTTTTCATTTGTTTGTATTGCTTGATCACTTGTAACACCATGGCTAAAGATGTGCCAGAACCCTCAGCAATACGACGTTTTTGTGACCCTTTAAGCTGTTCAGGTTGTTGTTTTTCTTGACGAGTCATGGATTGAATGACTGCCAGCATGTGCTTGATACGTTTGGTGTCGATGTCAGGTGGCGGCATAGA
Organism: Coxiellaceae bacterium; assembly: GCA_902601155.1. GTDB lineage: Bacteria > Pseudomonadota > Gammaproteobacteria > Comchoanobacterales > Comchoanobacteraceae > CACKMC01. The sequence continues at coordinate 26,771 of CACKMC010000001.1, read as the reverse complement.
AGCCGCGCCAGGCATGTGTTTCATCAAGGCATGCAAGTCAAGTTTTTGCATTTGTTGGTATTGGCTGGCCAAATCATCTAACGTGAATTGCCCTTTCAGCATTTTCTTGGCAGTCTTTTCAGCTTTTTGTTGGTCCACATGGTGTTCGACTTCACGCACCAGGCCCACAATGTCACCCATGCCAAGCAGCTGATTGGCCATGCGCTCAGGATCGAAAGTATCAAGGTCCTTGAGTTTTTCACCCGTGCCAATGAATTTAATCGGTTGTTGAATCGTATCACACACGGATAGAACCGCACCACCACGACTATCGCCGTCTGTTTTGGTTAAAATTACCCCGCTAAGTTTCGGCAGTGCTGTGTGAAAAGCCGAGGCGGTTTCAGCCGCTATTTGCCCTGTCATGCTGTCAATCACCAGCAAGGTTTCTGTGGGGTTACATTGTTGATGAAGTTGAGAGATTTCAGTCATCATGGCTTCGTCAATATGGGTTCGACCTGCTGTATCCACAATCAACACATCTGCGCTTGTACGACGTGCTGCATCGATGGCATCTTTGACAATGCGGGTGGGGGATTGTTGGGGGCTGGCTGGATGATGGTGCAATGACGCTTGTTCAGCCAGTCGCGCCAGTTGATCCATGGCCGCTGGGCGGTAAACATCTGTCGAGACCAGCATGACGCTTTTTTGGTATTGTTTTTGTATCCAAAGGCCTAAGCGGGCTGCTGTGGTGGTCTTGCCCGCCCCCTGTAATCCGGCCAGTAAGATGATGGCAGGTGGCCGTGCAGCCAGATGCAGTAAGTGATCTTGGTCGGCTGGGGTTGCCATGACATGGACCAGCTCATCATGAAGTAATTTTTTAAACACTTGTTCAGGGCTTAAGCGTCCTTTGACTGGGGAGCCCAAGGCTTTATCACGCACGCGTTGACAAAAAGTCAAGGCAACATCCACAGCGCAATCGGCCGCAATGAGTGCGTTTTCTGTTTCTAATACAGCTTGTTGGATGTTTTTTTCGGTCAGTTTGTTGGCACCACTCAAGGTTTTGCAGGCTTGATGAAACGCTTGGCTTAACTGTGAAAAGGCTGCCATGACAATGTCCTTGACTTAAAAAAGTTAGGGTAGCATGCAAGGGTAAGGGCAGCAAGCGTCCCTTATTTAAGTGGCCAAGTGTGTGGATGTCTGTTATGATAGAAGCTATGTTGATGCTAGGTTTTTCATTGCAATGGCTTGCCTCCAGTGTTTATTTGGCAGCAGGCTTACTCGCTTATCATAGTCAGCGGGCACAAAATGGTGTGTTACTGCCTTTCATTGTGTTTGCGGTGGTTTGTCAAATGTTATCGGATGCACCTGCGTGGGCAAATGCCGCCATGCTTGTTGTGATCGCAACATGGTTCGCTTGGCGTCAAGCTTATCTCACCACAGCTCGATGCTTGTCTGTGGCGTGTGTGGCGCTCAGTGCGTCATGGATGGCATGGGCACCTTCACAAGATGTGTTTGATATGCATTATGTATTAGGCAGTTGTATCAGTTTGGTTGGTGTGGCTTTGTTGATTGTCACAGGTTGCTATGCTTGGCAGCATCAGCGATTACGTCATCAGACATGGATGCATCATTGGGATGGTTGGCCACTGCAACCACTGCGTCAAGGGGTGATCTTAGGTGTCGCGACCTTGAGTGTCTTACTCACGGGTTTATTGCTATTGGCGTGTTGGCAGCTTGGCTTGCATGATATGCCCAAGCTTTTGGCCACAGTGATGGCATGGGCCATGTTTAGTTTATTATGGTGGAGTTTAGTGCGTCATCCATTGTCCCATGGCGCTTTGATCATGTTCGTTGTGGTGGGGACGGTATTACTGACTGGATTGTATTGGGTCAGCATAGGAGGGGGATAATATGGCGGAGCCATTGAGTACCCAGGTATTATGGGGTAGTTTAGCAGGTTTGATTGCATTGTCAGGCATTTTTTCGGGCTCAGAAACGGCATTGATGGCCGTGAATCGTTATCGTATGCAAGCATTGGCAAGAAAAGGCAATCAACGTGCACGGCGTGTTCAGGCCTTGTTGACCCGTCCAGATCGCTTATTAGGTGTGATTTTGATTGGGAATACCTGTACCAACGTGTTGGCTTCATCGATCATGACCATGATTGCCGTGCGATCTTTTGGTCAATGGGGACTGAGTGTCGCGATTACATCCTTGACCTTGGTGATTTTGATTGTGGCGGAAGTGATGCCAAAGACATTGGCGGTGGTCCATTCTCAACGCATATCAATGTTGATGGCTAGACCATTGCGTGGCTTATTAACACTTTTTTACCCTTTGGTGTGGTTGGTGAATGGTGTGGCCAATACGTTCTTACGTTTTGTCGGTGTGCGCGTGAAGCATCATGGCGTTGATCCGCTCAGTGGTGAAGAGATCAAAGGGCTATTAAGCGTGGATCATACTCGCTTATCTCACAAGCATCGCGACATGGTGATTGGGTTGCTGGATTTAGAAAATTTAACCGTGAATGATGTGATGATTCCTCGTACAGACATTCAGGGTTTAGATTTAAGCCGTGCTTGGCCCGAAGTATTGATGCAATTAAAAGCATTGGCAGCTGACGATGTGTTGGTATTCAGTGAGCATATTGAGCGTGTTCATGGGGTGCTTTCCGTGCGACGTGTGATTGATTTATTGTTGGATGGATGTTTGACAAAGCACATGGTGATTCAAGCTTGTCGACCCGTGGTCTATGTACCTGCCAAGGTATCTTTGACAAAGCAATTGCAACAATTTCAACGCAGTGAGCAACGTTTGGGCTTGGTGGTTGATGAGTATGGTGACATCGAAGGGATGATTTCTTTTGAAGATATTTTAGATGAGATACTAGGCAGTGATGCTTTCAGTGATCATGCGATTTTAGGTGGGGTGACCCATCATCTTGATGGTTCAGTGACGGTACCCGGTACCATCAATATTCGTGATCTCAACCGTTTATTGACATGGGAACTGCCTGTGGATGGTCCCAATACGCTCAGTGGTTTACTGGTGGAGGAGTTAACCACCATTCCAGAGCATCCTGTCGGGATTCGTGTGGGTGGTTATCCTATTGAGATCCTCTCGGTCAAAGATAATTTGATTGAGCGTGTGAAGGTTTACCCGCGTGCAAGGCACTTGGAGGAAACTGAAGTCACGGACTAGTGCTGAGTCTTTTTACGGGTCTGACAACAGCCGAGGTGTACGATAAAGTAGCGCTTTGGATGTGCATGCATGAGAATCATCGCCTGTCTTGTGGGCATGGCCATGGCGTTATGGCTCAAGCCGATATGGGTGGTTTTGTGGCTTGGTCTGGGCTTTTTATGGCTTAAAAGTTTACGTGCTTGTTGCCTTTCATTGTACACGCTCAGTATGGGTTGGTGTTGGATGTGTTTGCACCCCATGTGCACCGTATTCGCACCGCCATCCCAAGATGCCACGGTGCAAGTGACGCATCGATTACATGCGCATGCTTCGGATGTGGTCTTTATTCAGCCACATTATCCAGGTGTTTTTCGTTGTCATGGTTTATCTGCCTGGGAAGGTGAACGATGGCGTGTCCATGTGACGCGCAGTCGACCGATCATGGATCCGGTGCATCAGCCTTATGCAAGATCACGTTGGCACCATCAAGCTGTGTCCATGCGTGGACGTTTATGGGTGAAGCCAATTCGTCGACTTCGTGGGGCTTCGTTGCGTGCCCATGTGATTCAGAGACTCTCTCATCATCATCCCATGCAGGGTATTTACACCGCGTTAGTGACTGGTGAAACATCAGAGATTCGTGCAGAACAATGGCAAGTGTTACGCCGGAGTGGATTGAGTCATTTGGTCGCGATCTCAGGGCTTCATATTGTGGCCATGGCCAGTATGGTATCCGCCTGTGTGACATGGCTTTTTAGTGGCACAAACACTTATCTTGGTCGGTGGGTAGGGTGGTTATGTGCAGGATGGTATGTGTGGTTTTCAGGGTGTGGCATTGCCAGTATTCGAGCGTTTTCAAGCTTAACCATGTCCACGGTATCCCATGTCATCAGTCGTCCTCGCTCACGTTTAGGTTTATGGGCATGGTCCATACTATGGGTGTGTGTGTGGCGGCCAAGGTGTCTTATGCAGGCAGGGTTTTGGTTTTCCATGTGGTCTGTGGCTTACCTCATCATGATGCAGTCAGACCGTCGCATGGTTTTACAGGGGCGTTTAGTTTTGGCTTTATTACCCGCTTCTTTGTGGTTTTATCATGGATTTTCAACCATCAGTGTCTTCACCAACGCGATCGCCATTCCTTGGGTCTGTCATGTGATTTTGCCGTTATCATGGATAGCCACTTGGGGAGGTGAATATGGTGAATGGTTACATCGTTTCACGCTGGGCTTATTGCAAGGCAGTTGGTCGGTATTGCAGTCGATCACGGCATGGTCTGGCAGTTGGCATTGGGTCACTGGTGCCTCTGCGCCTTTTTGTTGGGCGTGGGTGGTGATGATATGGACAGGTTTGCCGAGACAACAAGCCATGCATGCTTGGGCATATTGGCCATTGTGTGTTTGTTTGCTTGGTGGTGGTTCACGCATGCACCCTGGCACGTTTCGAGTCAGTGTATTGGATGTCGGTCAAGGTTTGTCTGTGTGGGTTCAGACGGCCAAGCATAGTCTCTTGGTGGATACGGGGCCTGGTCATGGTCCTTACCACAGTGTATTTCGCGTGATCATTCCTCATCTACTCCAAGGAGGGGTGAATGACTTATCTGGTTTGGTCATCACGCATGCGGATTCAGATCATACGGGCGGTGTGCAAGCATTGGTGGATGATTTTCCAGTGGGTTGGCGTATGACGGGTGAGGTGGCACGTTTATGGCCACGTTTACAAGCCAGTCCATGTCGCACAGGTCAAGTCTGGCAGTGGGATGGTGTGTTGTTTCGTGTGTTATCGCCAGATAGCCAAGCCACAGGCAATCAAGCGTCATGCGTGCTGTCCGTCTCTGTGGGCACACAGCGCGTGTTGATCACGGGCGATGCGGATATACCCGTGTTAAAGCGTTTGGTGGTTGATCACCGATCTGCATTGCCCTCATCCATCCTTGTGATACCCCATCATGGTGCGCTCAATGGGTGGTATCGTCCTTTTGTAGAAGCTGTGCATCCTCGTTGGGCGATTGCCAGTGCTGGGGTGTTTAATCGTTATCACCATCCACATGTTAAAGTGATGGCAGCGTATCAGGCCATGGGGGTGCAGGTGCTTCAAACCAATCGCCATGGGACAAGCACATGGTTTTGTGATGCAAAACATTGTGTGATGTAAAAATTTTAATAGTATTATTTAGCGTTTAATAAACGTTTTTTATTCATGGGCTCTTGTGTTTTACTGCCAATGTATTGACTTTTTACATGATTTTGTTAATCTAATAAGAACAAAACAAGGATGTTTTTATGGTTTTATTGTGTGTTCTTTTTTTACTCAGCTTGACTGTGTTAGGTGTTCAAGCGGAGCCTGTGCGTATTCGCCGACATCAACGATAAGGTAACGGATGTGGTGTTTCATTGGATGGCATAAGGAGGGGTGGTGGCCAGAGGCAGAATCGAACTGCCGACACGAGGATTTTCAGTCCACTGCTCTACCGACTGAGCTATCTGGCCAAACCATACGTCTATCTAAACATGCTTGCCTTACTTAGGTCAAGCCTTAGTCTGATTTTGGTTTGAATTGATCCGGCAAGGTTTCTTTGCCTTCAAATAAAAAGGCGGTCATGGCATTTTCTAGGAAACGTCGTGCCTCTGGATCCATGGGATTCAAGCGATATTCATTAATCAACATGGTTTGATGTGCGAGCCATGCTTGCCAACCTTCTTCTGAAATGTGAGACTGAATACGTTCACCCAGCTCACCAGGGTAAGGTGCAAAGGTCAAGGTTTTTCCCTCACGTTGTAATCGTTGACAAAACACAGTGTCTGTTGACATGATTTACCCTTTTAAAAGTCTTGTTTAGCTTAGCGAAGCTTTGTGTGACTGTAAAGCATGCGGCGGTGGTGGCGGCTGATCGCCAAAGGTTTTTGTGTGTGGATTCAAACCTAGCGCAACCCATTGTGCATGGGTGATGGCTGTTTGTGTCAGTAGGCGTGTCGTATGTGCGGCATTTTTTGGGTTAAAGGCATGGGTGTTGGCGAATAGAAGGCGTGAAAATAATAAACGGCGTTGGCCTTGTCGTCTATCATGGGCAGGTGCTCGCTGGATGCGCTGTGCAAGAAAGCTTAATACTTCAATGATTTGATCTTGTTGACTATCGACTGCAAAGACCAATTGTTCTTTTAAATGGGTGCGACGACGAGGGTCGACTATGTTGCCAAGCGATGCCCAACAATGGTGGTGGGTGTGATTAATCTGTGCCCCAGCCCTGATCCATGGTGGGATGTAGATTTCATCCTGCTGCTCATCGTGAGGTTCTGATAGATAAGTATATAGTTTTTGGGTGGGGTTGTCAGTGATGGGTTGTAAAGTAGCGGGTCTTCTCGCAGCGTGAAATCGCGTAGATGACACAGGGGGCGGTGGAGAGTAAGGAAGTGTGGCAGGTCGGCTGACCTTGACGGGTGGATGAGTATTTTGGGGATGATCGCTACCATGTCGTGGCTGAATAGTAGGCGTCTTCACCACCACCGAAGCTGCTTGCCTTTCTTGCCATATGGTTTGACGAATGGTTTCCAGTGCTTTGAAAGTGCCATCCTTTCTGCTGGAGAAACCTTTAAAACTTGCACCTGCCTTTTGTACTTGTTGTATAAAGTCTTGCCATTGATCTTCACGAAAAAGATTAAAGTGTAGGCCTTCGTAGGATAAGAGTTGTTTGAGACGTCTACTACTTAGTTCAAAATGCTCTTGTTCTTCTGCGATGATTTGGACTGTGCCTATTAAAATTTCGCTCTGTTGTGGGTAAGTGATGTCTTTTGCGCCAATAAGGTATGCTTTAAGGTATTGTTGTCTGAGTGGGTGTGATATGGTTTGGACACTTGTCCAGATGGGACAGTGTGGATCATGAATATAAACGCCTTGACGCACCCATTGTTTGACCCGTGGGTCGATGTCCGCATCGTATTGGGTCGTGTTGATATAGTGATATAATTGCGCAGTGTTTTCTTTAAAGCGGGGAGGCGTAGCAGGAGATGGTTCAGTTTTAGATACCGTTGTCATGTTTAACGTTTGCGTGATATGACGTAATTTTTCCAAGTGTGCTTTTCTTGCCTCGATAAACCTTTTTTCATGGTCACTTAACTTTTGACGGGGGTCCTGATCGAGGTGCTTCATGAATGCTTGCCAGTGATCCTCACGGTGACAAGGGTCAAAGACAAGTGGATGACATCGCAAGACATTGATAATCCAATCATCACGTTTTGTTTTTTTGATAAATTGAAAAAAGTGAAGAATTTGCGCTTGGGTGACATCGATTGCGCTGAGTAAAGTAATCAGAAGATCCTGTTGGTTTTTTTGGTCGAGATAGGCAACCATAGACCATGAGGGATAAGCAGACTCATTGACTTTAGCACCTTGTTGAATCCATGCTTTGATAGCATGATGAGGTAAGCTATCATATCTTGATCGTTTCAGCAGTTCATAAAGATGCTGAGTCGCTTGTAGGGGCGTCCAGCTTTTTGCCATGATGCTTTCGGCAGAGAGTATTGGTGTGATTTTGATGGGGCTAGGTGATGGTTGTATGCGCTCAGAAAGTTGCGCTAAATGAGGCCAAGAGACAAAATGTTCATGGTATGACTCTCGTTTACCAAGCGCCCAGGTTGTCAGGTTTTGAATTTCCTTTTGATTAGATGGATGGCGGTAGATAAAATCACGTATTTTTCGATCATCTTCTGGTTTCAACGGCGTGGTGGGTAATATGGGACGATACAGATGAACAGGCAGTGCTTGACAGACCACGGAAGCAGCCCCGCGTTCAAAGGCATGAAGTAAATAATCTTGCCATGCAGGTCCAAGTTCTGCTATCTGTGTTTGTAATGATGTCAGCAAGCCAGTGAGGCTGTCATCCACACCGACGACCGATGGTGGTCTTTCGCCATCTGGTGTTTGTACGATTTTAATAAACTGAGGAATCATTTGTTTTAATACTTGGTAATGTACAAATGCTTCTATGAGATAAGTTAAAGGAATCGTATCTGGATGATGCATCTCATGAAATGGGATGAGGGGATAGGCAGTGTGATAACCGTATAGTGCTTTCTTTTTTCGAAAGGTTTGTAGGCCGATACAGGCAGCATACCAGCTGGTCCATCGACTCCAAAATACACCAGGCTGTGTATCGCGTGCCTTGAGTGAAGTGATCAGTAGGTCCGCACACATTTGTGGACGAAACTGATGCCAAGTGAAGCGGGTAGCTTGTGTGATAAGGGTAAGTGTTTGGGTCAATCGATGTGGATGACGACCAAGAGAATGCCAAGCCATGTAGATGCCTCTGAGTTTCAAAGTTAAGTGTCTATAAACACCATTAAGGTAGTGGGGCACACCAAAAGAACGCACGTTAGGAAACATTTGCGCTATTTTTTTATCTATATCGCCCTTGTCGGTATACTTGGCCAGGTCAAAATGCCCCGTTGTTAAAAGACATGTCATGATATCAATCGTTTGTACGAGTAAACACAGAAGCGTATGTTCAGGGGACAAGGGATTGGTGTCAGCATAGTGTACGAGCGGCAAATGCAACATCTCGTCCATATCTTCATGCAGATGCATAGAAAGCGTTTTAAACATGGCTAATAGTATGATCACACATTGTTCATCCATGGGGTGAGATTGAAATAGACGGTCTTTGATAAAGTGCATTTTATGGTAGAGATTTTTTTGGTATGATAGAAGAAAAGAGTCTTGCCATGATTTAAACCAGGATTTTTTTATATTAAACAGATATGATTTTTCAGATTCGATATCCAATCCAATCTGGTAGAATCGGTTGATGTTTGTTTGACATGTATTATTAAGCTTAGTAAAGCTTTGAAATAATCTCTCTTTTTCTTTGCGGATAGTTTTAGGGTCATCGAGTGCACACAGTGTTTTCATGTGCTGAACTAAGTTTGCATGATTGGTGCGTGTGTAAGGAGGCTGACAAACGGTAGTGGTCCATTGCATCAAAGCTTGCATAGAGAGACTCCTGTCATCGAAAATATTGAGTGATTATACCAGTATAAGCCCTTTTTCCTAAAAATTGTACTATAACATCTCAATGTTTTGACCAGTTTAAGGAGAAAACCGATGCCATTTGCATATACACAGGCAGCTGAGAGCTTTGGATTCATAGGGGGCGCGATGGGGACACGGCCGTCCCTCGAGGGTAAGGCGGGTGAGGTTTATAAAGAGTATATGGATATGCGAGACCAATCAAAAATGTTAGAACTTATGGGAAAATATAATGAAGGTAAAAAAACCCCTGAGCCATTTGACGTCAATGCAAAAGATAATTTAGCAGATTGTCCGCTATCTGTGAGTACTGCCTTCCGCAAATGGCAAAATTCATCTGCATATAAGAAAGAAGATGAAAAACTATACCAAAATTTATTGATACTTCAAGGGATACATGGGGCAGATGGCCAGTATTTTCAAGACGAGTTAAATTTTGTTACACCGGAACTGGGAGAAATTACGACGATATCCACGAATGGTACAACAGATGCTAAGACCTTAAAAGATAATGCCAAAGATTTTTCTGATAAGGTTAAAACATTTCTCAAAGAGAGCAAAAATGACATAAAAGATTATAATGAAAGTACAGGCGTAAAATCGCATGCAGACACCATTAAAAGTGAGGGTGTGGTACTGTCTGCTGAGAAAGGGGTAGCACGTGCATTTCGTGAGGCGTCTCCTAATCAATTGGCCATGCAAATTTATGATCGTGTGATAGCCTTGGAGACAGACCCTAGTCAATTGACGGGGGCGGCAAAGACTCAATATGATCAATCTATGAGTCAATATCCAAACTTTTCTAAATCCCATGCTACGCATGCGGCAGTGTTGCAGGCTATGATGGAATTAACTAAGACAAAATCTTTAGGCGAAGTGAATGATAAATTAGGGACAACAAGTCCAGTGTTATCTTCGGGATTCAGTCAACGCTATCAGGATATTACTAATGAATTTTTTAGCAAAAAACGTCCTATGCTTAAAGCACAAAAATCATTACTGGATAGGCGTCTAGCGGTCAAAAAGGAATCTTCAAATCTTACGAATGATCAAGATGTGAAAAAGAATGCGGATGGTTCTTATACAGTGACGGGCAATCAGCATGATAATGGTGTAGATGTTGCGACGAAATTTCTAAAAGATCCCAAAAACGCTGCTTTGGTTAAGCCTGCTGTGATTCGTATTCAGGGGGGGAAGCCAACCCGTGTTGTTTTAGGCATGCAAGAAACGCTCTATGCAGCTGGTGCACCACCTGTTGTGTTTAAAAATAAAGAAGGCAAGAGATTAGAACATGGCCCTTCCGGCACTTCAAATTATTTAAATGTTTTGGCGAAGGTACAATGGGATGTGTCAAAAAAACAGGGGGGCGGTTTACCCAATAAAACAAAAGAAATGATCGGAGAAGAATTATTGCTGCTTCAGGCGTTATGTCAGAAATCAAATAAGACCTCATCAGAGACCAAGGAGACAAAGGGTCTTGGTAAGCTATGGTCAAAATTTAAAGATTGGGGCAAAAACAGGCCGATGAGTCAGCATAAGTTACTTAACTTATGGGTGAAAAACCAATCGTTGAGTACATTGCGTAAAACGCCTTTAGACAAAGTTGATTTGAAAACACGAAAAATACTTCAAAAAGCCATACAGAAACGAGGTATCAGCAACCGTAGTTTGTTTCGTAAAGCAGATAACTTAGAGCCTGCACAACGTAACGGCATGAATGTATTGCGTTTCAAACAGCCTGAGCTTTTTATCAATCAGGGTAAAGGGTTTATGGGGGCCAAATCCAACAGTAAGAGCATCAGTGACAAGGGTGGCCCGCCCAAGGTTCAAAAAACTTTCTTTGGTATTGCTAAAGTGATCACAGGTGGTTTAGGTAAAGTCATTCCACCCCTTGGTGTTTTAATGCATAAGGATGCCCAGCGTGCCTTGGGTCTTGAAGACAGTGAAGTGCAAAAACAAATGGCAGAAGATGCCAATGAGCAGTTGATGTTGCTTGAAGATTTAATGGGTATGGATGAAAAGGGTCAGCCGTTGACTGGACAAGCACTTTTTGATAAGCAAAAGGCATTACTTATTCAGTATACAGGGGAGTCGGAGATTAAAGGGTATTCTAATCAACAGGTTCAGGAAAAGGCTGCAGAAGTATGTCGAGATTTGACCCTTAATTTGATTACCATGGCGCCAGATCATGAAAAATTTTATGACACATATTTGAAGGATGGTAATCAGAATATAAATCCAGGCATGCACCAAGCACTGAAAGGAGAGATGCAACGGATTATGGTTGATCTTGGAGATGGGTCATCTCAAGATATGTTTCAGGCTTCAGATGATAAACAAAACGTAGCAGACTTACGTACAGTGGCTGAGATACAAATAAGGAATACTGAGAAAGCATTATTTGGTAAAGTAAAATCACCGAAGTGGGTTGGCTCAAAAATCAAAGGTAAGGAAACGCTCAGGCTTAGGTCAAAGGGAGGCCGCGTACAGTTTCCTGCATCCCCACGACCAGAGGATGGATATCTGCCTTACACTAATGGGGGACCAAACGTCGTGCCACCTGTATCCCTAGCGGGTGTCAGCCCCTACCCTTTTGGTGAAGGGGAAGTGGGTCCTCATCCTATGCTGGCATCAGGACCCCTAGGAAATGTGAACCCACCACTTGGGGAGTCTAAAAGCCATGCAGGACCAGAAAGCGTCAGATCCTACTCTTTTGATGAGGGTGCACTATTTAAGCCTAGTTTAGAAAGGAATTCAATATTTGGTCAAGAGGGGGGATTCTCTGGCTTAGGTGTGTCTAATGGCGCACATTATCCTGATTCATCAGAAGCGAATATGCTTCGGTTGCGTGATAACATAGGTGTTAACGAGGATGTAATAGAAGAGCTAACAAGCGCAGGAGGAATGAATCCTGGAGAACATTTTCGTGCGAAAATAGACATTTTGAGATCATATAACGTGTTTAATTCCCCCGTTCAATATGGTGATCCTCTACGTGATGCAGGGGTTAGATCGATCAATGACTTAGATCCAAAAAATGAAGAGCATGTAGATGTGGTGCAAGAAAAAGTAGGTCTATTAATCGCAAATTTACAGGGTGCAAACGAGGGTTTGCAAGCGGAATTAAGCGAACTAGAAGCAGCGGTAGCACAACATCATTCTGACGAGATCACATCTATCGAAAATGGGCTAAGAAAAATAGAGATGACCCTGAAACGATTAGAGGAGGGTAGTTCAGAAGAAGAAAAATTTTATAACCGAGAAGTGTTATTACGTGACAGAGGGTGGTTGGATGGTGTCAACGTGGGAAAATTAGACTTTACAAACCCTACGCACAAAGCACTTGTTGACGTTAAAGTAGCGGAAATGAAGGAAAAAATGGTTGCTAGAAGTGAAAGCTTTAAGCAAGCATTAGCAGATCCGGACGAAGACTTACCAAATATGAGCGATGATGGGGATTCTCCTCCATCTTTTGACTCTACGATGTTATCAGAAGATTCTTTTGATGAAGAGAAAGTAAGCACCCCACAAGTTGACAGAGAAGGCGCAATTTTTGATTTAAAGGAGGATATTAGCACTCTTCAGAATGAAATATCTGAGAATCAAGCTGTGATAGCAAAGCTAAATCGTCAAGTAAATTCTGGTTCTCCTGATGCTAGTAAACGCTTCAATGAACAGATAGATATCTTGCAATCTCTTGGATTGTTAACGGATGATTGGGTTGAAAACGATCAGAGTACACAAGCTCAGTCGATCGGTGATTTGGATCCAACAAATTCTGCTGATAGGGAGCTGGTGAAAGAAAAAGTAGGTGAATTAATCAACCACTTAAAACTTAAAAATGCAGCGAAAGAAGTTGTTTTAGATAACCACCAAGCACAATTAGAAAATATGAACGCAGGTCCGGATGTCGCTTTCGACAAGCAAGAAGTAGAGGGGCTGATGGGTGAAATGCTTAACAATACCGTACTAAATAGTGAGAAAACGGAACCCAATGGCCTAAAAGCGAACGCCCGATCAGACTCATTCAAGAGCTCAGAGGTATTGGGTAGATCAGATGCATCCCATATGCCTGACCCACATATGGATCACGGTTCTGACCAAGATGATGCATATGCTGATGCTGAGCACAACAGTCCTAGCACACCAGGTCCTTAAGCGCATCGATCATCTTAGTGAGGGGACGAGGTAAAGGAGGCAGCGCTTGAATGGGGTGCCACTGTCCCCAGGCAAAACCCAGTGGGCAGCATGACTCAAACTTCAGTGTCAAAGGATGAATATGCCAGGTGAGATGGGTTAGGGGATGAATGCATACGGGGAGGGGGGTGATGATATGTTGAGGAAGGCGTGGGCCATATGTTGAGCTAGGTAATTCTGGGCATGCCCATAGATCCCCCCAGATTCCAAGGCGTGGTCGTTTGATTAAATACACATGGTCTTTAGTATAGGCAAGTAATAATGTACTATGACGCACGGGATTTTTTTTTCTTGGTTTTTTGAATGGAAACTCAGAGACACGCTGTTGTTGATAAGCTTGGCATCGGTTTTGTAGTGGGCATTCATGACATAGAGGTTGATGGCGTGTACAAACTGTGGCGCCAAGATCCATGATAGCTTGAGTATAATCTGCACAGTGTGTGAGAGGCATCCATTGTTTAGCCAGCTGCCATAATTTTTTTTTGATGGGACCATCTTCAGGATAACCTTCCATGGCAGTCAAGCGTGTCAGCACGCGTTTAACATTGCCATCTAGAATAGGGGTAGGGAGATGATAGGCTTGGGATGCGATGGCGCCCGCGGTGGAAGGGCCAATGCCAGGGAGGCTTTGAAGGACTTCAATGTCTTGGGGTAATTGTCCCTGATGATCTTGTACGATGATTTTAGCGGTTTGGTGAAGGTAGCGTGCACGACGGTAGTAGCCTAGGCCAGCCCATTGTGCCATCACCTCTTCTTCAGTCCCATGAGCAAGGGCTTCTATACTAGGAAAAGCTCGAATAAACCGCTCAAAATAAGCACTGACAGTCGTCACTTGTGTTTGTTGAAGCATGATTTCAGATAACCACACATAGTAGGGATTTGCAGGGGAGCGTTGCCAAGCAAGATGATGTCGACCGTGTTGCTTGAACCACGAGAGTAGAGCGGGTGCAATGGGTGCTGTCATGCTAGGTGTCAATCGAAGACTTAGGTTGATGATGTTGTGCTAAAACAGTCGGTTTTTTTAGAGGCCCAAAGATTTTGATGACTGTCTTTTTGGCAGGAATCGATTGGTTTAATCTAAGATTTAAGCTGACATTCAATTGTTTTTCCACCAGATCAATCAAGCCTGAGCCTGACACTTGCAGTGGTTTGCTGACGAGGCGAAGCTGATCGGTACTGATTTGATGGTCTTGAAGTGACAGCGTGGTCGTCAGTGATTGAAAGGGTAAGGGGGCGCTATGTGCGTTGGGAGGAGAGACTGGTTTTTTTGTCCAGCGTTGCCAGTTGAGGCCATGCGCAAGTCCTTGGGTCATGATGAGACTGGCCTGGCCTGTGAGTTTATCTTGCCATTGTTGGGAGAAAATATGATCTGTTTTAAAGGAAAAGACGCCATGACTTTGTTTGGCTTCCAAGCGTATAGGCCATGATAAACTGTGGAATAAGGGGGTGATATTAAGCTGTTCGCTGGCCAGTTGTAAACGAGCGTGATAGGGTGCTTGTCGTGACAAGCTGGCTTCTCCATGCCATGAAGCGCCTTGCCATTGCGCGGTGATGGGGTTGACCAACCAAAGGCTAGGTGTTCGGTGTAAGCTTAGGCTAAATTGTTTCATATGTGCTTCACGAAAGTAAGCATTATTTGCGGTCAAGCTAATGCGTTCAGGCATGGGAATATGATGGGTTGTCAGAAAGGTACGGAGCTTTTTGTTGACGCTGTTGGGATGATAAGCAGACAATGGTCCATAGCGATGCAGATGGAGCGTGTCGAAGGCAAGCGTAAGATGCTTGGTTTGGCGGAGATAGCGTGCTTGCATTTTTTGCTGATCGAGCGTGCCGGTGCACTGAATCGCTTGGGGGGTGAGTGTCAGTTTTAAGGCGATATTTTGTAAGGCTTGATGGGAAAAGCCAGGGTTGATTTGGTGCGTATTCAGAAAATTGGCCAGATTGCTAGCGGGTAAGCTTAGGGTGCCTTCACAGATATAATGTGGTGCTTGGCACTGCAGTTCACCTTGCAGGCGTAAGCTCGCAGAATCATACACAAAATCCTTCAGTGTGATGTGGTATGTTTTAGGATGAAAATGTAGGTCCCCTGAAATGCGTTCATTGGTGCCTCGTGTGTCAGTTAATCCAAGTCGGGTATTTTCAAGATACAGCGTATCAGTATCGCCATGGATGAGTGCTGAGACATTAAGTGTGTAGTCAGGTTGTTTGATGACGCTTGTCAGTGTGAAGGGTTGAGAGCCACTGAGATTGTGCGCTTGTAATGACCAGTTTTGATAGCTGTGTTGTTGATGCATCAGTGAGCCTTCGGTGATTTTGATGTTGAGCGTGGGTAATGATTTGGGCCATGTTCTTAAGTGTTTGTGTAACCAGCTGCCTAAATGTTTGAGTTGAATACGTTGTGTAGAGATGATGTGAACACCACGTAATTCGAGTGTATGCGGGAGAATGTCGCCCTGGAGAAGTGCCCAAGGAGAGATCAGTACATGCGTGTGGTCAATGGTGACTTTAGGGCGTGAAGGTTTAGGCGGTGTTAATATTAAGGTATGCAGATCAATACCAATCCATGGTGTCAGCGACCAAGTGATGGGGGTAGAAGCATGGGCTTGATAGCCTGTACTTTTTTCAATGACCTGAAAGAAATCGCGTTGAAATTTAGGGGCTTCAAATAACCAGAAAAAAAGAGAGACTGCAAGAAACAACAAGCTTATTAAGCTTGCCAAGCCGAGGATGATGCGTTTTTTCAGCGGTCGCATGGCGGTGTTCCAGTCCTTTGCCCTAGTAGTGTGCCTTAATGTTTGTTAGGATGCAAGCGTTTACAAGGGTAAGGAATAGGCTGTGATAGCAAATTATTTGCGTAGTTACATGCGTCGTAGTGGTCGAATGACTTCGGCACAGCGTTTAGCTTATGCGCAGTATCAGTCAACATGGTGTCGTGAGCCTGCAGAGATTGTGGGGCCTTATTTTGGTTTTGATAGGGTGGCGCCTTTGGTGTTGGAGATAGGTTTTGGGATGGGTGAGCAGGTGGTGGCCATGGCGTCACGTGAGCCCCACCATCATTTTTTGGCAGTCGATGTGTATCGCCCGGGTATTGCCGCGTTGTTATTGCAGTGCGCGAAACGGGCGTTGACGAATGTCCGAGTAATGGAGTGTGATGTGCATGTGCTTATCGCAGCGTTGCCTGCACAGTGTTTAGCGCGTGTGACGATTTTTTTTCCGGATCCATGGCCTAAAAAGCGCCATCAAAAGCGTCGCTTGGTTCAGGCTGATTTAGTGCGTGATTTGGCGCGTGTCGTCAAAGTGGGGGGTGTTGTGTGTTTGGCGACAGATGATGACGTTTACGCAGAGCATATGCGCACTGTTTTCGACAACCCTTATTTTCATCGAGACGCATCATTTAACCAACAAGATGTACGCAGTACAACGAAGTACGAAGCACGTGGTAAACGCTTAGGGCACCAGATTCACGAATTAAATTACCAGAGAACTAGTGCGTTGGTTGTGGCTCAAAGTAGCGTCGATGCCAAATAACTGGTGCAGAAGAAATCAGTGGTACATTATACAAACAGGGCCGTGTAGCTTGGCCGTGCTGGTTAAGGCAGTATAAATGATAGTTACCAATCTCTTCGCCTTGTTTGACGTAGCGAAGTAGGGTGCCGTATTCACGGGTTTGTACGATGCAATTGAGGCCCACAGTTTGATCAATTTGCTCGCGATAGCGGCGTACTCCCGCCACATAGTGGAGTCGAGAGAATTGTGGTTCCATACTATTGTCGGGTACCACGTATTCGATGACTTCATCCGAATGGTGTTGACGAAATGTCAGCAGCTCTTCTGCGATGGTTTTAATGAACGCATCAGGTAGTGCAGAAAGGTGGTCAGTTTGTGTGATGCCAGAAGCTTGCGTGATGCAGGGCGCAGGACCAATGCCATGAAGAAGCCATTGAAGATCAGCTTGAATGCCTTCGGCTTGAAGCGCAATAAGAATGGTTTTGGCGCCTTTCACTGTGAGTCCACCAAATCGAGCAGATTCCCAGTTTTGTAAGGTACCTCTTGCGATACCATAACGTTGTTGAAATTTGTCACGTGAGAGGCCAGTCATTTCGCGTAAAATATGTAAACGTCGTGCGCGTTGTTGTGGGCCTGATGGGTCTTGTGCTTGATTAGTCATGTGATCGCTCCCTGAGAAGTCTGTGCCGTAATAGCACACTCTGTCATTATACGTATTATCCCAAAAAATGAAATCCTATCTAGAAAAAAACTTAGTTTTTAACTTGATTCGCACCCATATTAATTGTTTTTTTATTCTTATAAGTATTTGTTGTATGTAAGATAGTTGATGTTAGTCATGTAAGATATTGGCTATTATTTTTTGAAGTCATATCTTGCATTGATTTGGCGTGATTTTAGTCTCATGTCGTGACTTTTCTTGGCATGTCTTGGGGGCTTCGTGACAGTCTACGTAGGGGGGTATGTTTTAGCTGATTTTGTTTCATGGTTCAAGCTGTGTTATCATCACCGCGTGATTAAGTAAGTAGGCATCACCATGGCAGTAACGCGTTACGCAGTCGTTGGCGCCACCGGTTTAGTGGGTGAGTATATATTGGCGGGATTATTGGCCCGTGGCGAAACGCATATTGAAGCATTGGCCAGTGAGCGCTCCACAGGAAAAACCATGGTGGTACAAGGCAAGTCTTGGCTAGTCAAAAACACCCTAGACTTCGATTTTTCCTCCGTGGATGTTGTGTTTTTGGCCGTTAGTGAAACGTGCGCGCGCGCACTCATGCCGCGTTTACGTCAGCATGCCTGTTGGGTGATTGATAAAAGTGCCGCCCATCGCCATGATCCCGCAGTGCCTTTGGTCATTCCTGAGCTACATGCAGCCAAGATGCAGCAGGCCATACATCAAGGACAACGTGTCTTTGCCAGTCCCAATTGTGTGGCCACTCCTTTGAGTATGGCCTTAGCACCTTTGCATGCTATGGGAGGCATGGGTCATGTCAATGTGTCCACCTATCAATCCGTTTCTGGCAGTGGGCGCCAGGCATTGTCTGCTTTGTCACAAGAAAGTCAAGACGTGTTAGCACATAAAAAAGGACAAGCCACGTATTATGAGAAACCAATCGGATTCAATTGTATGCCGTGGATTGATTGCATCGATGCACAAGGTGAAAGTGGTGAAGAAGAAAAGATTCGTCGAGAAGTGTCACGTATCCTCGATTACCCTTCATGGAGCTTGCAAGCCACAGCCGTCCGTGTCCCCAGCTTTGCTTGTCATGGCATGAGTGTCAGTGTGTATCGTGATCAAGCGTGGCATATTGATGAGGTATTGCAAGCATGGCAGGCGCAAGCAGGTCTGCAATATGTGTCGCCTGACCAGGCCACGGCTGTCGATGCTGTGGGTCAGGATGATGTGTTTGTGACGCGTGCACGCGTGGCAGTGGATCATCCTACTTGCTTGAGCTTTTGGTGTATTACTGATAATTTACGAAAAGGTGCTGCCACGCAGGCACTGCAAATCAATGCCTGCATACAAAGTCTATGTCAACAAGAGGAAAATGCCTATGTCTGATCCACGCCAACCTGATGAGCAAAGTGTTGTCACCATGCTACGTGATTTGTTGGGATCAGACGCCAAAGCAACTGATCAAGAGATTCATGCGCATTTAGCCAGTTGGATCGAAGAAAATCCCGATAAAGTAGGGCAGCTTGTGGATGCACTGGGTGGCGATCCCAAGCATGTGGATACCGTGACGGCAGATCAGTTGTTGTCTGCGCTTGTGGATATGTCAGAGCATGATTTGAAAGCATTACCCGATGATATGCGTCGCTTGCTTGAACGTAAGAAAAAGCAACGTGCTTCCTCTCAAACCGGTCAAGCAGTGAATCATGAATACGATGATGCCCCTGCTGCCAGTGCTGAGGACAATCCGGACATCATCCCTCTGTTTGGTGATCAAGAAGCAGATCCCAGTCCAGATCCTGAGCCAGATCCAACACCCCCCAAGCCATCCCCCTTTAATCGATAAAGCTGTACAAACCCCTGCTCACTCCGTTACACTGCAAGTAACATTGGTGTGAGGAGATGGAAGTATGCGATCAGCTATCGGGGGAATGCTTTGTTGTTTGCTATTATGGCTTGTACCCGCTTCAGCCGTGACGGCGGTATCTGCGTCACCCTGGGTCTTGGTGACGCAACCTGTTCAAGCCTATTCAGCCTTGTTGCAGCAAGAGATTCATGCGCTTAAAAAAGAAAATAATCAATATAAACAATATGCGATTGAATTAACGGCGCAAAATGATTTAATGAAGCAACGGTTAACAACACTCTACACCATTGAACCCCCTTCTTTGTTTCAAGCACTGCCAGCCAGTCATCATCATGATTTTCGTTTGTGGATGGCGCTGAGCCTCGGGTTACTCTTATGGTGGACGGTCTTGTCTACGATGCGAGATAGTCGCCAAGAAAAAAACGCAGAGGAAGAAGAGTATGATTTTTTAAGTTCAGAAGAGGGTGTGCCAGCTAAACTTGATTTGATCGAAGCCTATCTAACCATGGGCGATAAACGCAGTGCCAGTAGTGTCATTTCTGAGGTCTTGGTATTGGGCAATAGTGACCAGCGAGCACAGGCAAAAGCCTTGCTTGCGCGCATGGACTCAGCGTAAATGACGCGATTTGCAGCATCAGTTTCCTATGATGGTGCAATGTTTCACGGTTGGCAGGCGCAGCAGCATACCACACAAACAGTGGCATATTTTGTTGAAAAAGCGCTGTCTAAGATCTTAGACCACCCCGTCGATATCGTCTGTGCAGGTCGCACAGATGCTGGGGTGCATGCCTTAAGCCAAACCATTCATTTTGATGGCCATCATCCCCGCACATTATCTCAATTACGTCGTGGCGCCAATAGCTTATTGCCACCGGCGATTCGTTTCAATCAAGTCAGTGTCGTTGATGATGCTTTTCATGCTCGTTTTTCAGCACAAGCACGTCACTACCGGTACTGGTGTCGAAGTGATCAGCATCCGATTTGGCGACAACGCATGAGTCTATGGTCAAAACCAGTGGAGGCGGATAAACTTCACGAGGCAGCCGCTTATTTGATTGGTGAGCGAAACTTCCAAGTATTTCGTACACGTGAATGTCAGGCGAAGCATGCTCGTCGGCGTATTTTTCACTGCCAATGGCAGAAGCATCCATCCGATCAAGCTTGGTGCTTAGAAATCATCGCCAATGGTTTCTTGCATCATATGGTGCGTTTTATTGCGGGTGCAACCTTGGCTGTTGGCGCAGGTGATGTGACGATGGATGTATTCAAAGAAGCCGTTGACACGGGGGTTCGTCATCCACGCATGCCATGTATGCCGGCCACAGGGTTGTATTTTGTGAAGGCTTACTATCCCTCGGCATGTCAGTGGGTGGATCCGCCTTTATTTGACCCTATCACTTATTTGCCCATAGCCGATCAGGATAGTGTAGGATAAAAAGACCTGCTTATGTCTTATGTGCAGATGGCTGGTCTAGGGTGTCTGTGGTGTAATCAATGACACAAGCAATGACGCTATCACCAAGCACATTGACGGTAGTGCGACACATATCTAATAAGCGATCCACCCCAAGAATGAGGCCAATGCCTTCCAAAGGTAAGCCCAATTGGGTGAACACTGCTGCCAAGGTCATGAGGCCAATGCCAGGAATGCCTGCTGTGCCTATGGAGGCCATCATGATGAGTGTGAATAACATCACATAATCGAAGCCACTTAAGATAATATGGTAATGATGGGCAATAAAAAGGCTGGCCACTACTTGCATGATGGCCGTGCCGTCCATGTTGACGGTGGCGCCCATGGGGATGACCAAGGATGTGGTCGTTTCACGAAGTTTAAGGCGCGTTGTGAGGTATTGCATGACCAGTGGGATGGTGGCTTGACTGCTGGCTAAACTAAAGGCGGTGATTAAAGGTTGGCGCATTTGGTGTACCACAGTGATTAAAGTATGGGGCGTGAATTGATAGAGTAAAAAACCAAAGCTGATCAGGCAATGTAAGCATAGAGCCAGTAACACAGTGAGCATATAAAAGAGCAGCGGTGGTATGGCATGCCAGCCTGTTTGGAGTAAAGTGGCGGTGATGAGGCAGAATATACCATAAGGCGCTAATCGTAATACAAGCATTAACCAGGCAACGAGTACCGTGTGTAAACTGGCGACCCATTGTTGAATCGTTGCGCTTTGGGCGCTGGCTTGTCGACAAGCTATCGCAAAAAACAGGGTGATAATGATCAGTGCAATCAGATTACCTTCCGCAAGGCTTTTGATCAGGTTGGCAGGAAACCAAGTCAATACGATGGTATGCAATGATAAATCAGTGGCGGGTCTGACCCAAGTGCTTGTGGTTAATAAGGCAGGTGTATGGTGTGAAAGTAGCTGGCTACACAAGAATGCCATGCTCATGGCCAGCAATGTTGTCAATAAATAAAAGCCAAGTGTTCTTAAGCCGAGTATGGTGAGCTGTTTTTCTGTTTTGATTTGTAAAACAGCTTGGCACAGTGATGTGAAAATGAGTGGCACGATGATCACACTTAATAAGCGTAAAAAGATAGCGCCTCCTAAGCGAGTCAGTGATAGGATCGATGCATTGAGCGCGGTATGCCACCATAGCAATAAACCACCAATGCACAGTGAAGCGAGAAGTGCTATGCCAATACCACGTATTTTTTCCATGTTGACAGTGTAATCGATAAAACATGAGTCATCTACAGTTCCCAGCAAATCAACGTCGAAAAAGCCGTTGTGACATAGGGGTTGATTGATTGTTGATCAAATCAGTGGTAAAATAAACTTTTTTCATGTGTGAAGAGTAAGCTTTATGAGCCATTGGTTAGCTAAGAAAGTCGGTCAACTATTCGCAGGGCAGCGTAAAGAGGTTGCAAGTGGTGTTTGGACACAGTGTCCGAACTGTCAAGCGGCGCTGTATCGTGCTGAGTTGGTGCGTAATCTGCATGTATGTTTTAAATGTCAGCATCATCTTCGTATCAGCGCCCAAGCGCGCTTAACGCAATTCTTTGATCCAGACACCATGGTGCGCTTTGCGGATGATGTCAATCCGATGGATCGTTTAGGTTTTCGTGATACGAAAAAATACAAAGACCGTTTGCAAGCAGCCAGAAAAAAAACAGGTGAAACCAGTGCCTTCTTGGTGGCAGAAGGCCGTTTGGCCAATCAACCTTTGATTGCAGGTGCTTTTGAGTTTTCTTTCATCGGCGGATCGATGGGATCTGCTGTGGGCGAGCGTTTTGTACAAGCTGTGCATCGTAGCATTGAGAAACGTTGTCCCTTTGTGTGTTTTACTTGCAGCGGTGGTGCCAGAATGCAAGAAGGGCTCTTTTCCTTGATGCAAATGGCCAAGACAAGTGCTGCATTGGCTAAATTAGCGGAAGCTAAACTGCCTTATATTGTCGTCCTGGGTGATCCCACCACGGGTGGTGTTTCAGCCAGCTTAGCCATGTTAGGCGATGTCATTATCGCAGAGCCCAATGCATTAGTTGGTTTTGCTGGGCCACGCGTCATCAAACAAACTGTGCAGCAAGATTTACCAGAAGGTTTTCAACGCAGTGAGTTTTTACTGGAACATGGGGCACCGAAAAACTTAACCCATGCGCTTGACCTGGACCATGATACGGATCTTGTCCGACAATCACACAACGCACATCAGCCAAAGCCGTTAAACGCAAAGCTTCAAAATAAGCAGAAGGCTCAGGAAAAACACGCTTACCCTCACGAATAGCAGCAGCCACCCGATCTAAGATAGCCTGAAAATAAGGCGCCTTTTTTTCTGAGGCCAAAACAGACTGCCACGTCATGATCTCACTCATGACACCACCCTCATATCTAATGCATGCTGTTGTGCCATACGATGCAAACGTTGCCAATCACGTGTCACACGCCATGCATCCCCACAAGTGATCCACACATCACCTTCCGTATGATGATACTGCAACACCAAGGTCCAACCCGAAGGATCCTTATGAGATTGTAATGCTTCCACCACTGCTTCACGCGACGTATTGCTGTCCACACGCAACACCAAACGCTGCCCCATTTGCTCACACATCTGCTGAAAAGACATCACGGTATCTACCTGTAAACGTTGTCGCCCAGCATAACTATCTTCACGTGCATGCCCCTCACAACAAACCCACTGATCCTTCACCAGCAACGGACGACAAGCCGTGAGGACTTCACTGTATAAGGTGACCTCACATTGACCACTTTCATCGCTAAGACTCACAAAGGCAAAAGGTTTGCCTTGCTTGTTATGCATGAAACGAACCTGTTGCACCAAGCCCGCCACACGCAAAGCACCCTTGGCTTTTAACACATGGACAATTGGCTTGACACCGAAAGCATTTAATTGGGGACGTAAAAAATAAAAAGGATGTTGGGTTAAATAAAAACCGAGGGCACTGTATTCTTGCGCTAAACACGTCAAAGGATGATCAGGGTGTTGTGTCGGGTAAGTTGGTTGATTGACTTCACTTTGGCCAAATAAACTTTGCTGACCACAAGCACGTGACTTCAACTGCTGCTCAGCATGTTTGCTACACTGTGCCCATGATGCCAACAGTGTGGCACGATTTGGGGCCAAGGCATCCAAAGCCCCACTGTTGGCCAATACTTCAAGACTCCGACGATTCAAGACACCAAGCCCCAAACGCATACAAAAATCAAATAAATCTTTAAATGGACCACCTTCTTTTCTCACGGACACAATCTGCTCTGCCACCGGACGGCCAATCCCCTTAATTGCCCCCAGTCCAAAGACGATTTCCCCCTGTTCATTCACAAAAAAACGAAAACGACTTTGGTTAACTTGCGGTGGGATCAGTGTCAGCTTCATGGCACGACACTCTTGCACAAAGCCTTCTAACTTATCGGTATTATCCATGTCAGACGACAGCACTGCCGCCATAAAAAACGCAGGATAATGCGTTTTAAGCCACGCCGTTTGATACGATAATAAGGCATAGGCTGCTGAATGTGATTTATTGAAGCCATAGCCTGCAAACTTTTCCATTAAATCAAAAATCTGACGAGCACAATCGACATCAATGCCTTTTTTTTCAGCACCCGCCATAAAAATACTTCGCTGCTTTTCCATTTCCTCTGGTTTTTTCTTACCCATCGCACGACGAAGCAAATCAGCTGAGCCCAAGGTGTAACCTGCCAAGACTTGCGCAATCTGCATCACCTGCTCTTGATACAAGATAACACCATAGGTGGGTTGCAAAATCGATTCAAGCAAAGGGTGATCATACACGATGGCGGCTTGCCCATGCTTACGCAGGACAAAATCGTCCACCATCCCCGATTGCAATGGCCCCGGACGAAACAAAGCCACTAAGGCCACCAAATCTTCAAACTGATCAGGTTGCAAACGCTTCACAAGCTCTTTCATCCCACGCGATTCAAGCTGAAACACCGCGGTTGTCTGACAACGCTTGATCGTTTGGTAAGTCGGCTCATCGTCTAGAGGAATACGGTTGATCGCTAATTTCTCTCCCCCTTGCTGGTCCACAATACCCTCAATCGTCCAATCGATAATCGTGAGTGTACGTAAGCCTAAAAAGTCAAACTTAATCAGACCAATCGTTTCTAGATCATCCTTATCCAGCTGCGTGATACCTTGCGCGTGCTCAGATTCAAAATAAAGCGGCGTAAAATAGGTCAAAGGCTTAGGCGCGATGACGACCCCACCCGCATGCTTACCCACATGACGCACCACCCCTTCTAAGGCGAGGGCCAAATCCAATAAACGTTTGACGGACTCTTCTTGTTGATAGCGTGCCTGTAACAAAGGTTCTAAGGTGAGCGCTTTGGTTAACGTCATGCCAAGTTCAAAGGGAATCAATTTCGCTAACTCATCGACAAAACCATAGCGATGGTTCAATACACGGCCCACATCACGCACCACCGCACGGGCAGCCATGGTACCATACGTAATGATTTGCGCCACATTGGCCTGACCATAGCGTGACACAACATATTGGATCACTTGATCCCTTTTTTCCATACAAAAGTCAATATCAAAATCCGGCATTGAAACCCGCTCAGGGTTCAAAAAACGCTCAAAAAGAAGATGATAGGGTAAAGGATCTAGATCTGTGATGCCAAGCACATAAGCCACCAAAGAACCGGCACCTGATCCCCGACCTGGTCCCACAGGGACATCATGCTGTTTTGCCCAGTTGATAAAATCAGCAACAATCAGAAAGTAGCCAGCAAAATTCATCTGGGTGATGACGTCAATTTCATGATCAAGCCGCTCACGATAAGCCAGCGAAGCATCAGGTATACGCTGGGTCAGTGCTTCGTGGGCATGGGTTTTAAAAAAATCGGCCATCGATTGGCCAGCAGGTGTGGGGTAATCAGGCAAATGCACCGCCCCCATTTCTGCCGTGACCGTGCAGCGCTTGGCAATCAGTGCCGTATTGGTCAGCGCACTGGGCACATGCTGAAACACTTCACCCAGCTGTTCAGGCGACCAAAAATAATTGTCTTGGGTGAAAAAGCGCGGACGTTTTGGGTCGTCTAATACACACCCCTGGTCAATACACATGCGTGCTTCATGGGCCTCAAAATCTGTCGTTTGGGCAAAACAAATGGGATGGGTAGCCACCACAGGCTCATCATGTTTTTTTGCCCAGTCAAGTATCCACTCATTACTCGAACAATTAGGCTGAAGTACCCAGTAAAATCGATCAGGAAACGCGTCTCGAATGGCCTGGTGCACTTGACCTGCACAACCCGCCTCGATCCATGCCGGCCAACGAGATGTCGGCCCGCCCAACAGCAATAACAAATCTTCCACGGCCTCAGAATCCACCAAGCGATCGTGCATCACACAAGGACCATGTTGTGGGTGTGGCGATGCATAAGCTTCGGATAACAATACCGACAATCGTCGGTAACCCACATTGGACTGACATAACAAAGTCACATACTCTATCTCATCGTCACCATAACAGACCCGCACCTCTGCCCCTAAAATGGGTTTAATACCCGCAGCTTGGGCTGCTTGATAAAACTTAACCCATGCATACATCGTCATCCGATCGGTTAAAGCAATGGCTGGCATATTCGCCTGTTTGGCCAGTTCAATCAATGCCTTTGGGTGTAACAGTCCATGCACCACAGAGTATTGGCTATACACATGAAGATGGCACACACTCATGATGACAAAACCCCTTTGAAATTTCGTCGATGAATAGGACAGGGCCCTTTTTCCTTCAAAGCAGCTCGGTGTGCCGCACTGCCATAACCTTTGTGCGAAGCAAACCCATAGCCAGGATAATGTTTATCATAGGCACACATCAAATGATCTCTGCACACTTTCGCCAAA